>NZ_CBBQHX010000009.1:0-141817 GCF_964946895.1 Stagnihabitans sp. | reverse complement strand
CTGGCGCTGATTTCGGGCGGGGCCTCGGCTTTGCTGGTGGCGCCTGTGGCGGGGGTGACGCTGGCCGAGAAGCAGGCGGTGAATGCGGCTTTGCTGGCCTGCGGGGCGCCGATTTCGCAGATGAACACGGTGCGCAAGCATTTGTCCCGCGTGAAGGGTGGGCAATTGGCGGCGGCGGCTTATCCGGCGCGGATGCTGGCGCTGATGATCTCTGACGTGCCGGGGGATGACATGGCGTTCATCGGGTCGGGGCCGACAGTGGGGGACGAGACGACACCGGCGCAGGCTTTGGAGATTCTGGCGCGCTGGGGGGCGGAGGTTCCGGCCTCGGCCCTGCATGCTTTGCAAGGTGCGTCTGGCGTGGTGCGTCCCGCCGATCCAAGACTGTCCCGGACGGAAAGCCGCATTTATGCGGCCCCCGCCCAGTCGCTGGCTGCCGCGCAAGCGGTGGCCGAAGCGGCTGGGATTTCCGTGCGGCTGCTGGGGGACGCGCTGGAGGGGGAAGCGCGGGAGGTGGCGGGTCAGATGGCCAAGCTGGCGCTGTCGGCGCGGCGGGAGGCTCCGGTGCTGCTGGTGTCGGGGGGGGAGTTGACGGTGACCCGGCGCGGCGATGGCGTGGGCGGGCCGAATGCGGAGTTTTGTCTGGCTTTGGCTTTGGCGCTGCAGGGCGCGCACGGCATTCATGCGATTGCCTGCGACACCGATGGGGTGGATGGCGCCGCAGAGGTGGCGGGGGCGGTGATTGGGCCGGATACCTTGGCCAAGGCGCGGGCGGCTGGGGTTGACCCCGCTGTGGCGCTGGCGCGGAATGATGCGCATGGGTTCTTTGGTGCCATAGGCGATCAGGTGGTGACCGGGCCGACGCTGACCAATGTGAATGATTTCAGGGCGATTTTGGTGCTTCCGTAGGGCGCGATTTTTCGTACGAAAAATCGGTGTGGGCGCTGGGTTTTCGATTTTTCGTACGAAAAATCAGGTGGGAAACATCAGGCGGGGGCGAAGCCGGTAAGGGTTTCGGTGACCTCTTCGGCGGCTTGGGTCAGGAAGATGGCCTGCAGGCCCTGGGCGCGGGCGAAGTCGGGGCCGGCCTTGTCGCCAAGGACCATGAGGACGGTGGCCCAGGCGTCGGCCTCCATGCAGGTGTCGTGCAGGACGCTGACCGAGACCAACGGGTTCACGGCGGGGCCTCCGGTGCGGGGGTTCATCGTGTGGGAGACGCGGAGTTTGCCCAAGGTGACGAAGTGGCGGTAGCTGCCGGAGGTGGCAATGGCGCGGTCGGTCAGTTCAATCATCGCGCGGCCGCTGCGGCGGGTGGGGTCGGGCTGTTCCAGCGCCACGGCCCAGGGCTGGCCATCAGGGCGCAGGCCACGGGCCACAAGCTCGCCGTCCAGACCGCACAGGAAATGCGCGGCGCCGTGGTTGACCAGCACCTGTGCCAGAATGTCAACGCCGTAGCCTTTGGCGATGCCCGACAGGTCCAGCGTCAGGGGGGCCAGCTTGCGGGCCCGGTTTCCGTCAAGGTCAAGCGCGTCGAAGCTGCGCAGGGGTTTGCCGAGGTGGGCGGTGATCGCCTTGGCGTCGGTCTGGCCCTGCGCGGGGCCGAAGCCCCAGGCCTGCACCAGGGCGCCAACGCCGATGTCAAAGAGCCCGTCGGAGGCGCGGCCGATCTGCAGGGCCTTGGTCAACACGGCGGTCAGGTGGGGCGGCAGGGTCACCCAGTCGCCCACCGGGGCGGCGTTGAGGCGCGCCAGGTCAGAGGTGGTGCGCCAGTTGGAGGTGGCTTGTTCCACCGCCTCGATCGCTGCGGCGCAGGCCTCGGACAGGGTGGCGGCGAGGGCTGCGTCGCAGTCCAGGCGGGCGGTCCAGCGGCTGCCCATGGCGGGGCCGGACAGGGTGCGCAGCATCAGTAGACATCCTCAAGATAGCGGCCCTCGGCGCGCAGAGTCGCGACGGACAGGCCCAGGGGCAGAAGGGCGGTTTCCACCTCGGCCGCGACGGAGCGGGCCATCGAGATGGAGCCGCAGACCAGCACCTGACCGCCGCGCTTGATCTGGCTGCGCAGATGGACGGCATCGACCCGCAGGCGGTCTTGAACATAGGCGCGGTCTTGCACCCGGCTGAAGGCGGTGACGAGGCGCGACAGGCGGCCTTGCTTCAACCCCTCGGCCAGTTCTTCGCGGTAGAGGTAGTCAGAGCCGGGATCGCGGGCGCCGAAGTAGACTTCCGCCCCGCGCCCGGGCTTCAGGCCGCGCAGGAAGCCGATCATCGGGCCGACGCCGGTGCCGGCGGCGATCATGATCACCGGGCCCTTGGCTTGGGGGCGGAAGGCGGGGTTCTGGCGGACGAAGGCGTCGATCCGGGTGCCCAGCTCCATCTCGTTCAGCCAGCCCGAGCAGAGGCCGCCGGGCATCTTGCGCACGGCGATTTCGACGAAGCCGTCGCGGCGCGAGGAGGCGAGGGAATAAAGGCGGGGCAGGTCGCTGCCGGGCGGCAAGATGCCCAAAAGGTCGCCGGCTTCGAAGTGCGGGCTGCCGGACAGGAGGCCGCGCCAGCCTGCGGGGCGCAGGGGCTTGAAGCGCAGCACGGCGACCGGGGCCTGGACCTGGGCGCCGTAATCCTGACGCGAGACCAGTTCCAGCGTGGTGGTCTTGGGCCGGTTGGCGTGGTGTTCGGGGTCCAGCTTCAGCGAGAGCAGGGCGCCAAGGTCTTGCACCCATTTGTCGAAATCGGCGTTGGATTGACGGTCGACGCGCGAGAAGGGCAGGAAGGCCTGCCAACCGGCGTTCTCCAGCACCTCGGCCACCTTTTCGGCGTAGCCGCAGTAGGACGGGAACATGCGGTCGCCAAAGGCAAGGATGGCGACGGGCAGTTGGTGTTTGGACTGTGCCACCTTGTCGAGGAAGCGTGTGGCGCTGGAGGGCGCCTCGCCGTCGCCATAGGTGGCGGTCATCAGGATGATGCCCCCGGCCTGAGGATAATCGGTCAGGTCATTCATCGCGGCGACGTGGATGTGCAAGCCGTGCTTGTGCAGCGCATCGGAGAGGGAGGAGGCAAAGCCCCAGGTCGAGCCGCCCTCGGAACCCACAAGGATCACCAGATCGGCCACCGAGGCGCGGGCATTGTGGCGCAGGCGGGGTTTGGCGCGTTGGCGGGCGAACCAGATGGCGGTGCCGGTGGCGGACAGGACCGGGACCATCAGGGCCGAGAGGCCGAGGATCAGGCCGACCATCCACAGGCCCTGACCGGTGTGGAGTTTGTAGATGAATTCCCACACCTGGCGGGCGGTGCCATAGGGCATCCAGTTCAGCAGCTTGCCCGAGACCTGATCGACATAGCCTTCGCCCGCGCCGGTCGAGATCAGGAAGGCGTCGGTCGGATCGCCCTTGGCCGGGAAGGTCAGGTCCCGCAGGTCGGACAGGGGCACGGCTTGCAGGGCGCCGAGCTGGTTCACCGGCAGGGCGGTGCCGGTGGCGACGCTGTCGGGGAAACTCGCCTCGGCCGAAGTGCCGTCGTTCAGGATGCCGAAGGTGGACAGCGACATGTAACTGCCGGTCAGGGCCGAGACGAAAAGGCCCGCCACCGCCAGCCGGGCCAGCCGGGCGTGCCAGCCACGGGCGCCGGGGGCACGGACCGGCTTGCCGATGCGCCTCCAGCCGCCCAGAGAGACGGCCAGCAGGAAGAGCCCGGTGAGCGTCATCAGTGCCATCACCCCGGCGCTGACCCCGGCGATGCCATGGCCAGTCTGGTCAAGGAAGAACGAGCGGTGCAGTTCCTTGAGCCAGTCAAAGAAGCCGCCGACCGAGGCAGCCCCGGTGGGCTTGCCGGTGGCGGGATCGATCGTCAGCGTCTGGAAGCCCAGCTTGGCCTTGACCGAGCCTATGATCACGCCGTTGGGACTGCGGTGCAGCTTGGACAGGCCGGGGTTCGCGGCGGCGGCCTTGGCTGCGACATCGGCCACGGTCAGGCTGGCCACGCTGGGCGCCTGCATCCGGTCCAGCATCGGGGCCAGCGACAGGAGTGCGCCAGAGGAGGCCAGAACCAGAAGCACCAGTCCGAAAATCAGGCCTGGCAGGGAATGCAGACGCCGCAGCATGGAGTGGTCCTAACGTGTGGGGTCTTCAGAGGCCGTATTGGAAGTTCGCGATGAAGCCGTTGCCGGCAATCGGCTGGCCCGCGCCGGCCGAGGTCAGCGGCACCTGAATTTCATCGGGGCTTTCGCCGATGCCCTCTGCCGCCGCGTCGATGTGGAGCACATAGCCCGCGTCGATCATCGAGGCGGCGATGTCGGTGGTGACATGCAGGGTGCGGCCCGAGCCCACGCTGGCGCCGGTGACGCCATCCGCCCCTTGGCCGCCCGTGGCCGCGTACCAGGTCCGCAGGTGGCGCCAGTAGCGGGTGCGATCGCCGGCCACCCAGATCGTCTTGGCGAGGTTGCCGGATTTGTCGGTCAGGTACATGGCCAGAAATGTGTTCGGGCCGCTGTATTGCGCAATGGTCGTGCTGATCTTGACCGGGTTCGCCTCGGCGGCGACCGGGATCAGGGCGGCGAGCGACAGGGCAAGGGCGGTGGACGTACGGTACATGGTAACTCCGGTTTCTGAAGGTCTTGCGAGGGTCTGGGGCAGGCCTAGTTCGAGGTGCCCGATTTTGGCGCATCTTTGTCGCCATCGTCTTCGTGGGTTTCATCCGAGCGCCCCAGCAGCTTCAACGTCTGAGGGTCGAACACCCCTTCAACGGGCTTGCCGTCCTTATCCGTCGCCTTGACGTGATAGCAGCCATCGTCGGCGCGCATCTTTTCGACCGTCCAGCCCAGCTTGACCGCTTCGGCCCGCAGATCGGCGACGGGCTTCCAGTCATCCATCGGGGTCGTGCATTGAATCTCGGCCCGGGCCGGTTCAAGGGCGACCGTGGCGATGGCGGCGCAGGTCAGGGTGGCAAGGATGATTCGGCGCATGGTTGGGGTTCCTGTTTGCAAGGCTTCACCAGCACTTTGAACCTGACAGGGACCTGAACGCCACCTTGCCCTGCCGTTCAGCTTGGTGTCAGCTAAATCGCGTCATAGGGGGCATGGAGGACGCATGCGTATTCTGCTGATCGAAGATGACCCCGGGCTTGGAAGTGCGGTGCGCGACCAGATTGCCGCCGAAGGCCATGTGCCGGATCTGGCGCCGACGCTGGCCTATGCCCGCGATCTGGTGGCCACGATGGCTTATGACCTGATTCTGCTGGATCTTGGCCTGCCCGATGGGCGCGGCCTTGATTTCCTGAAGGCGCTGCGGGCCAAGGGGTCTGTCACGCCGGTGATGATCCTGACCGCGCATGACCGGATTACCGAGCGGATCGAAGGGCTGAATGCCGGGGCGGATGACTATATCGTCAAGCCCTTCGACCTTGCCGAACTGACCGCCCGGATCAATGCCGTGGCCCGCCGCTATTCCGGCAACCCCAACCCGCTGATCACCTTGGGGGGCTTGGAGATTGATCTGGCCGCGCATGCGATTCACGGGCCGGATGGCCCGATTGATCTGTCGCAACGCGAATGGATCATCTTTGAGGCACTATTGCAGCGTCCGGGGCAGATCGTCTCGAAAAGTCAGATCGAGGATCAGCTGTATTCCTTTGATGCCGAGGTCGAAAGCAACACGATCGAGGTTTATGTCAGCCGCTTGCGCAAGAAATTGGGGAAAGACGTGGTCTATACGATCCGAGGCCTGGGTTACCGGTTGGGCACGCCATGAAAGTGATGAGATCCCTGCGCGGCCAGCTGGCCGTGGGTGTTTCGGCCATTCTGGTCATCTTGTGGCTGGGGGCGGTTGTCGGCTCGTCTTACGTTGTGCGGCGCGAGATTGACGAAAGCTTTGACGGCGCGTTGCAGGAAACCGGCGAACGGATCCTGCCGCTGGCGGTGGTCGAGCTGATCGCCTCGGATGGCGGGACGACGGCGCAGCGCATCCTGCCGATTGCCCAGCATGACGAGCAGATCACCTATGTGATCCGCGACGCTGACGGCAAGATCCTGATGTATTCGCATGACGCCGATCCGAAGGTGTTCGAGACGGTCAAGGGGCAGGGCTTCTTCACCACCGAAAGCCACCGGGTCTTCACACGGTCGGCGGTGTCAGGCCAGTATACCATTCAGGTGGCGGAGCCCCTGACCCACCGTCAGCAGGCGCTGCGCGAGACGATCCTTGCGATGCTGGTGCCCTTGGGGGTGCTGCTGCCGCTGTCGCTGATGGGCGTGGCGCTTTGGGTGCGGCGGGGGCTAAGGCCGTTGTCGCATCTGTCGGTGGCCATCCGGCTGAAGGGGGCGGATGATCTGACGCCGTTGGACCTGTCGGGCCTGCGCACCGAGTTGATCCCGATCCAGCAGGCCGCCAACCGCCTGATGGCCCGGCTGAAGCGTGCCTTGCAGGCGGAACGGTCCTTTGCCGCCAATGCCGCGCATGAGTTGCGCACGCCGATTGCGGCGACCCTGGCCCAGACCCAGCGGCTGGTGGCGGAAAGCCCGGAGGGGCCGTTGCGTCAGCGGGCGGCGCAGGTTGAGGCGGAGCTGAAGCGGTTGGCCCGGCTGGCGGAAAAGCTGATGCAGCTGGCGCGGGCCGAAGGCGGGGCGATGATTGCCGCGGAACAAGCCGATCTGGTGCCGATCCTGGCGGTGGTGCTGAATGACTTTGCCCGCAGTCATCCGGGCCGGATCGTGGCCGATGTGCCCAAGACGCCGGTTCTGTCCCGGCTGGACCCGGACGCTTTTGCGGTGCTGGCCCGCAACCTGATCGAGAACGCGCTGGTGCATGGCACGCAGACGACAGTGTCGGTGGTGCTGTCGCCGGGCGGAGTGTTCTCGGTCACCAACGACTGCCCGGCGATTCCGTCTGAGATCCTGTCGACCCTGACGATGCGGTTCGAACGGGCGGGGGCGCGCAGCAGCGGGTCCGGCCTTGGGCTGGCCATTGCGGCGGGCATCGCGCGCGGCTTGGGCAAGGACCTGACGCTGCTGTCGCCGGTGACCAGGGACCGCGGCTTTCAGGTGGCGCTGCCGTTGGTGTGACGGGCCGTGAAGTTGCCGAGAAAAATCGGGCGTGTCAGCTTTTCAGGCGGAAGCGCTGGATCTTGCCGGTCTGCGTCTTGGGCAGCGCGTCGGTGAAGACCACGCGGCGGGGGTATTTGTAGGGCGCGATCACCCGTTTGACGTGGTCCTGCAGGATGCGGATCAGCAGGTCAGAGGGTTCGTGGCCTGCCGCCAGCACCACATGCGCCTCGACGATATGGCCGCGTTCTTCATCGGGGGCGCTGACCACGGCGCATTCCAGCACAGCGGGATGCGACAGCAGGGCCGCCTCGACCTCGGGCCCGGCGATGTTGTAGCCGGCGGAGATGATCATGTCGTCCGACCGCGCGGCGAAGTGGAAGCGGCCCTCTTCGTCCTGCCAGAAGCTGTCGCCGGTGAGGTTCCAGCCTTGGCGGACATATTTGTGCTGGCGGTCATCGGCCATGTAGCGGCAGCCGGTCGGGCCGCGCACGGCCAGACGCCCAACCTCGCCCCGCGGCAGTTCGGCCATGTCTTCGCCGACGATCTTCGCCTCGTACCCGCCGACCGGGCGTCCGGTGCAGCCGGGGCGGTGATCCTCGAACCGGTTGGTGATGAAGATGTGCAGCATTTCCGTGGCGCCGATGCCGTCGAGCATGGGTTTGCCGGTGCGCTCCATCCATTCCTGATACACCGGGGCGGGCAGGGTTTCGCCGGCGCTGACCGCCGCACGCAGGCTGGACAGGTCGGCGCCTTCCTGCATGGCTTTCAGCATGGCGCGGTAGGCGGTGGGGGCGGTGAAGCAGACGGTGGCTTTGTGTTCCTGAATGAGGGAGATCATGTTGGCCGGGCTGGCCTGTTCCAGCAGCGCCGCCGCAGCCCCAAAGCGCAGCGGGAAGATCGCCAGCCCCCCCAGGCCGAAGGTGAACGCGAGGGGCGGGGAGCCTACGAAAATATCCTCGGGCGTGACCTTCAGCACTTCCTTGGCATAGCCATCGGCGATGATCAGCAGGTCGCGGTGGAAGTGCATCGTGGCTTTCGGCTCTCCGGTGGTGCCAGAGGTGAAGCCCAGTAGCGCCACATCATCGCGGCCGGTCTGCACGGCGGCAAAGCGCACGGGTTTGGACAGGGCCATCCGGTCCAGTTCTGCATCATGGTTGGCGGTGCCGTCAAACCCCACCACCGTGCGCAGATGGGCCGAGCCCTTGGCGCAGATCACCAACTCCTCCATCAGGCGGGTGTCGCAGAGCGCGTGAGAGATTTCGGCCTTGTCGACGATGGCGGTCAGCTCGCCCGCGCGCAGCATGGGCATGGTATTGACCACCACCGCCCCGGCCTTGGTCGCGGCAAGCCAGCAGGCCACCATGGCGGGGTTGTTGGCGGACCGGATCAGCACCCGGTTGCCGGGCTTGACGCCGTAAACCTCGACCAGCGCATGGGCGATGCGGTTGGACCAGTCTGCCAGTTCCTTGTAGGTGCGCTGTCGTCCGTTGCCGATCAGTGCCACATGGTCGCCAAAGCCGCGTTCCACCATGCGGTCACACAGCTCTACCCCGGCGTTGAGGTGGTCTGGATAGTGGAAGACCGAGGCAATTTCCGGCCAGTCCTGCGGGGCGGGCAGGCGGTCGCGGGTGAAGGTGTCGGTATGGCCTGACGGTCCGAGCATCTTACGCCTCCTCTGGCAATACGGCCGTTGCTTCGATTTCCACCTTGGCGCGGTCTTCCACCAAGGCCACCACCTGCACCAGCGCCATGGCCGGGAAGTGCTTGCCGATCGTGGCGCGATAGGCGCGGCCGATGTCCTTCAGGCTGGACAGGTATTCGCGCTTGTCGGTGACATACCATGTCAGCCTGACGAGGTGTTCGGGCTTGGCGCCACCCACCGCCAGAACCTCGACGATTGAGCGCAGGGCCTGTTCGACCTGTCCCGCGAAATCGTCGGTTTCAAACTCCTGTTGGGCGTTCCAGCCGATGATGCCGCCGGTGAAGATCATGCGACCCTTGGCAGAGACGCCGCTGGAATAGCCGGGCGTGGCTTTCCAATGCGCGGGATGCAGGAAGTCGTGGGGGGAAGTCATGTCGCCTCCTTCGGCAGGATCGAACGGGCAATCACCACGCGTTGCACGTCGCTGGCCCCTTCATAGATACGCAAGGCACGGATTTCGCGGTAGAGGCGTTCGACCACCGAACCGTGCCGGACGCCCTCGCCGCCATGCAGTTGCACGGCCATGTCGATGACACGCTGCGCGGCTTCGGTGGCGTAAAGCTTGGCCATGGCGGCTTCGCGGGTGACACGGGGCGCGCCTTGGTCCTTGGTCCATGCGGCGCGGTAGATCAGAAGGGCCGCGGCATCGACCTCCAGCGCCATGTCGGCCAGATGGCCCTGCACCAGTTGCAGGTCTGACAGCGGCTGGCCCTGAATGCGGCGGGTGGTGGTGCGGGACAGGCTTTCGTCCAGTGCCCGGCGGGCAAAGCCCAAGGCGGCGGCACCCACGGTGGAGCGGAAGACGTCCAGCACCGCCATGGCCAGCTTGAAGCCCTCGCCCGGTTTGCCGATCAGGGCGCTGTCGGGCAGTTCCACGTCTGTCAGTTTCAGGCGGGCGAGGGGATGCGGGGCAATGACCTCCAGCCGCTCCTCGATGGTCAGGCCCGGCACGTCGGCGGGCATCAGGAAGGCCGACAGGCCGCGCGCGCCGGGGGCTTCGCCGGTGCGGGCGAATATCACGTAGATATCCGCGATGCCGCCATTCGAAATCCAGGTCTTTTCGCCCGAAAGCCGCCAGCCGCCCTGCACCTTTTCCGCGGTGGTGGCAGTGGCCGCGACGTCCGACCCTGAACCGGGTTCGGTCAGCGCGAAGGCCGAGATGGCTTGACCGGCGCGGGTCTTGTCCAGCCATTGCTTCTGCTCTGCCGTGCCGAACAGGGACACCGCGCCCATGCCCAGCCCCTGCATGGCGAAGGCGAAATCGGCCAGACCGTCATGGCGGGCCAAGGTCTCGCGGATCAGGCACAGGGTGCGCACATCCAGACTGCCGCCGGAATGCTGCAGCCAACCGCCGGCGCCCAACATCGCCACCAGCTTGCGGCAGGCGGCGTCCACGTCGCCGTGATCCACCGGCAGGTTCGCTGCGCACCACGCCTCCAGCGCCACTGCCAGGTCTCGGTGACGCTGCTCAAGGAACGGCCAGTCGAGGAAACTCTTATCGCTCATCCGCCTTCGTGCCTTTCATATTTGCCCAAATATCCTCCGGGGGTCCGGGGGTGGAAAACCCCCGGCGTCAGTCACCTGCGAAAACGGGGCGTTGCTTGGCGACGAAGGCGTTGTAGGCGCGTTCGAAGTCCTTGGACTGCATGCAGATCGCCTGCGCTTGGGCTTCGGCCTCGATCGCCTGCTCCAGCCCCATATTCCATTCGTGGTTCAGTTGGGTCTTGGTGATGCCATGCGCAAAGGTGGGGCCAGAGGCGAGGCGCATCGCCAAGGCCTGCGCCTCGGCCTCCAGCGCGTCCGCCGGGTGCAGGGCGTTCCAGAAGCCCCAACGCTCGCCTTCCGCCGCGTTCATCGTACGACCGGTGTAAAGCAGTTCCGCCGCCCGGCCCTGCCCGATGATGCGGGGCAGCATCGCGCAGGCGCCCATGTCGCAGCCTGCCAGACCGACGCGGGTGAACAGGAAGGCGCATTTCGCTTCGGGTGTCGCCAGACGCAGGTCTGACGCCATGGCAATGATGGCGCCCGCCCCCACCGCCACCCCATCGACGGCAGAGATGATCGGCTTGCCGCAATTGATCATCGCCTTGACCAGATCGCCGGTCATGCGGGTGAAGGCCAGAAGGTCTTTCATCGGCAACCCGATCAGTGGCCCGATGATCTCGTGCACATCGCCGCCCGAGCAGAAGTTCCCGCCGTTGGAGGCGAAGATCACCACATCCACGTCCGTGGCATAGACAAGGTTGCGGAAGGTGTCGCGCAACTCGGCGTAGCTGTCGAAGGTAAGGGGGTTCTTCCGCTCTGGCCGGTTCAGGCGCAGGGTGGCGATGCGGTTGGAAACCTCCCACAGGAAGTGCTGCGGTTTCAGGTCGGCCAGGTTCATTTCGCCCCCATGCGTTTGAGAATATCGGTCAGCTGGTCCAGATCAGCCTCTGACAGACCGCCAAAGACGCGGCTGACTTCGGCTTCATGCTGGGCCGCAAGTCCTTCGAATTGCTGAAGGCCTTCGGGCGTCAAGGCGACGAAGACCGTGCGGCGGTCGGTTTCCGAGGGTGTGCGGCGCACAAGCCCGTCCTTCTCCAGCCGGTCCACCACGGTGGTGGCGTTGCCGTTCGACACCAGGAGCATGCGCGACAGTTCCGACATGGTGACGCCGTCGCGCCGCCGGTACAGCGCCGCCATCACGTCAAACCGGGGCAGGGTGGTGTCGTGCTGGACGCGCAGAAACTCACGCAGTTCGGATTCCGCGGCGCGGGTTACGCCCAGAAGCCTGATCCACATCTTGAGGCGGCGTTTGGAGAGCTGGTCGTTCACACCTCACCCCCGGCGATGACGATGGCCTGGCCGTTCACGCCTTCGGACCCCGGGCCGCACAGGTAAAGCGCGGCGGCGGTGACTTCCGAGGGTTGGAACAGCCGACCTTGCGGGTTCAGGCCTTCCAGCGCCTTCCTGGCCTCTGCCAAAGAGCGCCCGGTCTTCTCGCTGATCACCTTGATGGAGTGGTCGGTCATTTCGGTGTCAAGAAAACCGGGGCAGATCGCGTTGACTGTCACCGGACCGCGCGCGACCTCCAAGGCCAAGGAGCGCACCATCCCCATCACGCCATGCTTGGCGGCGGCATAGGGGGCGACCTTGGCGTATCCTTTTACCCCTGCCGTCGAGCAGACAGCGACCAGGCGGCCCCAGCCCTGCATCTGCCGCAGGCCTTCGCGGAAGGTCAGGAAAACCCCGGTCAGGTTGACGGCCAGCATCGCATTCCACTGGTCGAGGCTGGTGCGATGGAAGGGCGCGGAATCGGCCTGGCCGGCGTTGGCGATGACCACATCCAAAGGCCCCGCCGTGGCGAAGAGGGCCTGCACCGAAGCCTCGTCAGTCACGTCACAGGCCAGTGCCCGGATCGCGGAATGCTGCGCAGCACTGCGCTGCAAAGCCTCCAGCCTGCGGCCACAGATCACCACTTGCGCCCCGGCCTTGGCGAAGCCAAGCGCGAGGTCGGCCCCCGCGCCCGATCCGCCGCCGGTCACCAGAACGCGTTTGCCAATCATGCCCGCAACACTTCCGTCGCCTTGGACAACAGTCGCACTGCCTGATCGCGTCCGGCCAGATAGGGCAGCGGCCATGCCGTCGGATCGCCGGCTTTCACCGCCTGATGCAGGGTCCAGTAGGGATCGGACAGGTGCGGACGCGCCAGGCAGACAAGGTCAGCGCGCCCGGCCAGCAGGATCTGGTTGACCTGCTCGGCTTCGGTGATGTTGCCGACGGCCATCGTGGCCAAGCCCGCCTCGTTGCGGATGCGGTCCGAGAACGGGGTCTGGAACATCCTGCCATAGATCGGCTTGGCCTCGGTCGAGGTCTGGCCGGCCGAGACGTCGATGATATCGGCGCCCGCTGCGGCGAACATCTGCGCGATTTCAACGGCTTCCGCTGGGGTAACGCCATCTGTGCCCACCCAGTCTGTAGCGGAAATCCGCACCGACATCGGCTTGGATCCGGGCCATTCGGCGCGCATGGCGGCGAAAACCTCCAGCGGGTAGCGCATGCGGTTTTCAAGGCTGCCGCCGTATGCGTCGGTGCGATGGTTCGAGGTCGGGCTGATGAAGCTGGAGATCAGGTAGCCGTGTGCCGCGTGCAGTTCGATCATGTCAAAGCCGCAGATCTTGGCCATCTCTGTCGCCTTGACGAACTGCAGCAGCACCTTGTCCATATCGTCGCGGTCCATTTCCTTTGGCACCTGATTGGCAGGGGTCCAGGGAAGGGCCGAGGCGCTCATCACCGGCCAGTTGCCGCGTGGCAGGGGGGCGTCGCCCTCCTCCCAGCCGACTTGGGTGGAGCCTTTGCGGCCCGAATGGCCGATCTGGCAGCAAATCTTGGCGTTGGTTTCGGCATGAACGAAATCGACAATGCGCTTCCATCCCGCCTCGTGCTTGGGGGTGTAAAGTCCCGGGCAGCCGGGGGTGATGCGGCCATTGGCGGAAACGCAGGTCATCTCGGTATAAACCAGCCCTGCGCCGCCCTTGGCACGTTCGGCATAGTGGGCGAAATGCCAGTCGCCGGGCACACCGTCGACCGCCTTGTACTGCGCCATCGGCGAGACGACGATGCGGTTCTGCAAGGACATGTCGCGCAAACGGAAGGGGGCGAACATCGGCAGGCGTCCGGGTTCGCCGCCGGCTTGTTCCTGAAACCAATCCTCGGCCTTGCGCAGCCAAGCCGGGTCGCGTTGGCGCAGGTTTTCGTGACTGATGCGCTGGCTGCGGGTCAGCAGGGAATAGGCGAACTGATAGGGCGGCATGTCGAGATACCGTTCGACCTCCTCGAACCACTCCAGCGAGTTGCGCGCCGCCGATTGCAGGCGCAGCACTTCCACCCGGCGTTCCGCCTGATACCGCTCGAAAGCCCGCTCAAGCGTGGGTTCGGAATGCAGATACTCTGCCAAAGCAATGGCGCTGTCGAAGGCCAGTCGCGAGCCGGAACCGATCGAGAAGTGCCCGGTCGCCGCCGCGTCGCCCATCAGCACGACATTCTCGTGATACCAGCGGTTGCAGATCACCCGAGGGAACTGCATCCAGACCGCAGAGCCGCGCAAATGCGCTGCGTTCGACATTAGTGAATGACCATTCAGGTGCTTGGCGAATATACGTTCACAAACGGAAATCGTCTCTTCCTTCGACATGGCCTGGAAGCCCCAGCGATCCCATGTCTCGGGCAGGCATTCCACGATGAAGGTCGCGGTGTCCTTGTCGAACTGGTAGACATGGGCCCAGACCCAGCCGTGTTCGGTCTTTTCGAAGATAAAGGTGAAAGCATCGTCGAATTTGGCATGGGTGCCCAGCCAGACGAACTTGCACTTGCGCGTATCGATGTCGGGCTGGAAGACATCCGCATATTCCCGCCGCACCAGCGAGTTGATGCCATCGGTCGCCACCACCAGGTCATAGTCCTTCCGATAGGCCTCGACTGTCTTGAACTCTGTCTCGAACAGCAGGTCGACGCCCAGTTCGCGCGCGCGGGCCTGCAACAGGATCAGCATGGCCTTCCGTCCGATCCCGGCAAAGCCATGCCCGCCCGAGACGGTGCGGTTGCCGTTGTGCACCACCGCGATGTCATCCCAATAGGCGAAGTTGCTGCGGATGGCGTCCGTGCTGACCGGGTCATTCTTTTGCATCCGCCCCAGCGCGTCATCCGACAGCACCACGCCCCAGCCGAAGGTATCATTGGCCTTGTTGCGCTCCATCACCGTTACCTGATGTGAGGGGTCGCGCAGCTTCATCGAGATTGCGAAATACAGACCGGCGGGGCCACCGCCCAGACACAGAACCTTCATGGCCATTCCTTTCAGGAAGACGTTTGCCCAAGGATGCACCTGCTGGAAATAATTTCAAGCTTAAAACTTTCCAGCTTGAAATTTTGTCGCAGGGGCGGATGATGGCGGCATGGATCTGATCATAGACATCATGCCGGGCTGGGCGAAGCTGACCCTCAACCGGCCAGAGGCGCGCAATGCGCTGAACACCGCCTTGCTGGCGCGGATTGCTGAGGCTTTGGCGGGGTTTTCGGCTGACCCCGCCATTCGCGCCGTGGTGCTGACCGGGGCGAATGGCAACTTTGCCGCCGGGGCTGACATTGGCGAGATTGAGCACAAGACCTCGGCCGAGGGTGCCGTCGACCCCCGCAAGGCGCATTGGGCAGCGATCCGCGCTTTCCCGAAGCCCCTGATTGCGGCGGTGGAGGGGTTTGCCTTGGGCGGCGGCTTTGAACTGGCGCTGATGGCGGATCTGCTGGTGCTGGGGGCTACGGCGAAGGTCGGCCTGCCGGAGACGAACCTTGGCCTGATCCCCGGCGCGGGTGGCGGGCAACGTCTGCTGGCGCTGGCCGGTCGCGCGCGCGCCACAAGGATGGTGCTGACCGGAGAGATCCTCGATGCCGACACTGCCTTTGCCTGGGGCATCGCGGCCTACCGGGCTGAGGTGCCTTTGGCGGAGGCGGAGGCTTTGGCGACCCGCTTGGCCCTGCGGGCGCCGCTGGCATTGATGGCGGCCAAGCGCGCTTTGGTGGCAAGTGAGGATGCGCTGGCGCTTGGGGCAGAGCGGGAGGGCTTTGAGGCGCTGCTGGATACCTCAGACAAGACCGAAGGCATCCGCGCCTTCCGCGAGAAGCGCAAACCTGACTTCCAGGGGGAATGAGATGGCAAAAGCGTTCATAATCGGTGTGGTTGGCCTTGGCACCATGGGCCTTGGCATCGCGCAGGTCTTTGCCGCTTCCGGCGTGCCGGTGCTGGCGACAGACGCTTACGCGCCTGCCCGCGCCAATGCCCATGCCCGGCTGCGCGCCGCCTTGGAGCCCCGGGTCGCCAAGGGCGCGCTGACCGCTGAAGCGATGGAGGCTTTGCTTGCCAATCTGGTGGTGGTCGACACGCCAGAGGCTCTGGCCCCGGCCACCCTCATCATTGAGGCGATCCTTGAAACGCTGCCGGCCAAGCAAAGCCTGTTCGCGGCGCTGGAGGCCGTGATTGCTCCGGATGCCGTGCTGGCCACCAACACGTCATCGCTTTCCGTCACGGCCATTGCCGGGGGATTGAAGCACCCCGAGCGGGTGCTGGGCCTGCATTTCTTCAACCCCGCCCCGGTGATGAAACTCGTTGAACTGATCGCCCATCCCGGCACCTCAGATGCGGCGATGACGCTAGCCCGTCACGTCACACAGGCCGCAGGCAAGACCGTGATCGCCTGTCCCGACCGCCCCGGCTTCATCGTGAACCGTTGCGCGCGTCCGTTCTACGGCGAGGCACTGGCGCTGCTGGAGGAGGGCCGCAGTGCATCAGACATCGACGCGGCCATGTTGGCGGCGGGGTACAAGATCGGCCCGCTGAGCCTGATCGACCTGATCGGCGCGGATATCAATCTGGCCGCCACGGAGAGCCTGCAGGCCGCCATGCATCACCCCCGCTACCACGTCTTTGAAACCCTGCAAGCGCAGGTTGCCACTGGCCATCTGGGTCGCAAATCCGGTCAGGGCTTCCTGTTTCCCGCTTCGCCGGGAGGGGCCCCCAAGGATGCCGCCGAAATCGCGCTGCGCATCGAAGCCGCCCTAGTGAATGAGGCGGCTTGGCTTTTGTCGGAAGGTGGCGTCACAGCTGACGGCATCGACAAGGCCCTGAAACTCGGCCTCAACTTCCCGCGTGGGCCGTTCGAGGCTGCGGCATTGCACGGACCTGACCGGGTGCGTGAGACGCTCGCAGGGTTAGAGGCTGCCGCCCCGCCTCACCTGAAAACCCGCTACCTGCCGCCCTTAGCGTAGGGCGCGGCCTTTGATGATCGCCTCGTGACCGAAGCGGGCGCGGATGGCGTCGGCGGCGCGTTCAGCCTTGGCGCGCTTGGAAGCGTCGGGGTCGAGGAGGTCTGGCGACAGGTCACCCTGATCCTCGGGCGCGAGGTCAGAGATGCCGACGCCGATCAGGCGGAACGGGCCCTTGGTGCCTGCGTGGTCGTAAAGGTCCTTGGCAGCGCGGTAGATGCGGTCGGTCAGTTGGGTGGGATCGGGCAGCGAGTGGCGGCGGGTAACAGTCTGGAAATCGCCGCGCTTCAGTTTCAGCGTGACGGTGCGACCTGACAGTTGCTTGGCTTTCGCCCGGTCGGCGACCTGTTCGGACAGGCGCCAGATATGGCCGTCCAGCAGGTCGGGGTCGGAGGTGTCCTCAAAGAAGGTGGTTTCCTTCGAGATCGACTTCAGCTTCTCATCCCGGTTGACGCGGCGGTGGTCCTCTCCCCTTGCGAGGTGATAGAGGCGGTCGCCCATCTGGCCGAAGCGGGCTTGCAGGTCGGAGTGGTCCCAGCGGAGCAGGTCGGCGATGGTGCGGATGCCGGCGGCCTCCAACGCGGCTTGGGTGGCGGTGCCGACGCCCCAGATGATGCGGGTGGGTTTGCTGCGCAGGAAGTCTTGGGTTTCCGCCTGTCCGACGATGGAGAAGCCCCGGGGTTTGTCGAGGTCGGAGGCGATCTTGGCAAGGAACTTGTTGTGGGACAGGCCGATGGAGCCGGTGACGCCGATTTGCGTTTCCATGTCGCGGGTCAACTTGGCCAGCATGACCGCCGGGGGGTGGCCGTGGAGGCGGGTGGTGCCGGTGAGGTCGAGGAACGCCTCGTCGAGGGAGAGGGGTTGGATGGCGGGGGTGAGTTGTTCCATCAGGGCGCGGATCTGGCGGGAGGTTTCCACGTAGACGGACATTCTGGGTTTGACGACCACGGCGTCGGGGCAGAGTTTCAGGGCCTGGAACATCGGCATGGCGGACCTCACGCCGTGGATGCGGGCGAGGTAGCAGCAGGTGGAGACGACGCCGCGGGTGCCGCCGCCGACGATGAGGGGGTGGTCGCGGTAGGATGGGTTGTCGCGCTTTTCGACGCTGGCATAGAAGGCGTCGCAGTCCATGTGGGCGATGGAGAGGGTTTCCAGTTCCGGGTGGGCAATCAGGCGGGGGCTGCGGCAGGCGGGGCAGCGCGGGCCGGTGGGGAAAAGGGTGAGGCAGTCGCGGCACAAGGTGGGCATGATGGGGGGGAGGGTAGCATGGGGCCGCGGGTGAGGGGAGGGGTCAGCGGAGTCTAGGGACTCCCTGCCGTGCAATCGGGACGATTGCACGCGTGCAATGTGGGGTAAGGTGTTGATATTGTTTGATTATGTGGTGTGGTGTTAAGGGTTTGTTAGGATTTGGGGGTGTGAAATGTGGTGTGGGATAGAGCGCGATGAATGCGCATCCTCCGGTCTCGACTTCTAAAAGTCCAAGTGCTTCCCACAATGCCCGATCACAATCTTCTTTTCATCGGGAAGCCACTCGAAATGGGCTCGAAGCGTATCGGAAAGACTATCCTTGACTCCAATCTTGAGGTGTCGCTGCATTTGCAAGGACTTTCCATTATAACCAAACGTTCTGCGCTTCAAACCGTCGGAGGAAATGCTGTCCGACTCTTTTGCGGAGTAGGCGTCTTTTCCAAAACAAGTCTTTGCTTGTTGGTCGCTATTGCCGGCAGAAAGTGAAGACCAGTAGTCTTCAACTAGTTTGTGCAAGAGATCCAGCGCCTTCTTCTGATATTTAAAGCCCCCTGCATCAGACCGCTTTGCGGAATCCAACGCAGAATCCAAAACCACTAAACGGTCCGGATACAAATCACGAATCAAGATCAAAGCGGTTGAGAGATTAAAGTCTCCACTAATGGCAGAAATGACCATCCTCCGCAAATCGCTTATTCCGGCAGTTTCTTGCGTGCCGCCCGAATTCGTGCCCTTTGGGATTGAAGCCAAACTGTACTTCAGGCTTTCCACTTCAGCTTGTGCCAATTCCAAAAGGTCGCTCGCAGCATCTGCACTTGATCTATAATCCTCAACCTCCAGTCGAAGCTGTTCAACCTCCTCAGTCATATTTTGCATCTGGTTGGCAGCGTCCTGCAATAAGTCCTCGTAGACAGAAATATCCACAGGACCCGCTGCTCGTGATGCAAAGTGCCTTAGATTGTTGCGTAATATCTCCTGTGCAACCATTTCTTTCGACTTGTGATTCCAAGAATGGGGCACATTCGTATAGTGAGTAATGGAGGATAGAATCTCTGACTCCACTGAGCCTCCATTTTCAAAGATGGCCTGTATATAGTCAGGCCGTAGCAAATAAGTGCGGCAGAACCGTAGGCCAGCGCTCTCTCGGGGAGGGAATATGATGTTGACCGCGCCTCCGAAACACGAGAACTTTCTTCCAAGAACTTCTTCGATCTTCCAGGTATCGGCGTTCGGGCCGATTTCAATTACTTTGGCTAATCCGACGGCAAGACCACGCAGACGCTCCGCGCCAACCGGAAAGATGCCGTTTCGATCACAGCTGACTTGAACAATTGGGAAAGTCCGATTGGGGTGATCAATTTCATATCGGAATGCGTCCGCATTGTTCTCGTCTAAGGAAATTAATTTTAGACCAGGCGTCTCGCTAATTGGAATAAATCGCTCAGTCAATCGTTGTACGATCGCGGGGCGAGTTACTTGGATTGGCGTGTTTACTCTGGCGCTTATTTCGTCTGTTCGCAGCACTACAGAGCAGAAAACAGGTGCGTCAGAGTTTGCCTGCTGAATTCCAACCTCTGCGGTCCATTTTCGACCCGGCACGTCCTCTTGACCATGAGTAAGCCGCGCACAGAAAAGATAGGGGAATGACTTTTCGTCGTTTGGTTCGATAGTTGCAAGGGAAGACACCGTAGCCCCATCAACAAGTCGAAGCTCCTTTACACCGCGCTCCAGACGGATTGGGTCGACGAAGCACTTGCGAGACTTTCCGATCCACTCGGCAATAGTCGCAATCACCCTCGAAACATCCGTGTCGCTTCCGAGTGAAAAACTGTTCGCATAGACAAGCATCGGGAAATCTCCATGAAAATGGTGAGACAACAGCTAGCTATGTGCTCTCGGAATTTCCAGAACAATCGCCGCCCCTCACACCGGCGAATACATCCTCTCGATCTGGTCCAGCACGGAATCGATCACCATGCCGTGGGCTTCCTCGCCGGTGAAGGTGAGGCGGTAGCCGTTGGGGAGGCGCTCCCTCCGGATGATCAGGTTGGCGCGGGGGTAGAGGAGGCGGCGGGGGCGGCCGGGGGCTTGGGGGGTTTGCGGCTCGGTCAGGGAAAGCTCGGCCTCGGTCAGGATGTTTTGCATCAGGTCCCATTGGACGGCGGCGGATTTGTCGGGGCTTTGCAGGAAGGCGGTGGTGATCAGGGGGGTGAAGCCGGCGCGGATGGCGCCGGAGATGCGCAGGAGTTGGCGGAGGGAATAGGAGGGGCCGTCGTTGAGGTGGCCGCCCAGCGCCTCGACCACGGAGACCACGGAGCGCAGGCGGGAGCGGTTGGTGGGGGTGATGTGCGGGTAGAGGGTTTGCAGGGCGGCGTCGGGGGTGGCGAAGTAGTCGAGGCGGACGGATTCGAGGATGAGGGTGGCTTTCTCCCACGGGGTGACGTCGGTGCGGACCTCGTTCTCGGTGACCATGGCGGCCATGGCGGCGGGGATGGAGGCGGGGGTGCGGATGAAGGCGGGGATGGTGGTGTAGTCGCCGTTGGCGCGGAGGGCGGCGAGGGTGCGGTAGACGGAGAGGCGGCGGTAGCCGGAGATGAGGCCGTAGGGGAGGTCGCCTTCGAGGGGAAAGACCTCGATCGGTTGGCGGAGGCCGTCGAAGAGGATGGAGCGGTTGAGGGTGGCCATGGCCTCTTCGTCGACGTGGAAGCGGTCGCGGGGGAGGGCTTCGGCGTCGATGGAAGCGATGGGGAGGTCGGTGATTTGCATGGGAGGCTCCTTTGGGGGAAGCATACGATGGGTTTGGGGGGTGTTGCCTGAGGGAGGGTGTTGCGTGCGGGGCGTTAAGGGGGCAGCATGGGGGCAGATTTCAGGGAGGTTTTGATGAACGGTCTGACGGGCGGAAGTATCGTGTTCCTGGCGCTGGCGGCGCTGATCATCATTGCCGTCTTCAAGGCCATCCGGATCGTGCCGCAGAGCATGAAGTATGTGGTGGAGCGGTTTGGCCGGCTGCATGCGGTGCTGGGGCCGGGGATCAACTTCACGGTGCCGTTTCTGGACCGGGTGGCGCATAAGGTCTCGGTCTTGGAGCGGCAGCTTCCGTTGGCGCATCAGGATGCGATCACGACGGACAACGTGCTGCTGAAGGTGGAGACCTCGGTGTTTTATCGGATCACGGAGCCGGAGAAGACGGTGTACCGGATCAAGGACGTCGATGCGGCGATTGCGACGACGGTGGCGGGGATTGTCCGCAGCGAGATCGGCAAGATGGAGCTGGATCATGTGCAGTCGAACCGGAATGAGCTGACCTCCAGCATCCGGGAGCATGTGCGGGCGATGGTGGATGACTGGGGGATCGAGGTCACCCGGACCGAGATTCTGGACGTGGCTTTGGATGATGCGACGCGGCACGCCATGATGCAGCAGCTGAACGCCGAACGGGCGCGGCGGGCGCAGGTGATGGAGGCGGAGGGGGCAAAACGCTCGGTCGAACTGGCGGCGGATGCGAATTTGTATGCGGCGGAGCAAGGCGCCAAGGCGCGTCGGGTGCTGGCTGATGCCGAGGCTTATGCGACGCAGGTGATTGCGGTGGCGATCAAGGAGAATGGCATCGAGGCTGCGCAGTATCAGGTGGCGCTGAAGCAGGTCGAGGCGTTGACGGCGGTGGGCAAGGGCGAGGGCAAGCAACTGGTCATCGTGCCGGCGGCGGCTTTGGATGCCTTTGCCAATGCCTTCGGGATGTTGAAGGGGCGGTAGATGGAGATCTGGACGATCTGGTGGGTCTGGGTGGTGGCCGGCATCATTCTTGGCGTGTTGGAGATCATCATTCCGGGCTTTGTGTTTCTGGGCTTTGCCGTTGGCGCGGGGCTGACGGGGGTGCTGGTGGCTTTGGGTCTGGCGCCCGGCAATGTGGCGCTGCTGGCGCTGGTCTTTGCCGTGCTGTCGCTGGTGGCCTGGGTGATCCTGCGGCGGGCGGTGGGGGTGACCAAGACGCAGGTCAAGGTCTGGAAGGACGACATCAACGAGAACTGACTTAACCCTGTGTTCACCTTGCCGGCCTAGGTTTGGCCGAAAAGGAGAGTCTGATGATCCAGCTTTACGAAAACCCCGGTTGGGGGTCCGCCATTGTGGAGTTGCAACTGGCCTTCTATGGCCTGCCCCATGACCTGATTGCCGCCGGCAATGTGCATCAGGATCCGAAGGCGCGGGCGGCCCTGGGCAAGGTCAACCCGCTGATCCAGGTGCCGACAATGGTGCTGGAGAATGGCGAGGTGATGACGGAAAGCGCTGCCATCTCGCTCCTGCTGGCCGATCTGGCGAAAAGCGATGCGCTGGTGCCGAAGGCGCGGGCGAAGGACCGGGCGGCGTTCTTTCGCTGGCTGATCTTTCTGGTGGCCTCGATCTATCCCAGTTTCGTCTATTCCGACGCGCCGGAGCGGTTCGTGAAAGGCAATGGCGGCGAGAGTTACCAGTTGAATGTGATCGAGCATCGCAAGACGCTGTGGAAAGTGATGGAGGCTGAAGCCTTGCGGCGCGGCGGGCCGTTCTTTCTGGGCAAGCGGATGACGGCGATTGATTTCTTCTTGGCCTGCATGGTGCATTGGCGCCCCCGGGAAGAGTGGTTCAAGGCTGAAACACCCAGCCTGTGGCGGGCGGCAGAGGCGGTCTGGGCTTTGCCGAAGGTGGCGCAGGCCTATCAGCGCAACTTTGACTGACTTCATCGGGGCAAAGCTGGCATTGGTGGCGGGGGGAAGCATACTTACCTATCTGCGCGATGATTTTGCCCATATTCCGTGGCCCGCCCGGTGGGATTTGCCCGGTGGCGGGCGGGAGGGCGCAGAGAGCCCCGAGGCTTGCGTGTTGCGCGAATTGCAGGAGGAGTTTGGGCTGGCCCTGCCGGCGGAGCGGCTGATCTGGGGGCGGAAATTGCCGGCGTTGCTGGATGCGGCCAAGGCGTCATGGTTCTTTGCCGGGGTTCTGCAGGCGCAAGACATTGCGGCGATCCGCTTTGGCGAGGAGGGGCAGCATTGGCGGATGATGCCGGTGGACGCGTTCCTCAATCATCCCCGGGGCGTCCCCGGTTTGCAGGCGCGGACACGGCTGGCGCTGCAGGACCTTGGCTGGTTGGCCTAGGTCTTGGATGCCTTGCGATGATCCGCAGGACAGATTTCAGGGCGTCGCCCTTGACCAGCCAAGCGAAGGCGAAGGCCCAGATGGCCAGGCTTTCCAGCCAGAAGACCACTCCGGGCCAGCCCAGTATGCCGTCGAGCGCGGGCAGCCAGAGGGAAATCATCTTGCGGGCGGTCAGCAGGACCAGACAGCCGATGATCACCCACCCGCAGATCGTCAGAACCGGGTATTTCACGACGTTCTTGGGGTCTTTGGGATTTCCCCTTTGGAAATTCACCAGCGCGAAGACAGCTGTCGCGCCGAAGAACAGCGCCGCCGAGAACAGGTGCAACCCGTCGATGACCGCAATGGGCACGTGGTGGCGGGTCAGCAGGCAGCTGAAGAAGCTGCAGGCCGTGCTGCCCGGCGCCGAGATCGGGATGGCCGCCACGCCCAAGGCACCGGAGCCCGCCACCGCGGCCACGCGGCGGTCAGTGAGCCAGGCCCGGTCGGAGGCTTTGCTGTGATAGCCCTGATAGCTGAACAGGAAGGCCGACATCGAGACCAGCGTGCCCTCCAGAATATCCCGGGCCGGGGTGTAGAAATACTCGGAGATCGAAGGTTGCAGGCCGGTGTCGGTCAGCCAGGCCGCCAGCAGCAGGGCCGGGGGCAGCGCCAGACCCAGCCAGCCCAAAAGCAGGCGCAGGGTGATGTAGGTCAAGATCGCGGGTTGCATGTCCAGGCTCCGGAGTGCCGATCCATGCGGCAATCTAACCTGAAGCGGCGGCGCTGCCAAAAGGCTTTTCAGCGTTTGGGCAGGTCGGACACAATGGCGCGGGCGGCGGCGGCAGGATTGGCGGCTTGCCAGATCGGGCGGCCGACAACGATATGGTCGGCGCCGTCGGTGATCGCCTGATGCGGGGTGGCGATGCGCTTCTGGTCACCCGAGGCGGCCCCAGCCGGGCGGACGCCGGGCGTGACGATCAGCTTGCCCTTGGCCTGCGGCAGGGCACGGATCAGCGCCGCCTCTTGCGGTGACGCGATGACCCCATCGGCCCCCGCTTCCAGCGCGCGGGCGGCGCGTTCAAGGGTGATCTCGTGGATATCGCCCGCCTTGATCAGGTTGGCGTCCAGATCGGCGCGGTCGAGCGAGGTCAGGATGGTGACGGCGAGGATCTTCAGGCCGGTGCCCGATTTGCCCTCGGCAGCCGCGCGCACCACTTGCGGGTCGCCGTGGACGGTCAGGAAATCAAGATCGTATTGCGCAAGACCCCGCACGGCAGCCTCAATCGTGGCGCCGATGTCGAACAGCTTCATGTCAAGAAAGATGCGCTTGCCGCGTTCCTGCTTCAGTTCGTTGGCCAGCGCCAGCCCACCACCGGTCAGCATGCCAAGGCCGATCTTGTAGAAGCTGACAGAGTCCCCCAGGCGGTCGGCAAGGGCAAGGCCCTGAACGATGTTGGGGACATCCAGAGCAAGGATCAGGCGGTCGTCGAACTGTATGTCAGTCATCGGGGGCCTCCACGGTTGCGGTCTGTTGCAAGGCGCGCGCGGCGCTGTCAAGACTTCGCAGCGCAATAGAGTGGGGACGGGAATGATCCTGGCGTTTGACATCGGCGGATCGCGGATCAAGGCGGCGCGCGGGGGCTATATGCTGGGCGAGGTGGCGACCCCGTTGCACGACGCACAGGCCTTTGTGGCGGCATTGCATGGGTTCCTGCGGGGGGATGAGGTCGGGGTGGCGATCTCGATCGCCGGGGTGGTCGACCCCGACACCGGGCGGATCACGGTGGCCAATATCCCCTGCATCAACGGGCGGGCTTTGGCGGCCGAGTTACAGGCGGCTTTGGGTCTGGCGGTGCTGGTGCTCAATGATGCCGATTGCTTTGCCTTGGCAGAGATGGCGGTCGGGACCGCCCGTGGGCATCGCAATGTTTTCGCGCTGATCCTCGGCTCTGGCGTGGGGGGCGGCTTGGTGATTGACGGCCGCGTTGTGCAGGGCGCAGGCGGCTACGCGGGCGAATGGGGTCATGGCCCGGTGATCCGCGATCCGGTCTTTGCCTGCGGATGCGGGCAGATTGGCTGTCTGGATACCGTGGGCTCTGCCCGTGGCATCGAGCGGTTGCACCAGCATCTGACCGGAGAGGTGATCGGCTCGGTCGAAGTGATCAGGCGCTGGCGGGCGGGAGAGGCCTCGCCTGCGGTGAACCTGTGGCTGGATCTGGTGAGCGGTCAGCTGGCGATGGTGCTGAACGTGGTAGGGGCCTCGGTCGTGCCGGTCGGTGGCGGGCTGGCCAATGACCGAGCGCTGATCGCGGCGCTGGATCGGGCGGTCCGGGCGCGAATCTTGCGGCGAGTCGATCATCCCCTGGTGGTGGTGGCCGATGCGGGGGCCGATGCCGGGCTGATCGGGGCTGCGGCCGCAGGGGAGGCGGAATTTGGTCAGGCTTGAGGTTTGCGTGGATGATGCCCCGGGGCTGGCCGAAGCTGTGGCAGGGGGGGCCGACCGGGTGGAGTTGTGCGCGGCGCTGGCGCTGGGAGGGCTCACTCCCTCGGTTGGCCTGATGGAACGCGCCGCGCGTACACAGGTTCCCTGCTATCCGATCATTCGCCCCCGGTCGGGCGATTTCATCTTCAGCGCCGCCGAAGTTGCGGTGATGCAAGCCGATATCCGCGCCGCCCGCACCCTGGGCCTGCCGGGCGTTGTGCTGGGCGCCAGCTTGGCCAATGGATGTCTGGATGCTGCAATTCTCGCTGACCTGATCGCCGAGGCGCAGGGCCTTGACCTTACCCTTCATCGGGCCATCGACCTCTGTCCTGATGTGGAGGAGGCGGTTGAAACCGCCATCGCGCTTGGCTTCAAGCGCATCCTCTCCTCCGGTGGCGCCAGGACCGCCGCCGAGGGCGTTGATCGCCTTGCCCTGATGATGAAAGCCGCCCAAGGTCGCCTCATCATCATGCCCGGCTCCGGCGTCAGCCTTGAGACGCTGCCAACCCTCGCCCGCTTGCCGCTTGCCGAGGTGCATGCCAGTTGCGCCTCTGCCCTGCCCGCTGGCGGCGCCCCCCTTGCGTTCGGCTTCCAGTCCCTTGGCGACAAACGCACCGATCGCTTCACGGTGGCCGCCCTGAAAGCCGCCCTCACGGCTCTCTGACCTTTTGCATTTGCTCCTTTGGAAATACTCCGGAGGGGCACGGGGAGGCTGGCCTCCCCGCCCTTCAACGGGCGACCGGGTTCAGACCCAGACCTGCGCCGGATCCGGCAGCGGAATCGCGTCCAGCAGATCGCGGGTGTATTGCGCCTGCGGGGTGGCGAACAACTCTGCCGTAGCGCGGTTTTCCACGATCACGCCGTGCTGCAGGACCATCACGCGCTGACACAGGCGACGGACCACGGAAAGGTCATGGCTGATGAAGGCCAGCGTCAGGCCAAGATCGCGCACGAGGCCCTCCAGCAGGTTCAGCACCTGCGCCTGAGAGGACACATCCAGCCCCGAGACAATTTCATCCGCCAGAATGAACTCCGGCTCCAATGCGATGGCGCGGGCGATGCCGACCCTTTGGCGCTGGCCGCCCGACAACTCGTGCGGGTAGCGGGAGGAGAAGTCTTTCGGCAGGCCGACATGGTCCAGGGCGCGCAGCACCCGTACCTTGATGTTGTCCAGCCCGTGCAGTTGCAGGGGTTCGGCGATGATCGTGCCAACCCGATGGCGCGGGTTCAGGCTGCTCATCGGGTCTTGGAAGATCATCTGAAAGCGGCGGCGCAACGGGCGCAACTGGGCGTCCGAAAGATGGGTGATATCGGTGCCGTCAAACGCCACGGTGCCGCCGGATGGCTCCAGCAGCCGCACCAGGGCGCGGCCAAGGGTGGATTTTCCCGAACCCGATCCGCCGACGATGCCAAGAACCGTGCCCTTGGGAATGCTGAAGGTCAGACCCTTGAGGATATCCAGCCGTGGCGCCATGCCAAACAGGGGTTTGCGCGTCATGTCGGCCAAGGACAGGTGCAGGTCGGTGACGGTGTACAGATCAGCCATGCTCGACCTCTGCTTTGACGGCGTCGATGACGGCGTCGGGCACTGGGTTCAGGCCGGCCGAAGGGTCTGTGTATTTCGGCGTCGCAGCCAGAAGGGCGGCGGAATAGGGGTGCTTGGGGGCGCGGAAGAAGGCCGTGACCGTGGTATCCTCCACCACCTTGCCGGAATAAAGGACCGAGAGGCTTTGGCAGACCTTGGAAACCACGCCGAGGTCGTGGGTGACGAACAAAAGCGCCGTGCCGTGCTTGGCCTGAAGGCCGGCGATCAGCTTCAGGATCTGTTTCTGCACCGTTACATCCAGCGCGGTCGTCGGCTCATCCGCCACGATCAGCTTCGGTTCTGCGGCGAAAGCGCTGGCGATCAGGATGCGCTGGCGCATGCCGCCCGACAGTTCATGCGGATATTGCCGCATCACGCGGGCGGGGTTGGTGATCTGCACTTCGGCCAGCAGGGCCAGCGCCCGTGCCTCGGCCTCGGCCCGCTTCCAGCCCAGAATATGCACCAGCCGGTCGGTGATCTGTGGGCCAATGCGGCGCGACGGGTTCAGCGCCGTCAGCGGGTCTTGCGGGATCAGCGCGCAGGTGGCGCCGACCTTGATGCGCCGCTCTGCCGGGGGAAGGGACAGAAGGTCGGTGCCATCCAGCACGATCTGGCCCTCGGTGATCTCCACCGCTTTCGGCAGGATGCCCAGAATGGCTTTGCCGATCATCGACTTGCCCGCACCACTTTCGCCGACCAGCCCGCGGACTTCGCCGGCTGCGACCTCCAGCGAGACGTTGCGCAGCAGGGGGCCGCCGCCCCTCACCCGTGCCGACAGATTGCGAATGGACAGATAGTTCATCGCAGCACCGGATCGAAGCGGTCTTTGAGCCCCTCGCCAAGTTGGGAGAAGGACAGGACGGTCAGGAACAGCGTGATCAGCGGGAAGACCAGCACCCACCACGCTTGGTGGATGGATGTGCGTCCTTCCGAGATCATGCCGCCCCAGGTCGGGTCGTCGGTGGAAATCGACAGGTTGACGAAGGACAGGATCGCCTCGACGATCACCGCGATCCCCATTTCCAACGTCAGAAGGACGACGATGATCGGCAGCACGTTGGGCAGGATTTCCCGCAGCATGGTGCCAAAGCGCCCGCGTCCGGCGACGCGGGCCGAGGCGACATAGTCCATCGCACCTTGGCTCATGGCTTCTGCCCGTACCACGCGCGCAAAGCGGGTCCAGTCGATGACCACGATGGCGAGGATGATGGAAAACAGCCCCGGCCCGATGACGGCGATCAGCAGGATGGAAAACAACACCGGCGGGAAGGCCATCCAGATGTCGATGAAGCGGGACACCAGCACGTCCACCCAACCCCGGTAGAAGCCAGCCAGCAACCCAAGTCCTGCCCCGATGATGCAGGTGAGCGTGCCAGAGATGAAGGCCACGGCCAAGGCGATCCGCGTGCCGAAGATGATCCGGCTCAGCACATCGCGGCCCAGTGAATCCGTGCCGAGCAGGAAAGACTTGTCCGCCCCATGCACCCAGAACGGTGGCAGGCGGCCTGAGAAAAGGTCCTGTGCCAGCGGGTCCTTGGGCGCGACATGCGGGGCAAACAGGGCCACGACAATCAGCAGCACCAGCCATGCGGCGGACAACCACAACCGCACCCCAGCGCGGCGGCGGACTTGCGAGCGGCCATCAGCCATGACGCAACCTCGGGTTCAGGGCGGCATAGGTCAGGTCGACCACAAGGTTTACTCCGGTGAAGAGGATGGCAAACAGGATGACGATGCCCTGGATCAGCGGCAGGTCGCGGTTGATGACAGCGTCGATGGCCATGTTGCCAAGGCCCTCGTAGGAGAACAGCCGCTCGATGATCACGGTGCCACCGATCAGGAAGGTGAACTGCACGCCGACGAGGGTCAGGGTGGGCAGGATGGCGTTAGGCAAAGCCTCTCGCCAGATCACCCAGGCCTCGGAATAGCCCTGCGTGCGGGCGAGGGTGACGTAATCCAGATGCATCGTCTCTTTCAGGCTTTGCTTCAGCAACTGGCCGATGATGGCGGCAAGCGGGATCGCCAAGGCAACGGCAGGCAGAAACATGTGCGAGAGCAGGTCGCGCGTCAGATCAAAGCGCAGCCGCAGGATGCTTTCGACCAGATAGAAGTTCGTGCTGAACGGCAGTTGCAGGGATGGCGTCACCCGGCCCGAGATCTGGAACACCGGCACCAGCACGCCGAACACCAGGATCAACACCAGCCCCCACAGGAAATCCGGCACCGACAGCGCCATGCCGTTGGCAATGTCGATCCCGCCCTCCACCTTCGTCGCCCGCAGCCGGGTGCCGGTCAAGGCGGCTGCCCCGCCGACCAGCACCGCCATCCCCAAAGCCATCACCGACAGTTCCAGCGTCGCCGGCAAGCGCCCCAGCACCAGCGCCAGCACCGGCTGCCGCAGCGTGATCGAGGTGCCAAAGTCACCCTGCAGCACGCCCAACCCCCAGATCAGAAACTGCTGCGGGATCGATTTGTCCAAGCCATAAAGCGCGGTCAGCCGCGCGATATCTTCCGCCGTCGCCCCCGGTGGCAGCATCATCGCAATCGGGTTGCCCGGCACCACGCGGATGACGAAGAACACGATGACGGCCACGCCAAACAGAGTGACGGCCGTGGTTAGCAGCCGCAGAAGTAGGGTTCTCAGCAAAGCCATCACGCATCCTTCAAGCGCACGCGTCCTTGCGTTTCGCCTTCTCCAAATATCCCACAGGGGGGTCTGGGGGGACGTGAAGTCCCCCCAGCCGGGTCCGCAGAGCGTTTAGGCCCGCTTCATCAGGAACGGCAGCAGCGCGCCGGAGTGGTGCGGCGTCACGACCACGCCCTTGGCCGCCAGGATCGGCTGCACATATTGCAAAAGCGGGATGACATAAGCGTTTTCCGCGATGTAGCGGTCAACGTCCTTCCAGCCCTGGATGCGCTTGGCCTCGTCCTTCTCACCCCACAAGGGGTTGATCTTGTCGATCAGGTCCTTGCTGTCCCAGACCGAGTGGGGCGAAGGCCCATACATGGCAAACCCGGTCGAGGTCGTGGGGTCACCGACCGAGTTGCCCCAGTTGTAGAAGGCCGCCGGGGCCAGCTTGTCCGCCGCGCGCAACTCGTAATGCTTGGCGATTTCATAGACTTCGATCGTCGCCTCGATGCCGACCTTGCGCCACAGGCCAACGATGGCCTGGATCATCTCGTAATCCTTGGGCATGTAGCCCTTGGTGGTCTGGATGGTGAACTTGACCGGCTTGTCGACCGAATAGCCCGAGGCGGCCAGGTATTTCACCGCAGCATCCGGGTCATAGGGCGTCTTGATCGTCGGATCATAGGCGTCATAGTCCGGCGTTTCCAGCGTGTCGATCGGCACGCCGTAACCCGACAGCAAACGGTCGACGATGGCTTGCTTGTCAATCGCAGCGACAGCGGCCTTGCGGACATTGGGGTCCAGCATAACCTCGATATCGTTCAGGAAGATCATCCCGATGTTCGACACCGGCGTCGCATAGGCGTTCAGGCCGCCTTTCAGACGGTCATATTCCTCGTATGGCACTTCCAGCGTGACGTGGGACGAGCCGCCTTCGATTTCCGCCACGCGGGCGGCGGCATCGGTCACGAATTTGATCGTCACGGTGTCAAAGTCCGGCTTGCCGCCCCAATAGGTCGGGTTGGCCTTCAGGCGCACGAAGGCGTTCTGTTCGAACTTGTCGACCATATACGGGCCGGTGCCGATCGGGGCTTTTTCGAACCCTTCAGCGCCCACCTTGGTGTAGTACGCCTTCGGCAGGACGTAACCGGTCAGGAAATACATCCACTTGAAGATCGTGGGGTCGAATTGCTTGACGTCGGCGGTGACCTTGTTGCCGTCGGCCTTGAAATTGGCCAGCGTGCCCCAGACGAACTGGATCGGGTTGCCGGTTTTCGGATCGGCGGCGCGTTCCAGGCTCCACGCCACGTCCTCGGCGGTGAAGGGGGAGCCGTCGTGCCAGGTCACGCCGTCGCGGACGGTGAGGTGGATCTGGGACTTGTCGTCGTTCCAGCCCCATTCCGTCACGAGGCCCGGTGCGGGCTTCAGGTCGGGCTGTTGCAGGATGAACTGATCGAAGACCGACTGGTACAGGCCCTGAATGGTCGGGTTGACGGCCGAGGGGCCAGTGGTCGGGTCCCAGGACGGCAGGGTGACGTTGTAGGCGATCACCAGTTCGGTGATGTCGGCTGCGAAGCTGGGCAGTGACACGGCGCTTAGCGCGAGCGTGGCTGCCGATAGCTTCAGAAGGCTCCGTCTGTTGAGGTTCATGGTGGTGTTCCCTGTTGTCGCTTGTTTTAATTGGTCTTTTCAGTTGCCAACCAGTTTTCGGGCCAGCAGATAACCCGGTCCGGCCCCCGTGCCTGCGCCGGGCCAAACGGCGGCTCCGGTCAGGTGCAGGTTCTGGATCGGGGTAGAGCCGTCGGCATGCCCGCGCATGGGACGGAAAAGGAAATGCTGCGACAGGTGGTGTGACCCGCAGACCTGATCACCGCCGACGAGGTTGGGGTTGTCGGCCTCGAAGTCGATGGGCGTCACCAGCCGGCGGCCGAGGATTTTTGCCCGTGTGCCCGGAGCATGGGCCTCCAGAATATCCAGCGCACGTTCGGCGAAGGGGACGGTGGCCTCGGTCCAGTCGGTGGCGGTGATCTCGCCCTTGGCGTCGCCGAGGATGACGCCGGGGGCCATGCGGACCTGCACCCATAGCGTGTCCTGGCCTTCCGGTGCGCGCGAGGGGTCAATGACGGTCGGTTGGCCGACGACGAGGATCGGCTCACTCGGCAAGAGCCCCGCTTTCGCCTGCTGATAGGTGCGCGCCATCTGGTCAAGGCTGGGCGCGATATGGACATAAGCGAAGGTTTTCAGGTCCTTGGCGGTCCAGTTGGGCAGATCGGACAGCGCCAGATGGATCATCATTGTGCCGGGGGCATGGGCGAATTTCGTCATGCCCGCGTCAAAGGCAGGGGTCGTGCCACCGGTCAGGCGCGGCAGCGCGCCAGGGGCCACGCCGGCAATCACCGCCTTTGTCGCCGTGATCTTGCGGCCATCGGCGAGTTCGATCCCGCTGGCGCGGGTGCCATCGTGCAGGATGCGGGTGACCGGGGCGTTCAACTCCACCACCCCGCCGCGCGCTTGAATGGCAGAGACCAAAGCTTTCACAATCGTATCCGCACCGCCCTGCCCGATCACCATGCCGAAAGCCTGTCCGGCCATACCTTCCAGATAGGGAAACATCGCGCCGCCTGCGACATCGGGGGCAAAGTCCAGATGCATGCCCCAGGCCCCCAGCAGCGCCTGAACATGCGGGTGTTTGAAGGTTTCTGTCAGCCAGCCGCGCGGCGATTGCAGCAGGAAGCGTGTCAGGTCCAGCGTGCCGGCTATCCCCTTGGCGCGCAGTGTTTTAAACATGAAATATGCAATCGCACGCAATTTCATCGAGGCGCCGAGCAGGCCGAAAAGATGCGGCGCCTCTGCCCCGAAGCCTGCGAACAGGCGGTTCCAGGTGGCGGCATCCTCGGGCGAGAGGGCACCGATCAGGGCAGTAGTTTCCTCCAAGTTGGTCGAAACGCCAACATGTTTTCCATCCGGGAAGGACGAGGCGAAGGGTTTGGCCGCCGGCACGAAAGCGCAGCCATGTTTGGCCAATTCTGCGCCGTAAAGCTTGAAAAACGGGCTTCCTGCGAAGAGGGACAGGTTCATTGCCGCCCAGTCATGCCGGAACCCGGGCAGGGTATATTCGCCGGTTTTCACCGCACCGCCCGCAACACTCGCCCGCTCAAAGACCCCGACTCGCCAGCCCTTGGCCGACAGGTGCAGCGCAGCGGCCAGCGTGTTGTGGCCCGCCCCGATCAGCACTGCGTCGAACACTCGATCGAACTCGGGCAAGCGCACGTCCTCCGGTCATTTCGCAGAGGATATTTGCAAATGCATTTAAATCTGTCTAGCATGATTCTCATTGATGAAGGCAAAGACGGCGGGTTGACGGTGTCTTCTTTCCGTCTTCCATCCGTCTTCCTTTGGTGAAGACAAAAAGACAGGGAGAACATCATGACATCTGCGAATGTGCTGGCCAGTCTGGCCGGAATGCTGGCCTCGGGCGGGGTCGAGGTGGTGGATTGCACCGGGGTTCTGGGGCCGGACACGCCCCTGTTGAAGCTGCCGCCGGACTTCGCCAAGGACACCCCGAAGATCGAGATCCACACGATTTCCAACTATGACCAGAACGGGCCGTTCTGGGCGTGGAACTGGCTGAAGGTGGGGGAGCATTCGGGGACACACTTCGACGCGCCGCATCACTGGATCACCGGCAAGGATTATGCCGACGGGTATACCGACACGCTGGCCGTGCAACGGCTGGTCGCCCCGGTCAACGTGCTGGACTTTGCGGCGGAATGCGGGGCGAACCCGGATTTCCTGCTGACCATCGACCACGTGAAGGCGTGGGAGGCCAAGCATGGCGCGATCAACGCTGGCGAGTGGGTTGTGCTGCGCAGCGATTGGGACCAGCGCAGCCATGACGAGAACCTGTTCCTGAACGCCGACGCCACCGGGCCGCATACGCCGGGGCCGACCGCTGAGGTCATCCAGTACCTGCTGTCGAAAGGCATCGTCGGCTGGGGCAGCCAGTGCATCGGCACGGATGCGGGGCAAGCGGGTGGCATGACACCGCCCTTCCCGGCGCATAACCTGCTGCACAAGAACAACTGCTTTGGTCTGGCGAGCCTCGCCAATCTGGACAAGCTGCCCGCAAAGGGCGCGATCCTGATTGCGGCACCGTTGAAGATCAAGAACGGGACCGGCTCGCCGATCCGGGCCTTGGCACTGGTCCCGCGGGGTTAAGATGCGGCCGGATCACGTCATCGTCGGTTCGGGGATCAACGCTTTGGTGGCTGGCGCGATGCTGGCCCTCAAAGGCGACCGTGTGCTGCTGCTGGAGCGGTCTGACCGCATCGGCGGCTGCCTGCGGACGGATGAGATCACCTTGCCGGGCTTTCAGCATGACGTGATGGCCGCGACGTTTGTTCTGTTCATGACCGGGCCGGCGGGGGCTGCTTTGGGCCCCCATCTGGCCCGGCATGGGTTTGAATACTGCCATACGCCGCATCCGACCGCCGTCGTGCGGCCCTCGGGTGAGGCTTTGGTTCTGACGATGGACGGGGCGAAGAACGTGGCCGCGTTCAACGCTCTGGCTCCGGGCGATGGCGATGCCCATGCAGCGGTGGTGGGCGGGATTGGGGCGGACGCGCCGTTTCTGTTCTCGCTGCTCGGGGGGGAGTTGTGGTCTTGGGCGACGTTCAAGCTGCTCTTTGGGCAGGCGCGCAAGCGTGGGCTGAAGGGGTTGGCCGCGTGGTTTGGCAAGGCTTTGCTGCCGGCGCGGGGATGGTTGGAGACGGATTTCCAAAGCCCCACGGTGCAGGCTTTGTTCGCGCCGTGGGTGCTGCATTGCGGTCTGACGCCGGACAGCACCTATTCCGGGCAGATGGCGAAGGTGATTGCCTTTGCTCTGGAGGTGGCGGGCGCGCCGATCTCCAAGGGTGGTGCCGGGAAGGCGGCGGAGGCGTTCCGCAAGCTGATTGAAGAAAAGGGCGGAGAGATTCGCACTGACGCCGATGTGGACCGGATTTTGGTGCGTGACGGCAAGGTCACCGGCGTTCAGTTGGCCTCGGGGGAGGAGATTGCTTGCGGTTCCGTGCTGGCCTCGGTTGCGCCGGGGCAGTTGGCGGGGCGGTTGCTGCGGGATGTGAACCTGCCGGAGGCGAAGGCTGCGGCCAAGGGCTTCCGGCATGGGCGGGGGAATTTCCAGCTGCATTATGCGCTGGATCGGGAGCCGGAATGGCTGTCGCCGGGGCTGGAGGATGTGGCGCTGATCCATCTGGCGGATGGGATTGATAGTGTGTCCAAGTCCGCCAATGAGGCGGAGCGGGGGATGTTGCCTGCGGTGCCCACGATTTGCGTGGGGCAGCCGTCTCGGCTGGATCCGTCGCGGTGTCCGGACGGGAAGGCGATCTTGTGGTTGCAGATCCCGGATGCGCCGCGTGTCATCAAGGGCGATGCAGGCGGCGAGATTTCGGGCAGCGACTGGGATGACGTGCGCGAGGCGTTTGCGGATCGGCTGGAGGCGATTCTGTCGCGGCATATCAAGGACTTTGGGGCGATCAAGCTCGCCCGGAAGGCCTATTCGCCGAAGGATCTGGAGCGGATGAACGTCAACCTTGTCGGCGGCGACCCCTATGGCGGGCTTTGCTCGATTGATCAGTTCTTCATCTGGCGGCCCTATGGGCCTTCGGCTGCGCCGGCAGTGAAGGGTCTGACGCATATCGGTGCCTCGACCCATCCGGGGCCGGGGCTGGGTGGCGGGTCGGGTTTCCTCGCGGCAAAGAGGCTGGGGGCATGAGGGATAATCTGCCCAGACTGGGGGAGATCGGGTTGGCGAACTATCCGCCGTACCTGATGAACCGCATCATGGGGCGCTACAATGCGGCGATCCGGGCCGAGATGGCCAAGCTGGGCCTGACGACGCCGAAGATGCGGGCCTTGGCGGTGCTGTCTGTGATTGATGGGCAGTTGATTGGGCAGCTGGCGGTGCATGCGATTGTGGAGCAGTCGACCTTGTCTCGGGCGGTTGACGCTTTGGAGGCAGAGGGGCTGGTGCGGCGGGCGGCGGATGCTGCCGACAGCCGGTCGGTGCGCGTCTTCATCACCGAAGCCGGCCGCACAGCGTTTGAGACGTTGTGGCCGCATATGGCCGAGACCTATCAAGAGATGTTCGCCGGCATCGACCCGGACGAACAGCGCGCCTTCGTGGCGACGTTGCAGAAGATACACGCCAACACCCGCAAATCGGAGGTCTGACATGGCAGAACGCTCGTTCAAGGCGGAAGTGGAGCATTTGCGGCTGGGGGAGGGTCAGACCTTCACCGGCGAGGGGATTCTGGCGATCACCAAGGCGCTGTTGGAGAATGGCGTGGGCTATGTCGGCGGCTATCAGGGGGCGCCGATTTCGCATCTGATGGATGTGCTGGCGGATGCCCAGGAGTTGCTGGGCGAACTTGGTGTGCGCTTTGAGGCCAACGCCAACGAGGCGGCGGCGGCGGCGATGCTGGCAGCCTCGGTGCATTATCCCATTCGTGGGGCGGTGACGTTCAAGGGCTCAGTCGGGGTCAATGTGGCCTCGGATGCCTTGGCGAACCTGGCGTCCTCGGGGGTGAACGGCGGGGCGCTGATTATTGTCGGTGAGGATTACGGTGAAGGCTCCTCGATCATGCAGGAGCGGAGCCATGCCTTTGCGATGAAGTCGCAGTTCTGGCTGCTGGACCCTCGGCCGAATTTGCCCAGCATTACCAAGGCGGTGAAGGATGGGTTTGAACTGTCGGAGGCGTCAAATTCCCCGGTGATGCTGATGGTCCGTATCCGGTCGTGCCATGTGACGGGCAGTTTCCAGACGCGGGACAACCAGCGGCCGAAGCTGTCGGTGCGCGATGCCTTGAGCGCCCCGCAGTCGGATTTCGCCCGCGTCGTGCTGCCGCCGATGTCGTATATTCACGAGCAGGACAAGATCAAGAACCGCTGGCCAGCGGCGGAGCGGTTCATTGTCGAGCGCGGGTTGAACGAGGTGTTCGGGCCGAAGGAAGCTCCGATCGGGTTGGTCATTCAGGGTGGCATGTACAACACCGTCATCCGGGCGCTGCAGCGGCTGGGGCTGGCGGATATCTACGGCGCAAGCCAAGTGCCGCTTTACGTGCTGAATGTGACCTATCCGCTGGTGTCGTCCGAGTTCCTGTCGTTCTGCGAGGGCAAGGAGCAGGTTCTGGTGATCGAGGAAGGCCAGCCGGAGTTCATTGAGCAGCAGTTGACGACCTACCTGTACCGGGCTGGGTCCTCGGTGAAGTTGCACGGCAAGGGCATGCTGCCTATGGCCGGGGAATATACCGGCCAGGTCATGCTGGACGGGCTGACGGCCTTCCTGCGACAGGCCGCGCCGGATCTGCTGCCGGCCTTGGTGCGGGCGCCCAATCAGGACAAGCCCAAGGTGCCGGATCTGTCGAAGACGGTGCCGATCCGGCCTCCGGGCTTCTGCACGGGCTGTCCGGAGCGGCCGATCTTTGCGGCGATGAAACTGGCGCAGAAGCAGACGGGGAAGTTGCAGATCACGGCGGATATTGGCTGCCATCTGTTCGGCTCCCTGCCGCCGTTCGAGATTGGCGGCGCGACGATGGGCTATGGCCTTGGGCCTGCGGCCAATGCGGCCTTTGATGGCGGTGGCGAACGCAGGCCGATCAGCATCATTGGGGATGGCGGGTTCTGGCATAACGGGCTGAGTTCCAGCTTTGGGAACATGGCGTTCAACAAGTCGGACTCGGTGGCGGTGATCGTCGACAACTACTATTCGGCGGCGACGGGGGGGCAGGATGTGTTGTCGTCTCGCGCCGAGAATGCGACGAAGAAGACACAGCATCCGATATCCAAGGCACTGAAAGGCGTGGGGATTGACTGGGTGCGGCAGGTGGACCGGACCTATGACGTCGGCCACATGCGCGATGTGCTGCTGGAGGCTTTGACGACCAAGGAGAAGGGGCCGAAGGTCATTGTCGCCTCCTCGGAATGCATGCTGAACAAGCAGCGGCGCGAGAAGCCATTGCAGGCGGCCGCGATCAAGGAGGGGCGTCGGGTCGAGGCACCTCGGTTCGGGGTGGATGAGGATATCTGCACGGGGGATCATGCCTGCATCCGGCTGTCGGGCTGCCCCTCGCTGGGGTTGAAGACGCTGGACGATCCGCTGCGCGATGACCCGGTGGCCTCGATCGACCAAAGCTGTGTCGGCTGCGGGAACTGCGGCGAGGTGGCGGATGCGGCGGTGCTGTGCCCAAGCTTCTACCGGGCGGATGTGGTGCACAACCCCTCGGCTTGGGAAGTGCGGTGGGCGGCGTTCAGCGCCCGGGTGATCGGTTGGCTGCAAAAGCGGCGCGATGCGCGGCGGGTGGTGTTTGAGGTGGCGGCATGAACGTGCAACTGAAAGCCCAGCCGATGGACCCCAAACTGTCCTCAATCATCAAGCTGGCCGTACTGGCGGTGGGCGGTCAGGGTGGCGGCGTGCTGACCGGCTGGATCGAGGATGTGGCGCGGGCCAATGGCTATGCGGCGCAGGCGACGAGCGTGGCGGGCGTGTCGCAGCGCACCGGGGCGACGGTGTATTATGTCGAGATGGCCCCGGCTGATGACGGTATCCCGATCTTCTCGCTGATGCCGGCGGCGGGTGATGTCGACATCATGATCGCGGCGGAGATGATGGAAGCCGGCCGTTCGATCATCCGCGGCTTTGTGACGCCGGAACGGACGACCCTGATCGCCTCCACCCACCGCGCGCTGGCGGTGTCGGAGAAGATGGAGCCGGGCAACGGCATTGCCAATTCAGATGAGGTGATGGCGGCGGCGGGCCTGATGGCCAAGCGCTTCATCGCGGCGGATTTCGAGGCGCTGGCGATCCGCAATGGCTCGGTCATCTCGGCCAGCCTGTTCGGGGCGCTGGCGGGATCAGGTGCCTTGCCCTTCCCGCGCGCCGCGTTCGAGGCGGCCATCCGCAAGGGTGGCAAGGGCATTGACGGCAGCCTGCGCGCCTTTGCCGCCGCTTACGAGGCGGCCTCTGGCCCGATTGCCAAAACGCCTGCCGCGCGCAAGCCCGGCCCGGTCATGGCCAAGGGCCCGGCGCGGCTGGTCGCGGAGTGGCATCGGCTTCTGGGGCTGGCAGAGGGGCTTCCGGCACCGGTGGCCGAGATGGCCGTGCTGGGGTTGAAGAAGGTTGTCGAGTTTCAGGACGTGGCCTACGGTGCGCAGTATCTGGACCGGCTGGCCAAGGTGCTGACCCGTGATGATCCGGCGCAGGGTTACGCCCTGTCGGTCGAGGCGGCGAAATATATCGCCAATGCGATGTGCTATGACGATGTGATCCGGGTGGCTGACCTCAAGACGCGCGGACCGCGCTTTGAGAGGATCGCCAAAGAGATGCGGGTCAAAGAGGGCAACCTGATGCACCTGACCGAATTCATGCATCCCCGCGCCGAAGAGATTGCCGGGATGCTGCCCGCAGGTCTGGGCCAGCGCGTACAGGACGACCCGAGGTGGATGGCCCGGCTCGACCGCTGGTTTTCCAAGGGGCGGCGGCTACGGACGGACGGGCTCTGGTCTTACGCCACGCTTTACATGCTGGGGGGCCTGAAGTGGTACCGCCGCCGCACCCTGCGCCACAAACAAGAGGTGGCGCATCTGGAGGCGTGGGTTGCCACCGCGCTCGGCTATCTGCCGCGCTATGATCTGGCGGTCGAAGTCCTGAAATGCCGCCGTCTGGTGAAGGGCTATTCCGACACCCATGCCCGGGGTCTGTCCAAGTTCGACAAGGTCCTTGCCGCCGCCGCCCTGGTCGCCGCCCGCGAGGATGCCGCCGACTGGGTTCGTCGCCTGCGGGACGCGGCACTCAAGGATGAAGAGGGCAAGGCGCTCGACGGGGCGATTGCGACGATCAAAAGCTTCGCCTGACGCCCCCTTCATTCAGGTGCAAATATTCTCCGGGGGTGCGGGGGTGGAAAACCCCCGCTTGCTTCAGTTGTCGATCAGCGCGCGGACCGCGGCGTTGTAGCCGGCAGGGTCCTGCATCATGGCGAAATGGCTGGTGTCAGGCAGGATCACCAGTTTTGACCCCTTGATCAGGCTGGCGATCTTTTCGGTATGGGCGCGCAGGATGGCCTGATCGTGGTCTCCGGCAGCGATGACGGTGGGGACGCTGATCGTGGCCACCTCGGCATCGGTCCAGTTCGGCTGGGTCGCCCACATGTCCGAGATTTGCTTGACGAAGGCGTCATACTGATCGGGCGTGGGGGACAGTTTCACATAATCCTTGCCCATCCAGTCGATATAGGCCCCAAAGACCTTGTCGGTCATCACGTTCGGGTCAACGCCATCGGTGGTGATGTTGGCGGCTTGCGCGAAAAGGTGCTTCAGACGGTCCGGGTGGTGCATGGCGATGTCGAGGCCAATGATGCCGCCATCCGACCATCCCACCAGATCCACCTTGTCGATCTTCAGATAATCCAGCAGCGCCAGATAGTCCGAGGCCATCAGGTCATAGCCGAACGGCGCGTCGGTGCGGGTGGACCGGCCATGGCCGCGGCTGTCGGCAACGATGACCAGATGGTCCTTCATCAGGTCGATCACCTGATTGGACCAGACATCGGCATTGCCCAGCCCACCATGGATCAGCAGCACCGGATTGCCCGCGCCATAGGTGGCATAATACATCTTGATGCCGTTCACATCCGCCGTACCGCTGGCCACTGCCGTGGGCATCGGCGGCGGCGGCGGAATCGAGGCCCAGCGGTCCTCCGCCCGGGCGGGCAGCGTTGTGGCCGCGAGGGTCAGGGCCAGTCCAATCGAAGCAAACAGACGCATCTTCCTCTCCTCTTTCACTCGGCTGATGTATCGGGCGCCGTCACTCTGCCGCGATCGGCAGGCTGCTGCGGCCAATCTGGGCCAGATCGGCCACGACGCGATTGATGCGTTGGCAAAAGGCCGAGAACTGCGGCAAAGGCTCCACCCGGCGTTCGTCAAGGTACAGGGCCCGGTCAATCTCGACCTGCACGACATGGCGGCGCGAGACGGGATGGCCGTAAGCCTGCGCGATATAGGCCCCGGCGAAGGGCGAATTGCGGGCGACGCGGAAGCCGGCGGCGCTGAAGACCGCCTCGATCTGTTCAACCACCTCGCGGGAGGCGGCGGCACCGAAGCGGTCTCCCAGCACGACCTCGGGCAGGGGTTGACCGGGGCGTGCGTGGGTTTCGATGGCTTCGTGCGGCATCGAGTGGCAATCGATCAGGATCGCCTCGCCGAAGGTGGCATGGGTCTGGTTGATCAGGCTGCGCAGGGCCGCATGCCATGGCCGCCAGTGGCGGGCCAGGCGTGCTTCGGCATCGGCTTGCGGGATCTTGCCGGAATAGATCGCCTTGCCGCCCGCCACGACCCGGGGAATCACCCCGAGGCCAGAGGAGATTCGCGGGTTGTGGGCGGTACGGGCGATTCCCTCGACCACTGCGGGGTCCAGTTCATCACACCCCCGGTTGAAGTCGATATAGGCGCGGGGCGCGCGGGCGCAGAGCAGCGGGGCCCCGAACAACGGGGCGCGGGCGAACAGCCGATCGACAAACGCATCCTCGGACGAGCGCAGCGCGGTGGCGTTCAGCGGGCTTGCCGCAAGGAAATCTGCCGGATATTCGCGGCCGGAATGCGGAGAGGAAAAGATCACAGAGGTCATTTGCCGCACGGGGCGGGTCAGTCGATAGGATTCGCCCTCGGTAAGTTCTGACATGCGGTCCTCCATGCCTTAGGTATAGCGGCATAATCTGGCGCGGAGAAAGCCCTTGAACACCCCCGCGACTCTGATTATAGACCCCCCACCGACGCACTTTCACCTGCGGCCTTCGACGGCCACGGCGGAAGAAGACGGCAAGGGGGGCGGTTAGCTCAGCGGTAGAGCACTACGTTGACATCGTAGTGGCCACTGGTTCGATCCCAGTACCGCCCACCATTCACCGCTGGCCGAAAGGCTGGCACAGTTTTCAAATGGCGCGAGGACGCGCCGCGAACAGAAGGAGACAGCCATGAAGGTTGCAAACTCGCTCCGCTCGCTGAAGACGCGTCATCGCGATTGCCAGATCGTGCGCCGTAAAGGCCGCGTCTATGTGATCAACAAGACGCAAAAGCGCTACAAGGCCCGTCAGGGTTGAGAAGCGTGGATCAGCACGGTTGATGGGCCGCCAGGGAAACCTCGGCGGCTTTTTCATGTCTGGGTCCCGCTGATCCAGCAGTGCCGTCTGTCGCCCGCAGCGGGTGGCCGGGTCACGTGATCAGGCCATGGACAGGGCTTTGGACTGGCCCTAGCAATAGGCCCAGCACAGCAAAGGCCGCCCGCGATGAAACTTTACCACTCCCCCACCTCTCCGTTTGTCCGCAAGGTCTTGGTCCTGATTGAGGAAGCGGGGCTTGGCCCCCAGGTTGAATTGGTGGCCGCTTCTGGCACGCCGACCGCGCCGGGTACCATGCCGGTGGAATTGAACCCCTTGGGCAAGATCCCCGCCCTGATCTGCGACGATGGCCGTGTGCTGTATGACAGCCGGGTGATCTGCCGCTATCTGGACCAGCTTTCTGGCGCGACCCTTTACCCGCAGGCCCGACTTTGGGACGTGCTGACGCTGGAGGCCACGGCGGATGGCATGATGGAAGCCGCGGTTCTGATGGTGTACGAAACCCGCCTGCGCCCAGAGCCGATGCGATATGCGCCTTGGGTCGAGGGGCAATGGGCCAAGATTGCCCGGGCGCTCGATGCATTGGAAACCCAAAGGCTGGAAGATCTGCAGGGGCCGCTGAATATGGGGCAGATCGCACTTGGCTGCGCCTTGGGGTATCTGGACTTCCGGCATGGCGCGCGGGATTGGCGTGCGGGCCATCCGGAACTTGCAAAGTGGGCCGCCGAATTTGGCGTGCGGCCCTCTGTTCAAGCGACGATTCCGGCCTAGCTTGCACGGCAGCCGATCGATATTGGAGACAGCTTGCACGGGTTCAAGGCAAAGCATCAAGGAAATCGGGTTTTGCGTGGCCCGCTGCGCCTTTGACCGCTGGACCTCTTCGCAATCCTTGTCTAAAACCCGCCCGGCAAGGCTGCGTCAGGGACGCGGCCCCATGAGATTTACCGGCCTCCCCGAAGGGCGGCCAGCGGAAGGGAGAAGTATTCGTGTCCCATGCTGACGATACCGCAGGGTCCCGCCGGGATTTCCTGTATTACGCGACCGCCGGGGCGGGCGTCGTGGCAACTGGTGCAGCGGTCTGGCCGCTGGTCAACCAGATGAACCCCTCTGCCGACGTGCGCGCACTGGCCTCGATCGAGGTTGATGTCAGCGGCGTTGCCGAGGGCAGCCAGCTGACCGTGCTGTGGCGCGGCAAGCCGGTGTTCATCCGTCACCGGACCGCGGACGAGATCAAGGCTGGCCAAGAGGTCAAGCTGTCGGATCTGGTCGATACCAATGCCGAAAATGACAACCTGCCGGCCGGCACCGATGCCAGCGACGCCAACCGCGCGCTCGACAAGGACGGCAAGTGGCTGGTGATGATGGGCGTCTGCACCCACCTTGGCTGCGTGCCGCTGGGCAATGGCGCCGGTGAGTTCGGCGGCTGGTTCTGCCCCTGCCACGGTTCGCAATACGACACAGCCGGCCGCATCCGCAAAGGGCCCGCCCCGCGCAACCTGCAAGTGCCGGTCGCTGCCTTCTCCAACGACACCACGATCAAGCTCGGGTAAGGAACACATCAGATGGCCGGTATCCCGCACGACCACTACGAGCCCAAACCGGGCTTTCAGACCTGGCTCCACAGCCGTCTGCCGATTGTCAGCCTTGTCTATGACACGCTGATGCTGCCCACGCCCAAAAACCTCAACTGGATGTGGATCTGGGGCATTGTCCTGACCTTCTGTCTGGCGCTGCAGATCGTGACCGGCATCGTGCTGGCCATGCATTACACGCCCAACGTTGACCTCGCCTTCGGATCGGTCGAGCATATCATGCGCGACGTGAACGGCGGCGTGATGTTGCGCTATCTGCATGCCAACGGTGCCTCGCTGTTCTTCTTCGCCGTTTACTGCCACATCTTCCGGGGCCTGTTCTACGGCAGCTACAAGGCGCCGCGCGAAGTGACCTGGGTGATCGGCATGATCATCTATTTCCTGATGATCGCGACCGCGTTCATGGGTTACGTGCTGCCTTGGGGCCAGATGTCCTTCTGGGGTGCGACCGTGATCACCGGCCTGTTCGGCGCGATCCCGGGTGTTGGCGTCTCGCTGCAACAGTGGCTGCTGGGGGGCTTCTCGATCGGCAACCCGACACTGAACCGCTTCTTCAGCCTGCACTACCTGCTGCCCTTCGTGATTGCCGCGCTGGTGGCCGTTCACATCTGGGCCTTCCACACCACCGGCAACAACAACCCCACGGGCGTTGAAGTGCGCCGCGGCTCCAAGGCCGAGGTTGAGGCGGATACGGTTCCGTTCTGGCCCTACTATGTGATCAAGGATCTGTTCGCGCTGTCGGTCATCCTGATGCTGTTCTTCGCCGTGGTCGGTTTCATGCCGAACTATCTGGGCGACCCGGACAACTATATCCAGGCCAACCCGCTGGCGACCCCGGCGCATATCGTGCCGGAATGGTACCTGCTGCCGTTCTACGCCATCCTGCGTTCGTTCGATAACACCGTCTGGGCCGTGCAGTTCGTGCACTTCATCACCTTCGGCATCGTCGACTCCAAACTGTTCGGCGTGCTGGCGATGGGTGGGGCGATCCTGTGCATGGCGCTGGCGCCGTGGCTGGACACCTCGTCAGTTCGCTCTGGCCGCTATCGCCCAATGTTCAAGGCGTGGTTTGCGGTTCTGGTGATCGACTTCGTCGTGCTGATGTGGTGCGGCAGCCAAGTGCCGTCGACCTTCACCGGCTGGGTGGGGCTGATCGCCGCGACCTACTGGTTCGCCTATTTCCTCGTGATCCTGCCGCTGCTGGGTGTGCTTGAAAAGCCGCTGCTGCAACCGGCCTCGATCGAGGAAGACTTCAAGTCGCACTACGCCGATCCCGTTTCCGGCCCGGCCGAGTGAGAAAGGAACTGACTGAGATGTTTCGCAAAATCGCAATCAGTGCCGTCTCTGCACTCACCCTGATGACAGGCGCTGCCTGGGCTGCTGGCGAAGGGGAGACGACGGATGTCGCCTTCTCGTTCGAAGGCCCGTTCGGCACCTTCGACGAGCATCAGCTGCAGCGCGGCCTGCAAGTCTATACCGAGGTCTGCTCGACCTGCCACGGGTTGAAGTTCGTCCGCATCGGCCAGCTGGCCGATCTGGGCGGGCCGCACCTGCCGGAAGATCAGGTCAAGGCTTATGCTAAGGCGTTCCCGATCAACGACGCGGCATCCAATCCGCAGTTCATTGACCCGGAGTCGGGCACTGCCCGTACCCTGCTGCCGTCGGACCATTTCCCGGCCAACAACGCGATGAAGGCTCCTGACCTGTCGGTCATGGCCAAGGCGCGCAAAGGCTTTGAAGGTCCCTATGGTCTGGGCACCAATCAGCTGTTCTTCGGCATGGGCGGACCTGAGCATATCTACTCGATCATCAATGGCTTTACCGGCCAGTCGAAGGATATCGCTGGCGTGACCTTCTATGAAAACAAGGCCTTCCCCGGCGGCTGGATGGGCATGCCCAACACGGCCATCGCAGCGGATCAGGTGACCTACGCGGACGGTACGCCGGCGACGCTGGACCAGGAAGGCAAGGACGTCGCGGCATTCCTGACCTGGGCCGCCGAGCCGAAGATGATGGACCGCAAGGAATCCGGCTTCAAGGCCGTGCTTCTGCTGGGTCTGCTGTCGGTTCTGCTGTACCTGACCAACAAGCGTCTCTGGGCGAAGGTCAAGGGCAAGAAGCTGGCGCACTGAGCCCTTAAGGCATTGAATGAAAAGGCCCCGCCATCGTGCGGGGCCTTTTTCTATGGGCCGAGGTAGGCGCGCAAAGCGGCGGGCGGATCGGCGAAGATCGCCTTGGTTTCAACCGGGGCTTCGGCCACCCCGTCATGCACCAGCACCACCTGATCGGCAAAGCGTCGGGCGTCGGCGGGGTCGTGGGTGACCATGACCACCGTGGTTCCGACATCGGCAGCAAGGTCTGCGACAAGGGTCAACAGATCGGCCTTCAAGGCAGGGCCGAGGGCCGCAAAGGGTTCATCCAGCAGCAGAACCGGGCGGGCTTGCAGCAAGACCCGGCCCAAGGCGGCGCGGCCTTGCTGACCGCCTGACAGGTCAGCGGGTTTGCGGGTCTGCATGCCGGAAAGGCCAAGCCGCTCAAGTACTTGCGCGATCCTGGCGTGATCGCGGGTGTCAAGTTTCAGGCGCGGGTTGAGCGCGAGGCCAAGGTTCTGGCCCAACGTCAGGTGGGGAAACAGGTTCTGGTCCTGAAACAGCATCGCCATTGGACGCTCAGCCGGGGAAAGCGGAGCAAGGTCGCGACCCTGCCAAAGGATGCGGCCTGACGTCGGCGTCAGAAAGCCCGCCAAACCCATGAGAAGGGTGGATTTCCCTTCGCCCGAACCGCCCAGCATTGCAAGTTTGGTGCCCGGCGGGATCGCCCAATCCGCCGTCAGATGAAAGCCATCAACCGTCAGGGTCAGGTGATCAAGGTGCAGCACGGCGGCCTCCTAGGTCGCACAGGGCGAAAAGGGCGAAGGACTGGGTGACCAGAAGGAGAGCAGCGGCCGCTGCCTCATCCATCCGGTAGGCGCCGGAAAGGCGTTGCACCACAAGGGGTAGCGTTGCCTGCCCATCACCCGCAAACAGGGCAATCACGCCAAGATCCCCCATTGAAAGAGCAGCGGCCAGCCCCGCGCCCAGCCCCAGAGGGCGGGCAAGGCGGGGCAAGGTCAGGTACCGCAGGCGGGCAGGGCCGGTCAGCGCCATGGCCTTGGCCAGCCGATCGTAGGATCTGTGCAGCGCTTGCGTCTCCGGCAGGAGCAGGCGGTACAGAAAGGGCAAGGACATCAGGGCGTTGACCGTGATCGTCACCGGAAGGGCGATATCCTCTGGGCGAAGATACGGGCGCACGAGCAGGAAAAGCCCGGTGCCAAGCACGAGGCCCGAAGCAGAAAGCGGCAGCATGGCCGAAAGCTCCAACAGACGACTGCCACGCCGGGCCACAGCTTGGGCGAGAGTCAGGGCCGTTCCGGTGGCCAGCGCGGCAGAGGCCAGCGCCATCCAGATCGAGCGGAGGGCTGCTTGCCAGACCGCTATCCCTAGTCGGGGAAGGGCGGGAAGCCCCTCAACCACCACAGCCAACAGGGGCAGGACGAGGAACAATGCGACGACGATGATCGTCAGGGCATCCAGCACGGCGCGGCCTTTGGGGGGACGCAGGATCAGGCTGCGGTCAAGCCCGGCGCCGAGGCCGGACGCCAGCGTGAATCGGGCCGACAGGGTCACTGCGGCGGCGCAGATGGTGAACTGAATGGCGGCGAGGAGGGCGGCTTTACCCGGATCAAAGTCGAACCTAAGGGCTTGATATATCGCAAGTTCAAGGGTGGTGGCCTTGGGGCCTCCGCCTAAGGTGAGGGCCACGACGAAGGAGGTCAGGCAGACGAGGAAGATCGCCAGTGCCGCACCCGGCAGAGTGGCGCGAAGCATGGGGCGTTCGATGTGGCGGAAGGGGGAGGGGAGGTTCAGGGTTTCGGCAAGGCGGAACCGCTCGGCCGGGATGGCGTGCCAGGCGTTCAGAAGGATGCGGGTTGCGAGGGGGAGGTTGAAGAAGACATGGGCGAGCACGACGCCCCACAAGCCGTAGATGGAGATTGGCGCGATGCCTACCGCCTGTAGCGCGGTGTTCAGGATACCGCTGCGACCGTAGATCGTCAGCAGTCCGAGCACGGCGACGATGACGGGCAGGAGAAAGGGGGCGCCCAGCACGAGGATCAGCACGCCGCGACCGGGAAAGCGGCGGCGCATCAGGGCGCGGGCGGTGGGCACGGCGAGTGCGCAGGAAAAGGCTGTAGACAGAACAGCTTGGGTGATGGTGAAGCGGATGGCGGACCAGTCGGCGGGGCGTAGGGAGGCCCCGCCGGACTGGCTTGCCAAGGCCAGTGCCGTTCCCAGCACCAGCGCGGCGATCAGCAGGGCGATTGCCCCTGCGCTTATTTGGAGAGGGCGGTCTGCCATTCCTCGACCGCAGCTTGCCTTTGGCCTTCGGCCTCGGCGGGAGAATAAAGGAGGGATTTCAGCGGCTTGATCAGGGTTTCGTAGCCTTTGGGCAAGCCCTCGGCGGGGGTTTTTGCGGGGTACATCCAGTTTGTGGTGGGAATGATGGATTGCGCGGCATCGCTGGCCAGGTAGGCGAGGAACTGGTCGGCGAGCGGCTGTTGTTTGGAGGAGGCCAGTTTTCCGGCGACTTCGACCTGCATGTAGTGGCCTTCGTCGAAGGAAGCGGCAGATTTGGTGGCGTCCTTCTCGGCGATCAGGTGGTAAGCGGGGGAGGTGGTGTAGGACAGGACCATGTCCGCCTCACCCTTGAGGAACAGGCCATAAGCCTCGTCCCAGGAGGGGGTCACGGTGACGATGTTATCGGCCAAGTCCTTCCAGATATTGGCAGAATCTGCACCATAAGCGTCTTTGACCCACATAACGAGGCCGAGGCCCGGGGTAGAGGAGCGGGGGTCTTCGATCACGATCTTGAGGTTGGAGGCCGCCAATTCCTTGAAGGATTTCGGCGGGGTCTTCAGTTTGGTGTTGTCGTAGACGAAGGCGAACCAGCCCCAGTCGAAGGGTTCAAAGTTGGCGTCATCGTAGGGAACGGGCAGGTCGTTCGGCGCCTTGGTGGCGAGGGGGGCGAAGAGGCCGGTGGACCGGGCGCTTTCGGTCAGGGTGGTGTCAAGGCCAACCACCACATCCGCTTCAGACTTGGCACCTTCCATTTTCAGCCGGGAGAGGACGGCTGCGCCATCGCCTGCGGTGATGTAGTTGATTTTGCAGGCACAAGTCGCCTCAAACCCCTTGGCGATGGCGGGGCCGGGGCCGTAGTCGGCGGCGAAACTGTCATAGGTCAGGACGTTGAGCACGGGGGTCTCGGCCATGGCCATTGGGGCCAGGGACAGGAATGCCAGTGCAAGATGGATGGCTTTCATAGGTCTCTCCATGTTGCGACGGGCGGGAATGGAGACGGGCCTTCAGCCAGCACCTTCCCTCCGCCGGTATGATCCGGGTCAGGTTCAACGGGTCCGCTTGCGCATCTCAGCCTGTAGGACAGGCACCCCGAGGTGGGGGTGAAAATAGGGGAATGGTCCCCGGGTGCAAGGGGAAAGCGCAAAGGGTTGGGAACGCTGGATTAACCGGAGGATTTCGGCGGAAGGTACGGTCTTGAACCGGTCTTCCTTGTGTCTTCCTTCCGTCTCTACGCGCGCAGAGATGCCGATGCGTTAACCGTGGCGTGCGAATCAGGGGTGGTGCGCCTTCAAAGTGCACCCTACGATGGCGCAAAACAGGAGGTGGGGCATGTTTCTGCGTCTGGCTTTTCTTGCGGCGATGGCTTTGCCGGCCTCGGCGGAGTGTGTGAACTATCTGAGCTTTGCCAAGGGGGTGACCGTGAAGCTGGCGGATGGGTCATCCTGGGCAGTGCACCGCGATGCGCATGATGTGCTGCGGATCGAGGAGAGCAAGACGACGGGCAATTATGCCAAATATGTCGTGGGGCCCTACGGCGTCTATCAGACCGAAAGCACGCGCAACGGCAGTGCGACGGCGTCGGAATATCATTACATCCGCACGCCGCCCGAGCCGGTGGCGGGGATGGACTGGACCTCGAACGTGAAGGCCACGACGACGAAGATCGGCGACACCCAAGCCGATGACTGGCGCGAGAAGGTGCATGTGACGGCCGGGATGGTGCAGGCGCTGAAGGTGGGGGCCTGCCGCTATGCCGCGCTGGGGGTGGATATTGGCCATATCGGCGGGCCCTATCCGACCGTGCAGCATTTCACCTATTTCCCCGACCTGCGCTTTGGCATCCAGACCAAGATCACCTATCCGGCGGATACGGTGAAGAAATCGGCCGTGGTGTCGATGACGGCGGACTAGGGCACGATTTTTCTACGAAAAATCTGTTGCTGAAGGCGCGATTGGACTATGGGGGGCGGCAGACAGGAGATCGCCCATGAGCCTTAACACCTTTGGTCATTTGTTCCGCTTCACCACCTGGGGGGAGAGCCATGGGCCGGCGATTGGGGCTGTGGTGGATGGCTGTCCGCCGGGGATTGCCCTGACGGAAGCGGATTTGCAGCCTTGGCTGGACAAGCGCAAGCCCGGCACCTCGAAGTTCACCACGCAACGGCAGGAAGCGGATGCGGTTCGCATTCTGTCGGGGGTGTTTGAAGGGCGGACGACGGGGACGCCGATTTCGCTGTTGATCGAGAATACGGATCAGCGGTCTAAGGATTATGGCGACATCGCGCAGGCGTTCCGGCCGGGGCATGCGGACATTACCTATCACCAGAAATACGGCGTGCGGGATTATCGCGGCGGCGGGCGGAGTTCGGCGCGGGAGACGGCGAGCCGCGTGGCGGCTGGCGGGGTGGCGCGGGCGGTGCTGGCGGCTTTGGTGCCGGGGCTGAAGATCACCGGGTACATGGTGCAGATGGGTGCGAAGGGGATCGAGCGCAGCCGGTTTGACTGGGCGCAGATTGGCGAGAACCCGTTCTGGTGCCCGGACCCGGTCGCGGTGGCGGAATGGGCGGAGTATCTGGACGGGTTGCGGCTGTCGCACAACTCGGTTGGGGCGGTGATCGAGGTTGTGGCAGAAGGGGTTCCGGCGGGACTGGGGGCGCCTTTGTATGGCAAGCTGGACAGCGATCTTGCGAGTGCGATGATGTCGATCAACGCGGTCAAGGCGGTGGAGATTGGCGACGGGATGGCTGCGGCGAGCCTGACCGGGGTGGAGAATGCGGATGAGATCCGCATGGGCAACGACGGGCCGGTGTTTCTGAGCAACCATGCCGGCGGGATTCTGGGCGGGATCAGCTCGGGTCAGCCGGTGGTGTGCCGGTTTGCGGTGAAGCCGACCTCAAGCATCCTGACCCCCCGGCGGACGATCAATGCGCGGGGCGAGCAGATCGATCTGATCACCAAGGGGCGGCATGACCCTTGTGTGGGGATCAGGGCTGTTCCGGTGGGCGAGGCAATGATGGCGCTGGTGCTGGCGGATCATCTGCTGCTGGATCGCGGGCAGACGGGTGGGGTGCGCGGGATCATTGGGTAGGATGGGCGATGCGCCCATCTTGCTTGGATGATGGGCATATTGCCCATCCTACCTTGTCCGCCCGCCCGTCGTTTTCAGTTCTGACAGGAAGTCCCGCAACAGGGGGACGCGGCGGGGGCGGAAGCTTTCGTCCGTCGCCGTGATCTCGGTCATCGCCTCCAGCCGGAAGCGGCGGAAGCCTTGGCGCAGGGTGCACCACGCCAAGAGCATCAGGGTGCGGTCCATGAAGACGACCGACAGGGGCCAGATGCGGCGGCGGGTTTGGCTGTCGGCGCGGTCTTGGTAGGTGATGTCGAGCGCGCGTTCGTCCCAGCAGGCCTCGCGGATCAGCGACAGGTGGGCCGGGGCGGGGGCGCGGCGTTCGAAGCGGTAGGTTTGCTGGACGGCGTGGATGGCTTGGCGCTGCACACGCTCGGGCAAGGTGGCGATGATCTTGGCCTGCGCCGCCTCAGCCGCTTTCGCGAGGGCGGGGTCGCCGGCAAGGCGGACCTCGGCGAGGCCGAGGACGAGAGCTTCGACCTCCAGCCGTGTGAACATCTGCGGCGGCAGGGCGGGGTCTTCGGTGAGGGTGTAGCCGACGCCGGCGGCACCGTCGATCAGGGCGCCACCGGCACGCAGGGTGTCAATGTCGCGGTAGAGGGTGCGGGGGGAGACCTCGGTTTCCTCGGCCAGACGGGCGGCCGTGACCGGCTGCGGCAGTGTGCGCAGGGCGGTCAGAAGACGGAACAGGCGGTCGGGGCGCGGCATGATGCTGACAGCTTTTGACAGGATCAGGGGAGCATAAAGGGGGCATCCAGCAACGCAAGGAGAGAAACATGCTGACCCTTATTCATGCCCCCAACAGCCGGTCTTGGCGGATTGTCTCGTTGATTGACGAGATGGGGATCTGGGACAAGATCGAGATCAAGACGGTTGGGATGGTGCAGCGCGATGGCTCGGGCCATGCCGATCCGGCCAATCCGCATCCCGAGGGCAAGGTTCCGGCGCTGATCCATGACGGCACGCTGATCACGGAAAGCGGGGCGATCATGCTGTATCTGACGGCCTTGTTCCCCGACTCGGGGCTTGCGCCGAAGCCGGGGACGGCCAAGCGGGGGGAGTATCTGACCTGGCTGTTCTGGTATCAGGGCGTCTTGGAGCCCGTGATGTGGATGAAGATGTTTGGCGCGGGTCACCCCGGCCTGCATCGCAACTTCCGCGGCGTGGACGAGGCTTTGGCGCGGCTGCATGGGGCGCTGGAGAAGGGGCCCTATCTGTGCGGCGAGGACTTCACGGCGGCGGACCTGATCTGCGCCTCGGTCTTCAGCTTTCTGCCGCAGTTTCTGCCGGAGGATGCGTCGATCAGGGATTGGGTGGCGCGGTGTCAGGCGCGGCCTTCGGTCCAGAAGGCCAAGGACTTCGATCAGGCGCTTCTGGCGGCGGCCTGACGGGCCATTTGCACGGCCAGAATCCCGGCCATAGCGATCATCACCCCCAGAATGTCGGTGGGGGTGATGTGCTCTCCAAGCAGGAGGGCGGCGACGGTGACGCCGAAGAAGGGGTTGAGGAAGTGGAAGGTCGAGGCGCGAATGGCCCCGATGCGACCGACCAGCGTGAACCACAAAAGGGTGGCGGTCAGGCCCGGGACGGCGATCTGGTAGGACAGCGCCATCAAGAGATGGGGTGTCAGGTTCAGGCGCGGGGTTTCCAGCGCCATGGCGGCCACGGCGAGGATGGCGGACCCCACCAGCATTTGCAGTCCCACCACCATCAGAAGGTTGCCGCCGGCGCTGACGGCCTTCACCAGCCGGGTGGCAAAGGCCAATGCTGTGGCGCCGATCACGCACAGCGCGACGCCGGTCGGGTCAGCGCCATGGGTGATGCGGCTGCCCATGATCAGCGCCACCCCGGCAAAGCCCGCCAACAGGCCCGCGATACCAAGTTTGGGCAGACGTTCCCCCAAGGCAAAGCCGATTGCAGCAACCAGGAGGGGCATGGCGGAGGCGATGACCGAGGCCAGCGAGCCCTCGACCCATTGCAGCGCCACGAAATTCAGGCCGAGATAGAGCGCGTTCTGGCACAGGCCGAAGATCACGACGCTGCGCGCCACGGGGTTTGACAGCCGCCAGCTTTGGCCGCGCAGGCGGGCGATGGTGACGGCGATGGTGCCGGAGATCAGGAAGCGGAGGGCCAGCACCAGAAGCGGTGAGGCATCGGCGACGATGATCCGGCCGGTGGCGAACGCCGAGGACCACATAAACGAGAAGGCAAGGCCCATCAGCAGGGCGGTCAGGTCCATGGCAGTCTCCAAAACAAAGGGTCGCCCGGCAGGTGCGGGCGACCCCTGCGGATGTTCGGTCAGACTCAGGCGTTGACGCTGTCTTTCAGCGACTTGGCGATGGCGAATTTGACTTGCTTATCGGCGGCCTTGGTCACTTGTTCGCCCGTGGCGGGGTTGCGAACCTGACGCTCGGGGCGGGCCTTGCAGACCATCTTGCCAAGGCCGGGAAGGGTCACGGCGCCACCGGCGGCGACTTCGCGGGCCACGACGGCGGCGATCGCGTCGAGGGCTGTGCCAGCGGTCTTCTTGTCAGAGCCCATGGCGTCGGCCAGAGCGGCCAGCAGTTGCGTCTTGGTCATCGGTTTGGTCATCTTGAGTGTCCCTTGGTCTGATCCCGGTTCCGGGTATTGGTTCAAACGCCGTCAACGGCTGTGGCGCTGGCTACACAGGTTTTTGACCGTCAAGGCAAGCATTTTTGCAATCGGTGAGCGAAAACTACCCCTAAAGAAAGGCTGTTTCGTCAAAACTGCGCAGTTTGCGGCTGTGAATGCGGCCAAGCGGCATTTCCCGCAAACGCTCCATCGCGCGGATGCCGACCTGCAGGTGGCGGGAGACTTGGGTCTTGTAGAAGTCTGACGCCATGCCCGGCAGTTTCAACTCGCCATGCAGCGGCTTGTCACTGACGCAAAGAAGCGTGCCGTATGGCACGCGGAACCGAAAGCCGTTGGCGGCAATGGTGGCGGATTCCATGTCCAGCGCAATAGCGCGGGATTGCGACAGGCGGCGGACCGGGCCGGACTGGTCGCGCAGTTCCCAATTGCGGTTGTCGATGGTGGCGACGGTGCCGGTGCGCATGATGCGTTTGAGTTCATAGCCGTCGAGCTGCGTGACCTCGGCCACGGCGTCTTGCAGGGCGATCTGAATCTCGGCCAGGGCGGGGATCGGCACCCAGATCGGCAGGTCGTCGTCCAGCACGTGATCCTCGCGCAGATAGGCGTGGGCGAGGCAGAAATCGCCCAGTGACTGTGAATTGCGCAGGCCGGCGCAGTGGCCCAGCATCAGCCAGGCATGCGGGCGCAGGACGGCGATGTGGTCGGTGGCGGTCTTGGCGTTTGACGGGCCGACGCCGATGTTGACGAGGGTGATGCCGTTCCCGTCCGCCCGCTTCAGGTGATAGGTCGGCATCTGGGGCGTTTTGGACGAGGGCGTCAGAACGCCATCGCCGGTGGTGATGGAGGAATTGCCGCCCGCCACGAACTCGGTATAGCCAAGCGCCGGATTTGACAGCGCGGCGCGGGCCATGAATTCGAATTCGTCGACGTAGAACTGGTAGTTGGTGAACAGGACATAGTTCTGGAAGTGGATCGCATCGGTCGCGGTGTAGTGGCTGAGGCGGGCCAGAGAATAGTCCACCCGCTGCGCGGTGAAGGGGGCGAGGGGGTAAGAGCCATCGGAATTGCGGGTGCGCTGGCCATTGACGATGTCATCGTTGGTGGTCGACAGGTCCGGCACGTCGAACACGTTGCGCAGGGTGAAGTCCAGCACGCCTTGGTGCGGCACGGTCATGTCGGGGTTGCCTGCGACGGCAAAGTGCAGCGGGATCGGCGTATCCGACAGGCCTATCTGAACCGACACACCGTGGTTTTCCATCAACAGGCTGATCTGCTGGATCAGGTAGTTGCGGAACAGGTCGGGTCGGGTCACGGTGGTGGCATAGGTGCCGGGGTGCGAGACATGGCCGAAGGACAGGCGGCTGTCGATCTTGTCATGGCTGGTGACGGTCAGGCGGATTTCCGGGTAGTAGGCGCGGACGCGGGCCTGGGGTTTGCCATGGGTGACAGCATGGGAAAAGGCCTGACCCAGAAACACGGTCGCCTGCGTATAAAGCGCCTCAAGCTGGGCCACGGCGGCGGCGGCATCGGTGAAGAGCACAGGCTCGACGGCGGGCGGGGTCAGGAAAAGGTCATCATGCATCACGGGCGTCCCCTCAATTTGATCGGGCATGTAAGAGGCTTGGACGGCCATAAGCAAGTGAACTTCTTATGAAGACGCTGCAACGGCTTGCAGGTCTGCGCGGGCAAGGGGATAAAAGGGCCATGAAAACGCTTCTTTCCATCGGCCATGGCTATTCGGCGCAGGCGCTGGCCCGCAGGCTTCTGCCTTTGGGTTGGCGGATCATCGGCACCACGCGCAGCGAAGCCGGGGCCGCCGCCCTGCGCGCCACGGGGGTGGAGGCGCTGGTCTGGCCCGGGGCAGATCTTCGCCCGGCGCTGGCGCAGGCGACGCATCTGCTGACCTCGGTCGCGCCGGGTGAGGCGGATCCGGTGCTGGCTGCCATGGGAGCCGAGATTGCGGCCGCGTCGCTGGACTGGGTGGGGTATCTCTCCACCACGGCCGTCTATGGCCACCACAATGGCGACTGGGTGGATGAGACGACACCATTGGCCCCCACCACGGCGCGGGGTGCTGCGCGCGCCCGGGCCGAGGCGGATTGGGCGGCGCTTGGCCTGCCTTTGCACATCTTCCGGTTGGCGGGCATCTACGGGCCGGGGCGCGGCCCGTTCGAGAAGGTGCGCGACGGATCAGCCCGGCGTATTCACAAGCCGGGTCAGGTGTTTTCCCGCATCCATGTCGAGGATATCGCCAATGTGCTGCAGGCGGCGATCGCGCGCCCGCATCCGGGCATTTACAACGTCTGCGATGACGATCCGGCCAGCCCCGAGGATATTCTGGGCTTGGCCGCGACCCTGCTGAACCTGCCCGAACCACCGATGGTGCCCTACGAAGAGGCCGAGATGTCGCCGATGGCGCGGTCGTTCTATGCGGAAAACAAACGTGTGCGGAATGATCGGATCAAGTCGGTGCTGGGCGTATCGCTGCTGTATCCGACCTACCGCGAGGGTCTGAGCGCCATTCTGGCGGCAGAGGGCAATCCGGCGCCCTGATCGCAGCGGACCGAAGGGATGGCGTTGCACGGCAACGCCATCCAGTCTGAACGCGCCCGGGAGGCCGGGCGCCTTCGCAGCTTATTTCATCTTCAGGGCGTCAACGACCAGCACATCCGGGTGGGCGGTGCAGGAAACGCCAGCGGCCTTGGACACATCAGCATCCGACATGGCCATGATGGAAGCATCATCCTTCAGAACGATCTTCATCGAGATGCCGGCTGCCAGCATCGCGTCGGGTCCCATCGCCAGCATGTCCTTGCAGGTCAGGGTGCCCGGATCGGTGGCCATCATCGAGGTCTTCATGGCTTCCATCACGGTGCCTTCCGGATGGGCGGTGCAGGCCGCGCCAGCGGCGGTTGTGACATCAACGTCGGCCATCGCGGCGACTTTGGCATCGTCCTTCATGGCACCTTTGAGCGCGGTGCCCGTGTCTGCCATGCCCTTGGCATCCATGGCCATCATGTCCTTGCAGGTCACGGTGGCCGGATCGGCGGCAAACACGGGGGCGGCGAGCAGGGCGAAGACGGCTGCGAGAATCAGTTTCATGGTTGAGTACTCCTCGGCGCGACCCGACACGGGTGCGCTGACCGGGGCGTAGCCGGATTATCGCGTTCGATTCGTTGCACAGAGCAGTGCGCACGAAAAATTGCGCTGGTCTGAGGGCGGGCTTGCAGAATAAGGCGGTTGTCTGCCGATGCTGTCAGGTCAGCCAGCTGGGCGGCCTAGTGGCCCAGCATCCGGCCCATGACCTTGCCTCCCAGAATGTGCAGGTGGTAGTGCGGTACTTCCTGCAGGCCATTGGCGCCGGCGTTGGTGATGGCGCGGTAGCCGCCTTCGGTGGCGCCCACCATGGCGCAGACCGAGGCTGCGGTCCGGTGAAAATCGGTCAGCTCCTCGGAACTTGCCTCGGCGGCGAAATGGTCAAAGGTGACGTAGGGGCCCTTGGGGATCACCAGCACATGGATCGGCGCCTGCGGATGGATGTCGTGGAAGGCCAGCGTGTGGGCGGTTTCCAGCACGGTCTTGTTGGGAATCTCGCCGCGCAGGATGCGGGCAAAGATGTTGGTCGGGTCGTAGGTGTAAGCCATCGGATCAGTCCACGAATAGGTAATGGGTTGCCGCAATCTCGCGCGCCTGTTGCGGAGCAATATCAAGGAATTCCGCCAGAGGCATGGCATTTTCATCAACCGAGGCGCTTTGGCGCAACTGGTGAAAGCCGCTGAAGGCAGCGTCGCGGATTCGATCGGATTCAAAGCGCACGTCAAAGCGGATGGTCGGCAGCAGGCGGTCGATCACCTCACGCGGGGTGTGGTCGGCGGCAAGGCCGACGCGCTTGGCATGGCCGATCAGATAGTCATCCGTGAACTCGCATTCGATTTCCAGCAGGCGGACCGTGGCCTTGTCATTGTAGAAATCCTGCATCAGGTCGGTGTTGGCCGGGTCGATGCAGATCACCAGCACATCGCTTTGCCAGTAATCGAACAGCATCCGCACCAGCGCCCGTCGGTGGCGGGTGCGTTTTTCCAGCGTGGTTTGGATGCCGCCCAGATCAGGCAGCGGTGTAGACGCCTCGTTGAAGACATAGTCCACCGCCGGCAGGTTGGTGACCTGACGGATCCGGTCAACCAGACGCTTGGCGACGTGCCATTTCTTGCAGGTGACGATCAGCAGGGTGCGGTCGCGCCCGATCGAGCTTTCCGTCTCCCAGAAACGGGGGGCGAAGCGGCGGCCGATGCGGCCCCGCCCCACGAGGAAGTTGAACAGCGTGCGCCCCTCGTTCGAGATGCCGAACCTGACGCCCCTGGCGGCGTAAAGTTTGCCCAACCGTTCTTTCAGGACCTTGGCGTCGGGGCTGATCTTGCGGGCAAAAAGGTAATCCTGGCTGAGCAGCAGGTCATAATGATCGTTGTAGAACGACACCGGCAGGCCATAGTCGGTGAACATCAGGAAGGTCAGGGTGCGGGTCTTGATCTGATGTTCAGGGACAAGATGGCGGACAAGGGTCTGAAAGAAGGTCTCGTCGGGAATCCAGGTGGTGCGGAAAAAGCGCATCACGTCGCCCCGCGCCTTGCAGAAGGTCAAGACCATCTCGACCGTGCGGCGGCGCAGGCACCACCACTGGCTGCCGATCATCATCTGCAGATCATGCGGCACCTTGCGCGACAGCTTCAGCCGCTTCTGCCAGTCCAGCGCGGTGTAGAACAGCCGCTTCTGGGTGCGTTCGTTGAACCAGTGGCGATAGATCAGACGTTCTTCGCGGATGCCGGTCTTGATCCAGTCCGAGGTCAGGAAATCGAAGCTTTCGATATAGTCGCAGTCGGTGGCATCCAGAAAATCATGGGCATATTCCGCCGTCTTGATTGGCATGCAATCGCCTGACAGCATGTAGAAATGCGTGGCGCGGGGGAATGCCTCGACTGCCGAGGCGACGGCGTTGAGGGTGGCTTGCACAAGGCTCCACTCTCCCCAGCCGCATTTGGCCCGTTTGGCGGCGAAGGTCACCGCAGGATTGGCGACCAGGGCGGCGCGGATGCGGTCATAATCGTCACGGCGGGCGCGGGCGTCAAAGTGGATCGCAATGTAGTCCCCCGCCGCCGTCAGCCGCTCGGCCTGGGCGATGATCCCTTCGGGATCCTTGTGACACAGCAGGATGTAGGCGATCTTTGCCATATGGGAAACAATCCGGAGGTCGGGCCGTGCGGTCGTCTTTGCCTGTGTTGCCCTAAATACCTTTATCGTGGATTGAAATGACAGGGTTTCTTTGCTCTTTTCGCCCTAGAATTTCCATGGTTCTGCGCCAAAAGGTGGCAAACCGCCAAGGAGGCTGCACCATATGGGTTTTCCCGGCACCTGGATGACCGAAAGTGAAAGCGTCGTGTACCGCGTGGTGCCGAAATGCGCCTGCTCGACCATCGGCCAGATCATGTTCTACGCCGATCATGGCAGGTTCTTCGATGGCGACATCCATGATGCGACCACGGGCCTGCACAAATGGGCGCTGGAGGCGAGCCAGCCGGTGATTGAAAGGGTCGTGAAGGCGCGCAAGACCTATGCTTTCACCTGTGTCCGCAACCCCTACACCCGGATTCTGTCCAGCTTCTTTGACAAGGTCTGCGGCATCCAACGCAACGGCAAGCGCTATCGCGGCAACATGGTGCCGATGCTGGTGCAGAAATACGGCGTCGAGGTGGGCGGTGACGATGGCAAGCAAGAGTTCGACCAGATCGCCGCCTTCCGCCGCTTTCTGCTGTTCGCCCGGGATACCATTCGCTTCAAGAAGCCGATGGAGCCGGACATTCACTGGTCCGCGATGGCGGGCCATATCTCGACCTTCATCGTGAATGGCGGGCGGTACAACCGGATCATCTTCACCGAAAAGTTTGACCAAGGCATGGCCGAAGTGGTGGCGAAGATGAAGCCGCGCCATGCCATCGACCTGAAAACCATCCCGCGCTTCAACGAGAGCGAGGGTCACGGGCCGAAGCGGGCGCATCCGGTCGAAAACTATTTCGACGACCTGTCGCGCCACCTGATGTGGGAAATCTACAAGCGGGATTTCCAGCTGTTCCGATATGACTTCGATAACCCGGCCAACAAGATGCCGCTGGCAGAGGTCGATCTGGACGAAGTGCACGCCAAACTGGGCGAATAGGGCGCTTGTCCGGCCCCCGGCCCGGCCATGGGCCGGGCCGGGGCGGCGTCAGATGAGGCCTTCCTTGCGGAACAGGGCTTTGAGGTCGGCTTCGGGGCGGGCACCGTAGTGCGAGATGACCTCGGCGGCGGCAACGCATCCCATGCGGCCGCAAGTGAACAGGCTTTGGCCGGTGGCGATGCCGTAGAGAAAACCTGCGGCGAACTGGTCGCCGGCGCCGGTGGCATCGACCGGGACGATGCGGTGAACGGAGACCACGGCCTGTTCGTCACCGCGACAGATGATGACCTCGTGGCCCGAACGGGTGCAGGCGATCATGCCAGCGTCCCGGGAGGCTTGCTCCAAGGCGGAGGAGAGGTCGGTCTGGTAGAGCGAAGACCATTCGTGTTCGTTGCCGATCACGTAGTCGAGGTCTTTGACCAGACGGCGGAAGTCATCGCGGTGGCGGTCGACGCAGAAAGGGTCGGACAGGGCGATGCCGGCCTTGCCGCCCGAGGCCTGGCAGAGCTTGGCGGCGCGTTCGAACGCTTGTTTGCCCTTGGGCTTGTCGTAGAGATAGCCTTCGAGGAAGAGCAATTGAGTGGCACCGGCAACGTCATCCGAGACGTCTTGCGGCCCGAGTTCGGAGGAGATGCCAAGATAGGTGTTCATGCTCCGCTCGCCATCCGGCGCCACGAAGATCATCGAGCGGGAGGTGGGAAGTTCACCGCCTGGCACCGGCGGGTTCACGAAATCAGTGCCGTTTTCGGCCATATGGGCCGCGTAGAACCGCCCCAGCGCGTCGTCATGGACGCGGCCGATGAAGGCGGTGGTGAGGCCGAGATTGCCCAAGCCTGCGAGGGTGTTGGCGACGGAGCCTCCGGGCGCTTGCACGCGGTCTTTCATGGAACCGTAGAGCATCTCGCCCCGGTCTTTCTCGACCAGTTGCATGATGCCCTTCTGGATGCCCATCAGTTCAAGGAAGGTATCGTCAGCGGCGGAGAAGACATCGACGATGGCATTGCCGATGCCGACGACGTGGAATTTCTTCATGATTTATCCTCAAACAGACAGAAGTCGCGGATCAGGCAGATGCCGCATTTGGGGGAGCGGGCGGTGCAGATGTAGCGGCCGTGCAGGATCAGCCAATGGTGGGCGTGTTTCTGGAATTCGACGGGAATGTTGTCTTCGATGGCGCGTTCGACCGCCAGTTCGTCTTTTCCCGGGGCGATGCCGGTGCGGTTTCCGACGCGGTAAAGATGGGTGTCAACGGCCTGGGCGGGGTGGTGGAACCACATGTTCAGCACCACATTGGCCGTCTTGCGGCCCACGCCCGGCAGGCGCTGCAGGGCGGCGCGAGAGGACGGGACCTGGCCGTCGTAGTCGTCCAGCAGCATCTGGGACAGGCGAATGACGTTTTTCGCCTTGTTGCGATAAAGCCCGATGGTCTTGATATGGTCGATCAGGGCCTCTTCGCCCAAGGCCAGCATCTTTTGCGGCGTATCGGCGATCTGGAACAGCGCCTTGGTGGCCTTGTTCACGCCCACATCGGTGGCCTGGGCGGAAAGTGCTACGGCCACCAGAAGGGTGAAGGCGTTGGTGTGGTGAAGCTCGCCCTCGGGCGTGGGGTTCACGGCCTGAAAGGTCTGAAAGATGCGCTGCAGCGTGGCATAGGGCAGTTGTGCGGTCATGGGGGCGATATGCCTTGGCGCGGGCCTTGGGGCAAGCATTTGCGCAGGTTTCGGGTGTTTTCGGGGGGCATTCGACCTTAGGTTGGGCATAGGGAGGCGAGCATGAGCGAAGAATCTTACCACTATGCGGTGATTGCGCGGGCATTGCGCGAGATTGACGAGGCGGGGCCGGGCCTGACGTTGGAGGCTTTGGCGCGCCGGATGGGGATGAGTGCGGCGCATTTTCAGCGGGTCTTCTCGGCCTGGGTCGGTGTGTCGCCCAAGCGGTATCAGCAGTATCTGACGCTGGACCATGCCAAGGGGCTGCTGGCCGAGCGGTTCACCGTGCTGGAGACGGCGCTGGCCACCGGGCTTTCGGGGCCGTCGCGCCTGCATGATCTGTTCCTGACCTGGGAGGCGATGTCGCCGGGGGATTATGCCAAGGGGGGGGAGGGGCTGACGATCTATTGGGGGTGGTTTGACAGCCCCTTTGGTCCGGCGATTGTCATGGGAACCGAGCGTGGCCTGTGTGGCATGGGATTTGCCGCGGATATGGGGGAAGCCGCGGCGCTGGAAGACTTGGTAAGACGCTGGCCGCGTGCCCGTTTTGTCGAGGACCCGATGATGCTGCGGCCTTGGGTTCTGTCCGCGCTGGGGGGCGCTGCGGCGCCGCTGTATCTGATCGGCGCCCCGTTCCAGATCAAGGTGTGGGAGGCTTTGCTGCGCATCCCTTCGGGTCAAGTCACGACCTATTCGGAACTGGCCGGAGCCGTTGGTCTGCCCAAGGCGGTGCGGGCGGTGGGCACGGCCGTAGGACGCAATCCGATCAGCCTGCTGATTCCCTGCCACCGGGCTTTGCGGAAATCGGGGGGCTTGGGCGGTTATCACTGGGGCTTGCCGGTCAAGCGGGCGATCCTGGCCTGGGAGGCAGCGCGGAAGGATGCCGCCGCTTGACGGTGTTGTGATGGGCTGAAAGCCGCGCAGCGCCGGGGCTGTCTGTGACCACGCCCGCTGCAGTGGTATAACAGGCGTCAGGGTCGGAACGACGGCCCAATCATATCGAGGCAGCACAAACATGAACTTCAAACCCTTTGTAACCCTTTCGGTGATCGCGACCCTTGGCCTTGCAGGCTGTGAAAGCGGCACGGCGCGGCTTCAGGATCCCAACTCTCGCGCCAGAAACGGTGCCGTGACCGGCGCTGTGGGTGGCGCGCTGCTGAGCGGGCTCTTCTCGAATCACAACCATGGGCAGGCGATGCTGCGCGGCGCGCTGGTCGGCGGGCTGTTGGGCGGCGGTATTGGTGCAGGCCTTGACGCGCAGGCGGCGGATATGCGGGCGCGCTTGGGCAACCCCAATGTGACCGTGACCAATATGGGCGATTACCTTCTGGTCAATCTGCCCGATGACGTGCTGTTCGCCAGTGGCAGCGCCACCCTGCGGCCGGATCTGCAGGGCGAGATCAGCTCGATTGCGGCGAACCTTGTCACCTATTCGGACAGCACCATCGAAGTCGTGGGTCATACTGACAACGTCGGCGCTGCCGCGATGAACATGGACCTGTCGCAACGCCGTGCCTCTTCGGTGGCGGGCATCCTGATCAGCTCTGGCGTGCCGGCCGGTCGGATCAGCACCTATGGCAAGGGCGAGGACGCGCCGATCGCCTCGAACCTGACCGATGCGGGCCGTGCGCAGAACCGTCGGGTCGAAATTCTGGTGCGTCCGAACCGCTGAGGTTTGTGATCCCGAAATGCAAAAGGCCCGGAGGAAACCTCCGGGCCTTTTGTCAATGTAGGGTGGATCAGTGCAGCTTGGCGGCCACTTGCGCAATCGACGCGTCGATGGCGGCAGCGGCTTGGTCTGCCGTCATCTGACGCTTCAGCACGTCCGCAGCCACGGCCACGGACACCGAAATCGCCTGATCGCGCACGGCACGTTCGGCGGCTTTCACCGTTGATTCCAACTGCTCCTCAGCCGCAGCCAGACGGCGTGCAATGGAGGCCTGCAGGTCAAGCTTGGCCTGAGATGCTGCGGCTTGCGCTTCGGTCTTGGCCGTCGCGACGATGCGGGCGGATTGTTCCTGCACCTCGCGCTGCTTGGCTTCGTAGGATGCCAGCAGAGCCTTGGCCTCTTCGCGCAGCATGCGGGCTTCGTCGAGCGTGTTCTTGATGCCCTGAGCGCGATCATCCAGCAGGTTGCCGACCTTTTTGGGCACGCCCATGTAGATCAACAGGCCGATGAAGGCGATGAAGGCGATGCCCACAACGAACTCGTTGTTGCGCAGCGAGAAGAACGGGCCTTCCTCGGCGGCGAAAGCCGGGGCTGCGGTCAGGATCAGGGCGGCTGACGTCGACAGCTTTTGCATGAAGGTCTTCATGAGCTTACCCTTTCAACCGGGCGGCCACGGCCGCCTCGATGGCACCGGCATCCGCGTTTCCGCCCAAAGCCTGCACCAACGCGCCGGCCGTGTCGCGGGCCACTTCGCCCACGGCTTGCACCGCACCGGCACGAATCTCGGCGATGCGCTTTTCGCTTTCGGCGGCCTTTGCGCCGATCTGCACATCGGCAGCGGCCATCGCGGCGTCGAGGTCCTTCTGGATCTCGGCCTTGGTGGCGGCGATGATCTTGGCCGCTTCAACCCGCGCCTGTTCCAGTGCAAGGTTATAGGCCTTCTCGGCCGCCTTGGCCTTGGATTTCAGCTCTTCCGCAGCGGCAAGATCGTTGCCAATCGTGCCTTTGCGCTCGGCCAGAACGGCTGCGATGCGCGGCATCGCGATCTTGGTCAGCACGATATAGAGGATGACCAGTGCCACCACGAGCCAGAAGATCTGGTTCGGCCAGGTGGCGAAATTCAGTTGCGGCATGCCCTTTTGGGAAGCCTCACCCGCAGCACCAGCCACGGTATCCGTCGTTGCCATTTCTGCCTCCGTGGATGGAACTGGGCCGGACAGGGTTTACCCTATCCGGCCAGAGAACTAACCCGGAAAGGATCAGACTGCGAACATCAGCAGCAGGGCGATGAGGAACGAGAAGATCCCCAGAGCTTCTGCGAAGGCGATGCCGACGAACAGGTTGGCCATCTGACCCGGAGCGGCCGAGGGGTTGCGCAGGGCGCCGGACAGGAAGTTGCCCGCAATGGTGCCCACGCCGATGCCAGCGCCGCCGAGACCGATGGTGGCCAGGCCAGCGCCGATGTATTTGCCCATGAGCGCGAATTGTACGAGATCGCCAGTCATTGGAAAGCTCCTTCAGAGTTCAGGTTATAAGGTTGATTAGTGGTGGGCTTCGCCAACGGCGTCGCGCAGATAGACGCAGGTCAGGATCGTGAAGACGTAAGCCTGCACGACAGCAACCAGCAGTTCGAGACCGTAGATCGCGGCAATTGCCGCAATCGGAACGATGGAGGCAATCCCCATGACGCCCGCGAAACCCGCGAACACTTTCATCACGGCGTGACCGGCCATGATGTTGCCGCCCAGACGAATGGAGTGCGACAGGGGACGAACGAAGTACGAGATCATCTCGATCAGGGCGAGGATCGGACGCAGAACTAGAGGTGCCGAGGAGACCCAGAACATGCCCAGAAAGCCGATGCCCTTTTTGTAGAACCCGACCAGCGTGACGGTCAGGAACACCATCAGCGCCAGAACGGCGGTAACGGCTATGTGCGACGTCGGGGCGAACGCGCCCGGGATCAGCCCCAGCAGGTTCGAGGTCACGATGAAGGTGAAGATCACCATCAGATAGGGGAAGAACTTTGCCCCTTCATGGCCGGTTACTTCTTCCACCATGTTGTGGATGAAGGTGTAAAGAAGCTCGGTGATCGATTGGGTGCGGCCCGGAATGACGGCGCGCCGCGAGGAGCCCACGATCATCAAGAGCGAAATCACCAGAACGGCGATCCCCAGCCAGAGGGTCTGGTTGGTGGGGGTGTACCACGTCAGTTTGTCGCCGCCAAACAGCGGGACAATCTGGAACTGGTGCATCGGGTCGATCACAAGCCCTTGTTCTGCCACGTTCAATCCCTCTCGTCTGTCGCGGACTTTGCCGCGTCTTTTGCCATCTGCTTCGCCGTGCCCAGCATCACCCGGATGCCAGCGCCGAAGCCCAGCAAGGCAAAGATGATCAGAAGGAGCGGGCGCGTTCCGAACAGAACATCCAGCCCGTAGCCAATCGCCAGCCCCAGGACCATGCCCGTCACCAGCTCGACCACCATCCTCCAGGCCACCTCGCCTTGCGAGAAAACCACGCCTGTGTCAGCGCGCTTGACCGGATCCTTGCCCCTCAGCTTTTCGATGCGCTTCTCCAGCGCAGCCAAACGTTCGGGGTCAGAATCCTGCTTCATCACACCTCTGCACAGTCGCCGCATCTCTAGGGAGAGGGGGCTTCCGAGTCAAGCAAGGATAATTGGCGGTTAATCCGGTTTAATGTGTTGATTTTAAATGTCTTTGCAAATCGCCAAGTCCGACTGTGTTTGTGGCCGCCGGGCGATTTTGGCCGCCGGACATATTCAACCAACCGGTTGACCTTGCTCCGGGCCGCCCCGATACTGCGCACATGACCACCGATCTGGACCTTGCCTTTGCCGCCCTCGCCGACCCGACCCGCCGGGCGATCCTGTCAATGCTGCTGGAGGATGACATGGCGGTGACGGATGTGGCCGAACCCTTCCAGATGTCGCTGGCCGCGATTTCCAAGCACCTGTCGATCCTCGCCGATGCCGGGCTGATCAGCCAGGAAAAGCGGGGAAGGGTGAAATGGTGCAAGCTGGAACCTGACGCCCTGCGCGCCGCGTCGGTCTGGATGCAGGGCTTCGGGCAGTTTGATCCGGTGGATCTCGACGATTTTGAACGCTTCCTCGAGGGTGAACTCAAGGATGACGACACCGACTGACCCTCTTCATTCAGGTCCAAATATCCCGGGGGTGCGGGGGCTGGCCCCCGCTTTGGTCAGATCCTGAACCAATCGGCATAGGTCTTGCGCAACTCTGCCTTCTGCACCTTGCCCATGGTGTTGCGTGGCAGTTCCGGCAGGACGACGGCCGCTTTTGGTTGCTTGAAGCGGGCCAGCTTATCGCGCAACCCTTCCAGAACGGCGGACGTGTCCACTGTCTCACCCTTCTGCGCCACCAGCACGGCAAATACCGCCTCGCCGAAGTCCGGATGGGGCAGGCCGATGACCGCGCTTTCCAGGACGCCGGGCGCTTCGTCCAGCACCATCTCGATTTCGATCGGATAGATGTTGAAGCCGCCCGAGATGACCAGATCCTTCGCCCGCCCCACGATCTGCACATAGCCGCCGGCATCCCGCTGGCCCAGATCGCCGGTGATGAACCAGCCATCGTCGCGCAATTCCTCCCGGGTCTTTTCGGGCATTTGCCAGTAGCCGGCAAAGACGTTCGGGCCGCGCACTTCGATGACGCCCACCTCGCCCTGCGCAACCTCATGTCCCTCGGCCATGATGCGCAACTCGACCCCGGGCAGGGGGAAGCCCACGGTTCCTGCGCGGCGTTCGCCGTCATAGGGGTTGGACGTGTTCATGTTGGTTTCCGTCATCCCGTAGCGTTCCAGAATGCGGTGGCCGGTGCGGTCTTCGAACTGGCGGTGGGTTTCGGCCAGCAAGGGGGCAGAGCCTGATACGAACAGGCGCATGTGAGCGGTCAGGGCGCGGTCAAAGCGCGCATCGTCCAGCAGCCGGGTGTAGAAGGTCGGAACGCCCATCAGGGCGGTGGCCTTGGGCAACAGGCGCAGCATGGTTTCAAGTTCAAAGCCGGGCAGGAAGATCATCTGCCCACCGGTCAGCAGGCTGACGTTGGAGGCGACGAACAGGCCGTGCGTGTGGAAGATCGGCAGGGCATGCAGCAGCACATCCGACGCGGTAAAGCGCCACAGGTCGGCGAGGGTGCGGGCGTTCGACAACAGGTTGGCATGGGTCAGCATCGCGCCCTTGGAACGGCCCGTGGTGCCCGATGTGTAAAGGATCGCGGCAAGGTCGGATGGCGCGCGGTCTTCCGGCGCAAACCCGGCAGCGGCGGCGGATAGATCTGCGCCGAAGCTGCCTCCGGCCTTGGCGTCGAGCGTTTTCAACGTGGTCTGGCTGGCCACGGCGGCAAGCGAGGCGGCCTTGGCAGGTTCGCACAGGAACAGGCGCGGGGTTGCGTTGTCGAGGAAATAGGCGACTTCAGGCGGCGTATAGGCCGTGTTCAGTGGCAGGAAGACCGCCCCGATCGCGACAGTGGCGGCATAGATGGCCAAAGCTTCCGGCGATTTGGCGATTTGCACGGCAACGCGGTCACCGGGCTGCACACCATGGGCGCGCAAGGCGTTGGCCGCGCGGGCGATCAGGCCGTGGAAGGCGCTGCCGGTGACCTCGGACCCATCGGGCAGGATCAGAAGCCGGCTGTCACGGGTTGCAAGCGGGGCGAACAGCGCGTCGTAAAGCGGGTTTGGCATGGGGCACCTCTGGGCAAAGGGGTGCCATGGGCGCGACCGCGGATCAAGCGCCTGTGATTGGCGCCAAACTGGAAACCGACCGTTTCCAGCCTGCCGCCACAATCCGCCAATCCACCCTGCCTTGGCCACTTTCCTGCCGCGCTTGGCGCGGAAATTAACCCTATCGCGTCACTCAGGAGGCTGCCATGAAGATCGGGAAATCGCTTCTTGCCAAGTTCGGGTTGTACACCCCCAAGTCAGAAATCGCCGACGCCTTCTCGATGCGGCTTGAGCGGATCAACATGCGCGAAAGCCGCCGTCAGGTCAGGCAAGCATTGTTTCGGGGCTTTGCTCAATCGCTGGAAGCTTGAGCGCGCGGATCAGGTCGCGGACCTCCTGACGGGCGGCGATGTTGGACAGGTTCAACTGATCCACGCCGGTGTCCTTGAGGTCCATGACCGTCAACCCGCGCGGGAAGAGTTCGCGGAAGATCACGCGCTCGGAAAAGCCGGGGACCACCCGAAACCCGATGCGACGCGACAATTCTTCCAGCGCCGTGCCAACCTTCTTCTTGTTGATCATCTGCTGTGCCCCAAGACGGTTGCGCAGCACAATCCAGTCGATCGGCTTGAGGCCCGCCTGCGCCCGCAGCTGACGCGCGTTCCACACCATTTCGGAATAGATCGAGGGGCCTTTGACCTTGCCCGTCTCGGCGTCGATGTGGGCCAGCAGGTCGAAGTCCACAAAACTGTCGTTCATCGGCGTGATCAGCGTGTCTGCCAGCGAATGCGCCACCTGGCTTAGGCGGGTGTGGCTGCCGGGGCAGTCGATGATGATGAAATCGGACACCGGTTCCAGCGCCGAAACCGCCTCTGACAACCGGCGGTCGAAGGCGTTTTCCCCGGGCTGCAGCAAAGCCGCATCAATCTCGGGCAGGTCGTGGTAATCGGGCGAGGGCAGCTTCAGGCCGGCGCGTTCCAGGTAGGCCAGACGGTTTTCGATATAGCGGCCGAAGCTTTTCTGGCGCAGGTCAAGGTCAAGGGCGCCGACACGAAAGCCCATGCGGCACAGCGCTGTCGCCACATGCATTGACGTGGTTGATTTGCCCGAGCCGCCCTTTTCGTTGCCGACAACGATGATATGCGCCATTCCAGCACTCCCAAGCTTTTTGCCTCCTATAAGCGGCGGATGGCCGATAGGGAAGGCTGCATGGCGGACCGGGATCACCTTGCCGGGCAGGTGTTGCACAGTGGATTTTTCGCAGAAAGATCGGAGCGTCAGGAGGTCGCCTTGTCGCAACGCACCTGCTGGTTTTCGCAATGCACCGAGGGCCAGTCGGTGCGGCCCCAGCAATAGCCCTCGGGCTGGGTCGTCGGGCGCAGGATCCAGATCGGATGGTCGCCGGTGGCGGTGGTGCGGGTGTCACCCTCCAGCCGCAAGATCAGGCTGTTGTCGGTGACGCTGAGCATGTCATAGCGTTCATCGCTGATCGTATTGCCGTCTGTGTCGGTCCAAGGCTGCGCCCAGCTGAACAGAGCATGCGGCGGCTGTGCCATGAAATCAAGGTTATGCGGATCGGCGGCGCACGAGGTGGCTGGATCGGTGGCGCTGCCGTACTGGCCGCGCAGGGTGTCCAGAATATCCTGCGCCGAAGCGGCGGTCAGGCTGGCGAGGAGGAACAGGGTGCTGAGGCGGATCATGGCGCGATGATGCCTGAAAGGTCCCGGCAACGCACTCACAAAGGCGTGAGGGTCAGCTGTTGGGTTGCGCACCGCAGCGCACTTGCGGCAGGCATTGGCCATCCGTCCAGTCCGCGCGCGTCCAGCAGTATCCCTCGGGGTTTGGCACGAAGCGCATGATCCACAGGACCTTCCGGCCATCGGGCCCAAGGCGGGTCTCATCGTTGCGAAGCATGGTGACGCTGTCCGGGCCGACTGCCACCACTTTGCCGCCGAACGAGGTGATCATGGCACCCATATAGCTCGCAACCGGCTTTTCCCAAGCAAAGGTCACGCGCTTTCGGTCTGGCGAGAAGGTTGAAAAGACCGGGTTGACCGCACAGGCCTCATCCGCAAGGTCCGGCACGCCAAAGGTGCCGCTGAGGCGCGCGAAGATGTCCGCCTGCGCGGGCTGCGTCAGGGCGAGGCCCAACACCAGCGCCAGCGCCAGAAAACAAAAGGCGCCCCCGAGGGAGCGCCTTTTCAAGATCACAGGGTCAGCCCGGCGTACTTGTTCTTGAACTTCGACACGCGGCCGCCGGTGTCCATCAGACGGGCCGACTGGCCGGTCCAGGCCGGGTGCGCCAGCGGGTCGATGTCGAGCGCCATTTGGTCGCCCTCTTTGCCCCAGGTGGACTTGGTGGTGAACAGCGAACCATCGGTCATCTTGACGGTGATCAGGTGGTAGTCGGGGTGAATGCCTTTTTTCATGCTCTCTCTCCTTATTCCGACTTGGCTTTGTAGTTGGTGTCTTCCACGATCCGGGCGGATTTGCCGCGACGGTCACGCAGGTAGTACAGCTTGGCGCGACGGACGCGGCCACGGCGCACAACCTCGATCGAGTCGACGTTGGTGGAATACAGCGGGAAAACGCGTTCAACGCCTTCGCCGAACGAAATCTTGCGGACCGTGAACGAGGCCGAGATGGTCGCGCCGCCCTTGCGGCCGATCACGACGCCTTCGTAGTTCTGCACGCGCGAACGCGTACCTTCGGTCACTTTGTAGCCGACTTTCACGGTATCGCCGGCTTTGAAGTCCGGGATATTCTTGCCAAGCGCAGCGATCTGCTCGGCTTCGAGGATTGCGATCAGGTTCATGCCTGTCTCCGTTTACCTGCGGTGTTCCGCAGAGGTGATGCCGCACCAGAGCTCTTGGTCTTCAACCGGGTCGCTACCTTGCGGTAACCCCGCCAGAGATGGGGCCTGCTTTATCTGTCGGCTCCCGTCAGCCACGCGGATCGAAGAAGGTCCGCGAGAAGGCCAAAAGGAATCGCGCCCGATGGGCAGACTGCCCCGGACAGCGGGCGTATAGGGGAGGGTAGCGCTGCGGTCAAGTGTTTGGGGGTCGCCAAAACCCGACGGGCGGTAGCGGGCTGTGTCAGGTGCGTGAGATCACGCACCCTACCCCTTGCGCCGCATATAGGCTTGCCACAGGTCCGGCCTGCGGACCTTCGTCAACTCCTCGGCCTGTGCCTTGCGCCATTTGGCGATTTCGGCGTGGTGGCCGGATTGCAGGACCTCGGGGATCGGCAGGCCGTTCCACTCGGCGGGTTTGGTGTATTGCGGGTGTTCGAGGAGGCCGTCGGAGAAGCTTTCTTCCTCGGTGGAAGCCTGATTGCCCAGCACGTTGGGCAGCAGGCGCACGGTGGCGTCCAGCATGGCTTGGGCAGCGATTTCGCCCCCGGTCAGGACGAAGTCACCCAAGCTGACCTCTTCGATCTGGTGGTGGTCGATGACGCGCTGGTCGATGCCTTCGAAGCGGCCGCAGATCATGGTAATCCCTTCGCAGGCGGCGAAGCGGCGGGCCATCCCCTGATCGAAGGGTTTGCCACGCGGCGACAGGTAGATGAGCGGCCATTTCAGGCGGTCGGGGTTGGCGCCGTGCGCGGCCTCGGTCAGGGCCTTGTCGAGGACATCGGCGCGCAGGACCATGCCGGCGCCGCCGCCGGCGGGGGTGTCGTCGACGTTGCGGTGCTTGCCCTCGCCGAAGGGGCGGAGCGCGATGGGGACGATCCGCCACAGGCCAAGGTCCAGCGCCTTGCCGGTGAGAGAGAGGCCGAGGGTGCCGGGGAAGGCCTCGGGGAAGAGGGTGATGATCTTGACGGTGAAGGCGCCTTTGACCCGCACCTCTTCCATTAGGTCACGCGGTTTCGTGCTGGCCTGTGCGGACAGACGCCCGTGCGAGCGGAGGGGGAAGCGGGCTGGCGTATCGTCGTCTTGCATGGCCCCCGTTTAGCGGGAAAGCCTTACGACAGGAAGCCGCCATCGGCGTCGTCGCCGGTTTCCTCGGTCAGGCGGTCGAAGTTCGGCACCACGATGCGGCGCTTTTCCTCCAGCTCCACCACGCCGTCGCGCTTCAGCGCGTTCATCTGGCGGCTGACGGTTTCCAGGGTCAGGCCTAGATAATCGGCCATCTCTTCGCGCGTCAGCGGCAAGTCAAAGCTGATCGGACCCTTGGCGGCCTTCTGCTTGAGACCCACATCGCGGCGGGCGAGGATCGACAGCAGGGAGGCGATCTTCTCACGCGCGGTCTTGCGGCCCAGAAGCAGCATCCATTCCCGGGCGGCATCCAACTCGTCCAGCGTCATCTCCAGCAGACGTTGGGCGACATGGGGGGTGACGGCCATCATCTCTTCGAATGGTTTGCGGCGAAAGCAGCACATGACCAGATCGGTGGTGGCCGTCACGTCATAGGGTGCCACGGCCCGGCCCGGACGGCCGACGAAATCGGACGGCAGCAACAGACCCACCATCTGGCGGCGGCCATCCTCCATCGTCTGGGTCAGCGAGGCGATCCCAGACACGACCGAAGCCACGAAATCCATCCGGTCGCCGGACCAGACCACATTCTGGCCCGCTTCGAAGCTGCGGTAGTATTTCATCTCTTCCAGCTTGGCCAATTCCGGACCGTCACAGCGCGCGCAAACGGCACGGTGGCGGATCGGGCAATCGCCGCAATCCTGAGGAGCAAGTTTCAGCGCATGAAGTGACATGCCGGGCCTTTCATTTGATCCTGATCAAGGCAATCGCATGAAGCGTGGGTCAGCGTAACCCCATGAACACTCATTCGCAACTCGCCGCCTTCGGGCTTTTCGACGCACGCGTGCCTCGGTACACGTCCTACCCCACCGCTCCGCAGTTCGCCGGAGGGGTCGGGCCGGTGACCTTCACATCGTGGATCGAGGCCATTCCGGCCCATTCCTCCATATCTTTATACCTACACGTGCCGTTTTGCCGCCGCTTGTGCTGGTTCTGCGCGTGCCGCACGCAGGGGACGAGTTCGGACGATCCGGTGATTGCCTATGCCAAGATGCTGCACAGCGAGATTGCACTTTTGGCGCGGCATCTGCCCAAAGGCGTGACCCTGTCGCGCCTGCACTGGGGGGGCGGGACGCCGACCTTGCTGCAACCGGGGCTGATTCGCGATCTGGCGGGGGCGATTCTGGAGGTGGCGCCCCTGGCGCAGGGGGCGGAGTTCTCGGTCGAGATTGACCCGAACGAGGTGGACGCCGCGCGTCTGGATGCCTTGACGGGGGCGGGGATGAACCGCGCCTCGATCGGTGTGCAGGACTTTGATCCTGAGATTCAGAAGATCATCGGGCGCGAGCAAAGCTTTGAACTGACGCGAGATGTGGTGGAGATGATCCGCGCGCGGGGCGTCACCAGCCTGAACGCCGACATCCTGTTCGGCCTGCCGCATCAGACCAAGGCGCGGATTGCGGATTCGGTGCAGAAACTGTTGTCCTTCTCGCCGGACCGGGTGGCCTTGTACGGCTACGCCCACGTGCCGTGGATGAGCCGGCGGCAGCAGATGATCCCCTCGGACGCGATGCCGACGCCGGAAGAGCGGCTGGACCTGTACGAGGTCGCCAAGGAACTGTTCGTGGCGGATGGCTACGATGAAATCGGCATCGACCACTTTGCCAAGCCAACCGATGGCATGGCGATCGCGGCCAAGACCGGGCATCTGCGGCGGAATTTTCAAGGCTACACCGACGATACGGCGCAGACTTTGGTGGGGCTGGGGGCCTCGTCGATCTCGAAGTTCCCGCAGGGGTTTGCCCAGAATGCTTCGGGCACGTCAGAGCATACCCATGCGATCCGGGACGGGCATTTCTCGACCCATCGGGGGCATGCGTTCGTCGGCGAGGATCGCTTGCGCGGGCGGATCATCGAGGCCTTGATGTGCGACTTCCGGGTTCAGCGGGCGGAATTGGCCGAGTTCGGGATAGAGGCCGAAAAGGTTGATGCGATGCTGGTCGCGGTGGCGGAGGCTTTCCCGGGCGTGGTGACGCTGGATGCGACGGCGCTGACCATTCTGCCGCAGGGGCGGCCCTTGGCGCGGATGATTGCGCGGGGGTTTGATGCCTATGATCAGGGCAAGGCCAAGCATTCGGCGGCGATCTGAGGCGGGATTTATACGGGGATTGCACGCGTGCAATGTTTGGTAAGTTGTTGAATTCGTGAAGTTTCACGGGTTTGCGTTAAGCATTTGTTAGGAATTTCACACCCTTGCACGGGTGGCGCCTTTGGCATCGGTTGCCGAAAGGAGCGCGTTCCGCGCGCTGTTTTTATCTCGCCTCTGGCGCAAGCGCCAACCGGCTTGGGTCAAGGCCCTCCGGGGGGAGTATTTGGGAAAAGAGCAAATGGGGGGCAGTTAGAGTTTGGGGCCGTGGCGCTCGACGAACTCGACCATTTTGGGCAGGAGGATCGTCTGGTCGTAGCGGTCCAGGGCGGTTTGGCGGGCGGCTTGGCGGAGGGGCTGGAATTTGGCCGGGTCGGCGAGGGCCTCGGTCAATTTGGCGCTCCAGCCTTTGACATCGAAGAAATCGACGAGGGTGCCGTTGACGCCGTTCTGGATGACCTCTTGGACCGGGGGCGTGGCGGAGCCTATGACATGGGCGCCCGCACTCATCGCTTCGATCATCGACCAGCTGAGAACGAAGGGGTAGGTCAGGTAGGCGTGGGCGGTGGAGACCTGCATCAGGGCGGTGAACTGGTCGTAGGGGACCTTGCCCATGAAATGGACGCGGGAGAGGTCGAGGCGGTCTTTCACCTCGTTCAGGATGGTGTCTTTCCAGCCTTTGGCATCTTTCGGGGCGGCGCCATAGCTGACCTCGTCACCGCCGACGATCACCACTTGCGCGTTGGGGCGCGCCTTGAGGACTTCGGGCAGGGCGCGCATGAAGATGTGGTAGCCGCGATAGGGTTCGAGGTTGCGGTTGACGAAGGTCAGCACCTCGTCCTGCGGGGTCAGGATCTGGCCGGTGGGCAGGGTGAAGCGGGCGAGGGGTTGCGGGGCCATTGTGGTGGTGTTGACGCCATCATGGATCACCTCGATCATCCGGCGCAGCGCGGGCGGGTAGGTGGAGGCTTGCCATTCGGTGGGGGAAAGGCCGGCATCGGCGTGCAAGAGGGCTTGGCCGAGGTGGCAGGCGCGGCCTTGCGCGATGATGACCTGATCGAAATTGGGCTTGGAGAATTCAGGATCGAAGCCGACATCGGCGCCACGGCCACGGTAGTAGAACTCGGCGTAGATCAGCAGCTTGGCTTCGGGCCAGACCTCTTTCAGGAACAGGGTCTCGCCCCAGCCGGAATGGCCGAAGATCACGTCCGGGATGTAGCCGCGCTGCTGACGCAGGTGCAGGGCGGCGCGGGCGACGGTGACGCCGCGGTCGCTCATCTGGATGTAGTTGCGGCCGAGGCGGGTGGCTGCGGGGTCGGGGGCCTGCGCTTCGTGCTTGTATTTCAGGACGGGGACGGCGCTGTCGCGGTTGTTGACGATGTCCGTCAGGGCAAGGCAGTCGTGGCCGCGCTTTTTCAATTCGGGGGCAAGGTAAAGGAATTGGCCGGGGAAATTCTGATGGACGAAGAGGATTTTCATGAAGGGGGCCCAAAAGCGGCGTTCAGCAAGGCCTTGGTATAGTCTTCTTGCGGATTGGCAAACAGGGTTTCGGCGGGGCCGGATTCGATGACGTCGCCGTTTCGCATGACCATCACCTTGTGGGACAGGGCGCGGACGACGCGCAGGTCATGGGAAATGAAGACGTAGGCGAGGCCGTGTTTGCGTTGCAGGTCGCGCAGCAGGTCGACGATTTGCACCTGAACGGTCATGTCGAGGGCTGAGGTGGGTTCGTCGAGGACGACCAGACGGGGGCGCAAGATCATGGCGCGGGCGATGGCGATGCGCTGCTTCTGACCGCCGGAGAATTCGTGCGGGTAGCGGTGCATCGTGGCGGGGTCCAGGCCGACTTCGGCCATGATCTCGGAGACCATGTCGCGGGGGTTGCGGCCTTTTTCGACGCCGTGGACGCCGAGGCCTTCGGAGATGATCGCCTCGGCCGTCATGCGGGGGGAGAGGGAGCCGAAGGGGTCCTGAAAGACCACCTGCATGTCACGGCGCAGCGGGCGGAGTTCGGATTTGGAGATGGTGGAGATGTTCTTGCCGTCGAGGAGGACTTTGCCCTCGGAGGCGATGAGGCGGAGGATGGCGAGGGCCAGAGTGGTTTTGCCGGAGCCGCTTTCGCCCACCACGCCGAGGGTTTCCCCTGCGCGGACGGTCAGGTTGGCGTCGTTGACGGCTTTGACGTGGCCCGTGGTGCGGCGCAGGAAGCCGGAGGTGATGGGGAACCAGACGCGGAGGTTTTCGGTTTTGAGGACCTCTGCGGCGTTGGCCGGGACCGGGTCAGGGGCGCCGGTGGCGTGGGCGGCGAGGAGTTTCTTGGTGTAGGGGTGTTGGGGGTTGGCGAAGAGGGCGGCGGTGGTGTTTTGTTCGACGATCTCGCCGCCCTGCATGACGCAGACGCGGTCGGCGATGCGTTGGACGATGGTCAGGTCGTGAGTGATGAACAGGAGGCTGAGGCCTTCGCTGCGCTTGAGGTCGGCGAGCAGGTCGAGGATTTGAGCCTGGATGGTGACGTCGAGGGCCGTGGTGGGTTCGTCGGCGATGAGGAGGTCGGGGCCGTTGGCGAGGGCCATGGCGATCATGATGCGCTGGCGTTGGCCGCCGGAGAGCTGGTGGGGGTAGGCGGTCAGGCGGCTTTCGGCGTCGCGGATGCCGACTTTTTGCAGGAGTTCAAGGACGCGGGCGCGGGCAGGTTCGCCTGACAGACCCTGATGGAGGGCGAGGCTTTCGGTGATCTGCGCTTCGATGGTGTGCAGGGGGTTGAGGGAGGTCATCGGCTCTTGGAAGATGAAGCTGATGTCGTTGCCGCGGACCTTTTGCAGTTGGGCGTCGGGGGCCTTCAGCATCTGCTGACCGGCGTAGAGGATGGACCCGGTGACCTCGGCATTGTCAGCTAAGAGGGAGACGGTGCTTAGGGCGGTGACGGATTTGCCGGAGCCGCTTTCGCCAACCAAGGCCAGTGTTTCGCCCTTTTCCAGCGTGAAGGAGACGCCTTTGACGGCGTGGATCAGTTGGCCGTCCTGGCGGAAACGGACGTTGAGGTTCTCGACGGACAGAAGGCTCATTTGAAGGTCTTTCGCGGGTCGAAGGCAGAGCGGACGCCTTCGGAGATGAAGACCAACAGGCTGAGCATCAGGGAGAAGGTGATGAAGGCGGTGAAGGCGAGCCAAGGGGCTTGCAGGTTTTGCTTGGCCTGCTGGGTGAGTTCGCCGAGGCTTGGGGCGCTGGGGGGGAGGCCGAAGCCGAGGAAGTCGAGCGCAGTCAGGGAGCCGATGGTGCCGGAGAGGATGAAGGGCATCATGGTCATAGTGGCCACGGTGGCGTTGGGCAGGACGTGGCGCAGGATGATGGAGAAGTCGCTGACGCCTAACGCCTTGGCGGCGCGGACGTATTCGAAGTTGCGGGCCCTCAGGAATTCGGCCCGGACGAGGCCGACAAGCCCCATCCAGCCGAACAGGACCATGAGGAAGGTGAGGAGCCAGAAGTTCATCGTCCAGACGGCGGAGATGATGATGATGACGTAGAGGGTAGGGGTGGAGGACCAGATCTCTATCACGCGTTGGAAGATCAGGTCTGTCAGGCCGCCGAAATAGCCCTGGATCGCGCCCGCAAGGATGCCGATGACGGAGGTCAGGAAGGTGACGATCAAGCCGAAGCTGACCGACAGGCGGAAACCGTAGAGGACGCGGGCAAGGACATCGCGGGCGGTGTCGTCGGTGCCCAGCCAGTGGTCACGGTCGGGGGGGGAGGGCGCGGCACCGTGAACGTCGTTGACCGTGTTGTAGCTGTAGGGGATGGGGGGCCAGAGGATCCAGCCGGGCTGGTAGCCGTCAGCCTTGTAGGTGCCTGCGTCCACCGTTTTCAGGATGTCTTCGGGGGTGTCAAAGCAATCCTGAACGCCGCCGGTGCGGATCAGGCATTGCACGACGGGGTCGCGGTAGTTGGCTTCCGTGCGGAAATCGCCGCCGTAATCGGCTTCGGAGTAGAATTGCAGGAAGGGCGCGCGGAGGTGGCCTTGGTAGCTGACCAAGAGGGGGTGGTCGTTCGAGAGGACCTCGGAGAAGAGGGAGATCAGGTACAGCAGACTGAACAGGATCAGCGACCAGTAGCTGCGCTTGTTGGCGCGGAAGATGCGCCAGCGGCGTTGGTTGAGGGGGGACATGGCCATCACTCGCGCCTTTCGAAGTCAATGCGCGGGTCGGTCCAGACATACATCAGGTCTGACAGGATGCCGACGACAAGGCCCAGAAGGCCAAAGGCGAAGAGCGTGCCGAAGACGACGGGGTAGTCCCGTTCCACGGCGGATTTGTAGCCAAGCTGGCCAAGGCCATCGAGGGAGAAGATGGTTTCGATGATGAGGGAGCCGCCGAAGAACACGCTGATGAACAGGCCGGGAAAGCCCGAGATCGGGATCAGCATGGCGTTGCGGAAGACGTGGCCATAAAGGACCTTGCGTTCCGACAGGCCCTTGGCGCGGGCGGTCATCACGTATTGCTTGCGGATTTCATCAAGGAAGGAGTTTTTCGTCAGCAGAGTCAGGGTGGCGAATGAGGAGATGGTGGACGCGATGATCGGCAGGGTGATGTGCCAGAAGTAGTCCTTGATTTGGGCAAAGACGCCCAGATCGGCCCAGTTTTCCGAGGTCAGGCCGCGCAAGGGAAAGACACGGAAATAGCTGCCGCCGGCGAACAGCACCAAAAGCAGGATCGCGAAGAGGAAGCCGGGGATGGCGTAGGCCCCGATGATGATGCCAGAGGTCCAGACGTCAAAGCGCGAGCCATCCGAGACGGCCTTGCGGATGCCAAGGGGGATCGAGATCAGGTAGGCGATCAGCGTGCTCCACAGGCCCAGGGTGATGGAGACCGGCATCTTTTCCAGGATCAGGCCGACGACCGAGGTCGAGCGGAAGTAGCTTTGTCCGAAATCGAACCGGCAATAATTGCCCAGCATGATGAAGAATCGCTTCCAGCCGGGGATGGGCTCTTTGTGGCAGGCGGGGTCTTTCAGGCTGGGCGTGCCGGTAAAGGACGGATCGCAGACGATGCGGGAAAAACCGAACTCCACCTCCAGTTGCGCCACGAACTCGGGCGGCAGGCCGCGGGCGCCGATATAGCTGTTGCCCTTGTCAGCCCCGGCCGCACTTTGGCCGGCATCCGACCCGGTGCCCGAGATCTTCTCGATGGAGTTGCCATCCCCTTCGACCCGCGCGGCCACCTGTTCGATGGGTCCGCCGGGCACGAATTGGGTGAGGGTGAAGTTGATGATCATGATGCCCAGAAGGGTCGGGATCACCAGCAGGAGTCGTCGTAGAATATAGGCTCCCATCGGGGCCACGCGCCTTTCAGTGCAGAACGCCTGCGGCCTTGAGCTTGGCCGCCTTGTCCGCGTCATACCACCAGAAGCTCAACTCTCCCAAAGCGTAGGGGGGCAGGGGGTCCGGGTGGGCGAAGATGTCATAGTAGGCCAGCGTGTAGACGTTCTTGTACCATTGCGGCACCCAGAACTTTTCGGCCAGCAGAACCCGATCCAGCGCCTTGGTCGCCACGATCAGGTCGTCCTTGGTTTTGGCGGCTTTCACCACCTCGGCCAGCGCATCGACGGCGGGGGATTTCAGACCCATGACGTTGTAGCTGGAATTGTCAGCGGTGGCGGAGCCGTAGAACTGTTCGATGTCGTCGCCCGGCTCCATCCCGGCGCGGGCGTTGCCGGTGATGATGTCGAAGTCGAAGGGCGGCTGGCTGGTGCGCTGGTCAAACTGCGCGCTGTCCACATCCTTGAGATTGGCGTCGATGCCCAAGGCTTTCAGGTTTTCGATGAAGGGCGTGTGAACGCGGTCGAATGCGGGGTCGTCGTTGAGGATATCGACCGTCAGCTTGTCGCCCTTGTCATTGACGCGGATGCCGTCGGCACCGGGTTTCCAGCCGGCGGCGTCCAGAAGGGCCGAGGCCTTGCGCAGGTTCTTGCGATCCAGCTGCACGTCACCCGAAGTGGGGGCGGCAATCGGCGGGTCTGTCAGGATGGAGGCGGGTTCCAGCCCCTTGTCGACCAGCGGCTGAAGAAGGGCCACTTCGCCGGGCGTCGGCGCGCCAGACGCGGCCAGATAGGAGTTTTCCCAGATCGAATTGATCCGGGTGTAAAGGCCGTAGAACAGCGTCTTGTTCGACCATTCAAAGTTGAACATCAGGCCGATCGCCTCACGCACGCGGGGGTCCTTGAACTTGTCGCGGCGCAAATTGAAGATATAGGCCTGACCGGAGGCCTTGTTGCCGTTGGGCAGTTCGACCTTCTGGACCTGGCCCGACTTGACCAGCGGGAAATCATACTGCGTGGCCCAGGATTTGGAGGAGTTTTCCAGCCGGAAAGTATAGGTGCCGCCCTTGAAGCCTTCAAACGCCGCGTTGGGGTCGGCGAAGTATTCGTAGCGGATGGTGTCGAAGTTGTTCTGGCCCTTGTTGATCGGAAGCGCCTCGCCCCAGTACTTCGGGTTGCGCTTGTAGACGATGGTCTGGCCGGGGGTCAGATGGTCCAGCAGGTAGGGGCCAGTGCCAAGAAACGGCGTCAGGCTGCTTTCTTCAAGATCCAGCTTCTTGGCCTCGTAATCGGCCTTTGAGATGATCGGCAACCCACCGACCGAGGCGGGCAGATCGCGGTAGGGGATACCGGGTTTGAAGGTGAACTTGACGGTGTAGGGATCGGGCGCTTCGACCTTGTCGACCTCTTTGTTGAAGACGGTGCGGAAGTCAGACAGGCCCTTGGTCGAAAAGATGTTGTAGGAAAACACCACGTCATCGGCGGTCATTGGCGATCCGTCCGAGAATGTCACGTCCTTGCGCAGGTGGAAGGTGACCCAGGAGCGGTCGGCAGGATAGTCCATCGTGGTGCACATCAGGCAGTAGCTGGCGCCGATTTCGTCCGCCGTGCCGGTCAGGATGGATTCGTAGGGGAAGGTGGCCCCGGCGGCGGCAGTGCCCTTGACGGAATAAGGGTTCATTGAATCAAAGCTGCCGAAGGCCCATTCGGAAATCTCGCCGCCCTTTGGGGCGTTGGGGTTGACATAGTCGGGCGTGAAATCCGGCCCGTATTTCAGGTCGCCGAAGGTCGAGATGCCGTGGCTGGTGATGACCTTCTGATCCTCGGCCCGCGCGGCATGGACGAAGGCGGCGAGGGCAAGGACGGCCATACTGACAGACCCCCAGCGCAGCGGCGCACCGATGTCGAGCGCTTTGGCTTTGATGGCTGACCTACTGACCATGTCCGATCCCCTCTTTGCCTGCATGGCACCTGCTATCTTGTGCTAGCTAAATCGGAAATCCCGCGCTTCACAAGTTGCGAATGCGTGAGGCGCCGCGCGGGCAAAGAAAAAGGCCGCCCCGGTTGGAGCGGCCCTGAAATTCGAGGCGCCTGACTTACTTCAGCGTCGAGAGATAGGCGATCACGTTGGCGCGGTCCTGCGGCGAGGCCAGACCGGCGAAACCCATCTTGGTGCCGGGGACATAGGCTTTCGGCTCTTTGATGAACGTGTAGATCAGGTCCGGGGTCCACGGATCATGCTTGGAGGCCATGGCGTCAGAATAAACGAACCCGTCCACCGAGGCGCGGTTGCGGCCAACCACACCGTTCAGGTGCGGGCCGGTCATGTTCTTGCCTTCGGCGCTGTGGCAGGATTTGCACTTGCCGAAGGTCTTTTCCCCGGCTGCCGCGTCAGCGGTCTTGGCGACATCGGCATAGGCAGGATCAGCAGCCGCAGCGGTGGTGTCCGTGGTGGCAGCGGTTGCCGCCCCTTCGACTGCAATCGCGTAAGCAAAGGTCCGGTCGGCGTCCTTGGGCTGTTCGCCAAAGCCGTAGATCGTCTCGGCGGCCCAATTCCCGAACAGGAAGAACAGCAACGTTCCGCAAACGCCGCCAACAATCTTGGTCGTGGTCATCGTGTCCAACATGCAGCACCTTCCGCTGGGCTTGACTTTGGCGCGTGTCTAACCGCTTCCCCCCGATGGGTGCAAGGTGTACTAGCGCCGCGAAGCGCCCCCGAGGGCGCGTTTTTTTGCCGGAGACCCCCAGATGCCGCAGAATGCCGCCAAACCGGGCCGCATCGCCTTTCAGGGCGAGCCGGGCGCCTATATGCACCAGGCCTGCCGTCAGTCCCGCCCCGAGATGGAGGCGCTGCCCTGCGCCACCTTCGAAGAAGTGATCGAGACGGTGCGCCGGGGTGATTCCGAACTTGGCATGCTGGCGGTGGAAAACTCCACCTACGGGCGGATCGCCGACGTGCACACGCTGCTGCCGCAAAGCGGGCTGTTCATCGTCGATGAAAGCTTCGTGCGGGTGCATGTGAACCTGCTGGCCGTGAAGGGCGCCAAGCTGGAGGACGTCAAACGCGTGCGGGCCATGTCGATCCTGCACGGTCAGGCGCGGACTTTCATCAAGGACCACAAGCTGGCGACGCTGAACTGGCATGACAACGCCGCTGCGGCGCGGGAAGTGGCGGCTTTGGGGGATAAGGCAGAAGGCGCGCTGGCCTCGGAACTGGCGGCAGAGATTTACGGGCTGGACGTGCTGGCCCGTCATATCGAGGATCAGGCCAACAACACCACGCGCTTCCTTGTCATGGCGCGTGAGCCTGATCTGACGCGCCGGGCCGATCACATGATCACCACTTTCATCTTCCGCGTCCGCAACATTCCGGCGGCGCTGTACAAGGCGATGGGCGGCTTTGCGACCAACGGGGTCAACATGACCAAGCTGGAAAGCTACATGATCGGCGGCACCTTCACCGCGACCGAGTTTTACGCCGACATCGAAGGCCACCCCGAGGACCCGAACGTGAAGCTGGCATTGGAGGAGCTGGAATATTTCACCAGCCACCTGCAGATTCTGGGCGTTTATCCGGCGGACCGTCGCCGGGGCTAAACCTTCTTGGCCAGCGGGCGGCGGTAACGGTCTTCCAGATCGACCGCCAACTGCGCCACACGTTGGGCGAAATTGCCCTCCAGCTTCTTGCGGGCCAATCGCAGGGTCTGCACATAGATCCGCGCGGCCAGTGTCTTGGGCTTGGCTTCCATGCGCACCTCGATCCGGGTGCGGGTCGTGGCAAGGTCCATCAGGTCGAAGGTCAATGCGCCATCCACCAAGGCAGAGACGCCGGTGATCGTCATCTGGCTGTTGGGCGTCGCCGTCAGCAGATGCAGACGGGCGTTCCGCATCTTGCCGCGCAGGGCAAAGGCCACCAGCCATTCCATGCCCGGACCGGGATGGCGCAGATTGTCCGCCCGCGTCACTTCCGCGCCGCGCCGCATGGCCATGCGCTCCCACGCATCGAAATCGGTCAATTCGCGGTACACAAAGTCAACCGGTGCTTCGATGTCATATTTTGCCGCCAATTTCATGCAGCCGTCCTTTAACCCGTCTTCGTGCGGAACTGTCGCCGCAAACCGGGTGAACCGCAAGCCGGAAGACTTCAGCGCAGCTGCGGCGCGTCTGGAAATCAAATGACAGGGCGGGGTGTCGTGGCTATGATCCTGGCATTGCAAAGCGGAAAGGAGTTGTGATGCCGAAGATTACCTTTTTCAATGCTTTGGGCGACCTGGGATTTGCCTTCAGCTTCTACGATGGACCAACCCTCAAATTCGTCAGCCACACGACAACGACGGCGACGATGCAAGACACGCCGGGTGCGAAGGTCTTGTTCACGGGGGTGGATTTGACCTTCAAGAACGGGCATCCGATCGGGGGGACGATCACCGATATCACGCTGCTGTCCGCCGCCGGAGATACGCTGACGACGGTGTCAAACGCCCATGTCGGCGCGGCGCATCTGTGGGCAGAGTTCAAGCAATCCGGTCTTTTTGGGGTCGAGCTGAACCTGATTGCCCGGAACGACCACATTTTCGGATCTGACAAGGCAGATTACATGCTGGGCGGGACTGGCAATGACTTTCTGGCCGGCGGCAAAGGCAATGATCAGTTTCTTGGCGGACTTGGCTCGGATACGCTGACCGGCGGCGCAGGGGCGGACACGTTCGTCTTTTCCGCAGGTGACGGCAAGGATGTCATCACCGATTTCCATGACACCGGCCCGAAGGCGCTGCGCGATCATATCGGGATCACCCAGGACGCCTATGCGCACCTGGTGGCCGTGCAGCAGGGTGCCGACCTTGACCTGTCCTTTGGGGGCACCGATCATATCCTGCTGAAGCATTTCCTGCTTGCCAGTCTGGACCTGACGGATTTCACGCTCAGCTAGCTTTCAGTCCAGCGTATCTGCCAGCCAATGCGACATGATGAATTGCGCAATCGCCCCCTTGCGAGAGGGCTTGATCTGCGGATGTGTGCCAGCGAAGGCTGACAGAAGCTCTTCGCGCGTCACCCAGCGGGCGTCCTGCAATTCGGCCGGGTCAATCGTGATGGTGTCGGAGGTCGCTTCGCCCCGGCAGCCCAGCATCAGCGAGGCGGGGAAGGGCCAGGGCTGGCTGGCGACGTAGTCCACCTTGCCGACGCGGATGCCGGATTCCTCAAACACTTCACGCCGCACGGCGGCCTCGATCGTCTCGCCGGGTTCGATGAAGCCTGCCAGCAGGGAATACATCCCCTCGGGCCAGGTTGGCCCCCTGCCCAGCAGCAGGCGGTTGCCATGGGTGATCAGCATGATGACCACCGGATCGGTCCTTGGGAAATGCGAGGTGTTGCAGGCCCGGCAATTGCGCTGCCAGCCCGCCATCGTCATGTCGGACTTGGCGCCGCAACTGGCGCAGAACCCGTGGGAGCGGTGCCATTCCATCAAGGCGCGGGCGGTGGCGGCCAGTTCGGCATCGCGCGGTGACAGTTGCGCCATGACCGCACGCAACTCGTGAAAGCCCTGATCGGGCGGCAGATCGGGATGCTGTTGCACCTGTGTGTCGAAAAACCCGGTCGAGGGCGCGATGGAGGCCTCTGGCGCCCAGGCCGAGACGTCTTGCGCAAAGACCGGGATATCATCCGACAGGCCCAGGAATATCGCGGTCTGCGGCTGCCCGGCCAAGGGCGCATCCGGTGTCAGCCAGGCAATCGCCTGTCCGTTCGCCACCAAGGGGCGGCCCTTCCAGACGGCCAGCACGCGGCCCTTTTGCCACAACGCCGCCTGCTGGTCGGCATCGCCGCGCAGCGCCGCAGCCCGGTCCAGTCCCGATCCGCCAAAGGCTACCGTCTCTGCAAGCCGCATGTTGCCCCCCGTTTGGCCCTTGATGCCATGCGCAAGAGGCAGAGGCAAATCCCGCCTGCGACAGTTTTGCCACCTAGGGTTGCAAACCTTGCCATTCTGCAGCGTAAAGAATTGCAAAATGCAGGCAGGTGGTCGCAGTTTGCAATCAGTTGGTAAGACCTGTGTCGCTTTATTCAAGCTGAACCCCCCGCCTTCGGGCCGAACGGAACTGGGATGCCGGACCAATCGTCTGCTTCGCCGCCAGGTGTTTCTTCAGCCCGCACCGCCGGGTCGCGGCTGCGCATTCTGGCGACCTCGGACCTGCATGCCCATATCACGCCGTGGGACTATCACGCCAACCGGGCCAGCCCGGCCATTGGCCTCGCCCGCACGGCAAGCCTGATTGCCAAGGCCCGGGCCGAGGTGGAGTGTTGCCTTCTGGTTGACAACGGCGACTTTCTGCAGGGCAGCCCGCTGGGGGACGTCGAGGCGTTGCGGGCCCATGGCCTTGGCGCGGCGCTGCATCCGATGATCGCGGCGATGAACGCGCTTGGCTATGACGCGGCAACCTTGGGCAACCACGAATTCTCGCATGGGCTGGCGTTTCTGCTGGAAACCCTCGGCGGCGCGCAGTTTCCCGTCGTCTCGGCCAATATCGCGCGGCGCTTGGCGGACCTGCCGCTGCAGGATGAAACGCTGGTGCCGCCCACGCTGATCCTGCAGCGGAGGCTGCGGGCGGCCGATGGGGCGGAACATCCTGTCCGCATCGGGATCATCGGGCTGCTGCCGCCGCAGACACCGCAATGGGATCAGGCCAAGCTGGGCCATGCCCTGCGCGCCCGCGATATCCTGCAGGCCGCCGCCGCGCATGTGCCCGCGTTGCGTGCCCAAGGCGTCGATGTTGTGCTGGCGCTGTCACATTCTGGTATCGGCGGCAGCGTGGCTGTGCCCTGGATGGAGAATGCCAGTGCCGCGCTGGCTGCCTTGCCAGGGATTGATGCCTTGGTCGCGGGCCACACCCATCAGACCTTTCCGTCAAGCGATCACGCCCCTGCCCCTGGCATCGAGCCGATGGCGGGGCGGCTTTGGGGCAAACCCGCGGTGATGCCGGGGCTTTATGGCTCGCATCTTGGGGTGATTGATCTGGATCTGCACTGGGACGGGGCGCGCTGGCACCTGACGGGCGGGCAAAGCGCACTTTGGCCCATCGCCCGCCGTCTGGCCTCGGGCCGGCTGCGCAGCCTGACCCGCAGCGCCCCCGCGATCATGGCGCTGGCAAAGCCTGCCGATCGGGCCACCCGCCTGTGGGCGCGGCGTCCCGTGGGTGTGAACAGCACTCCGCTGCACAGTTATTTCGCCATGATTTCGGCCAGCCCCACGGTGCGTCTGATCGCCCGGGCGCAGGCGGCGCATGTCCGGCGCGCCCTGCAGGGCGGGCTTTACGCTGACTTGCCCGTGCTGTCCGCTGCGGCACCCTTCCATGCGGGCGGGCGTGGCGGGCCGGAGAATTATACCCACATCGCCCCCGGCCGTCTGACCCTGCGGCATATCTTCGACCTTTACCCGCATCCCAACACCATCGCCGCCCTGCTTGTGACCGGGGCAAGCCTGCAGGAATGGCTGGAGCGCGCCTTCAGCCAGTTCTGCCAGATCGCCCCCGGCGCACAGGAGGTGGAGCTTGTGGACACCGGCTTCCCCAGTTTCAACTTCGATCTGATCGAGGGCCTGACCTGGACCGTCGATCTGACCAGCCCGGCGCGCTATGACACAAGGGGCGAACTGGTGCATCCCCAAGCCACCCGCATCCTGGACTTGGCCCATGAGGGGCAGCACCTGCTTCCCGCGCAGCGCTTTGTTCTGGCCACCAACAGCTATCGCGGCACGGGCAGCGGCGGCTTTGCGGGATCGGGGGCCGAGCATCTGGTGCTGAATGGGCCGCAGGCCAGCCGGGATATCCTGCGGTCCTTCATCGCCGAGGCTGGCCATGTTGACCCGTCTGGCCCGCCCAACTGGCGCTTTCACCCGATGCCCGGCACGACGGTGCTGTTTGACAGCGCCCCGGCCGCCGCCGACCATCTGCAGGACCTTGCCCCGCTGCAGGCCGAACCGCTTGGCCTGACACCAAAGGGATTCCGCCGCTTTCGCCTGCACCTGTGATGCGCTAAGGCAGGGGCAGGAACCGGAGCCTGCCATGTATGAAGCCCTGCTGTTCGACCTCGACGGGACGCTGATTGACACCGAAAGCATCGCCATGGCCTCGGGTCTGGCGGCGTTTGCGGCTTTGGGCCATCCGGTCGAAGAAACCTTCATGCACAGCCTGATCGGCAAGGATCAGCACTCGGGCGGGCTGTTGATCCGCAACCATGTGCCCGGAATCGATCTTGAGGCGCTGAACGCCCATTGGGGTGAAAGCTTCCGCGCCGGGGTGGACAGGGGCCTGCCGCTGAAACCCGGCACGACCGAGTTGCTGGCGCTGGTGCCCGGCCATATCCAGCGCGCCATCGTCACCTCCTCGGGTCGGGTCGAGGCACATCGCAAGATTGGCATCGCCGGGCTGGCGCCGTCCTTCTCTGCCGTCGTGACGGTGGATGACGTCACCCGCCCCAAGCCCGACCCGGAACCCTATCTGCTGGCGGCCCGGATGCTGGGTGTGGCGCCCGCGCGCTGTCTGGTGTTCGAGGACAGCGAGGTGGGGGCCGAAGCCGCCCATCGCGCCGGATGCGTGGTGGTGCAGGTGCCCGACCTGATCCCCTCCAGCCGCCGTTGGGCGCACCATGTTGCAGCCGACCTGATGGCGGGGGCGCGGCTGGCCGGGCTGATCTGACCGCAGCCTGTCCGGCGCTTCTTGCACCTCGGACGAATCTCCCCTATATGCAGCGGTGAGAGGTTGGCGCGGGCAGGTGCCTCGCCAACCCGGTCAGGTCCGGAAGGAAGCAGCCGTAACGAGCCCCACTTGGGTCGTTGTCAGCCTCTCACCCTTATACCCTCATTGGCGGAGGAATGTTCATGTCAGATGAAACCCTCCGTATGGCCCGCAACTGAGCGAGGTTCTGGCCGAACTGGGCTGGACGCCGCATTTCAGCGCGCAAGTCACTGAGACTGATACCTTTCCCGCCCGTGTAACCGCTGTGCATCGCGCCCGGATTCAGGCCTTGGGAGAGGCGGGGGCGTTGGAACTGATCCCGGCTTCGACGCTGTCAACCGCAACCGTGGCGGTCGGGGATTGGCTTGAGGTGCGCGGCGCGCTGGCGCTGCGGGTGCTGGAGCGGACCTCGCTGGTGTCGCGCAAGGCGGCGGGCAGCAGCGTGGCGCGGCAGGTGATTGCCGCCAATCTGGATGCGCTGTTCATCGTGTCCTCGTGCAACGCCGATTTCAACGCGGGCCGGATGGAGCGGTTTCTGGTCCTGGCCGCCAGCGCGGGAGTTGAGCCTGTGGTGGTGCTGACCAAGGCGGATACGGCAACCGACCCTCAGTCCTTCGTGCGGGAGGCCAAGGCGTTGAAGAAAGGCCTGCCCGTCGTGCTGATGGACGCCAAGCGCGACGACGTGCGTCTGGCCTTGGGGCCGTGGATCGGGCCGGGGCAGACGGTGGCCTTGCTGGGGTCCTCGGGTGTTGGAAAAACCACCATTGCCAATGCTTTGACCGGTGGCGCTGCCGCTGTGCAGGACATTCGGGACGACGATGCCAAGGGGCGTCACACGACGACGGGGCGTTATCTGGTCGCGATGAGTGGCGGTGGCTGGCTGATCGACACGCCCGGGATGCGGGAAGTTCAGTTGACGGATGCGTACGACGGGATCGGGCTGTTCTTTGATGACCTGACCCAGCTATCCCTCACCTGCAAATTCCGCAACTGCCGGCATGAGGGCGAGCCGGGCTGTGCGGTGCAGGCCGCGATCGCCTCAGGTGAGTTGGACAAGGCCCGGCTTTTGCGCTGGCAGAAGCTGCTGGCCGAGGATGATACCAATACCGCGACGATGGAGACCTCGGCCGCGCGGGCGGCCGGACGGCGCGGCTATCCCAAGAAGAAGTAAAAGGCGCGGCTTGCGCCGCATTTCCTGTATCTCGCCTCTGGCCTGCGGCCAACCGGCTCGGCGTGGCCTCCGGCGGGAGTATTTGGGTAAAGAGCAATCAGATCAGGGCTTTGAGTGCCGCGATGAGGCTGTCAGTGCCAGCGTCCGTCGTCATGATGCCGGGGGAGAGGCGCAGGGTCTGACCACGTGCGTCGGTGGTGATCGACTGGGCGCGCAGGGTGCTGACGACCTCTGCCGCCCTGAGGTGATCGGGCAAGCGCAGCATGATGGAGCCGCCGCGTTTGCCTTCGTCGCGCGGGGTGACGAGGGGGAGGTTCAGGTCGTCGGCGGCCTCGATCAGGCGGGCGGTGATCTTGCGGTTGTGGGCGAGGATCTCCGCCTGGTTTTGGGTGGCGTGCCAGTCCAGCGCGGGCAGCGAGGCCAGCGCCGCCATGGTTCCGGGGGTGCCATTGTCGAAGCGGCGGATGTCGTTCGCGTAGGCGAAGGTGTTGATATCCCAGTTGAAAGGGTTCTCTTGAGAGAACCAGCCGCGCAGTTCGGGGTGGCAATGGGGGATCAGGCGGGGGCTTAGGTAGAGGATGCCCGCGCCGGGGGTGCCGCACATCCATTTGAGGGAGGTGGAGACGGCGAAGTCGATTTCGGGCGCGTTCACGTCGAAGGGGATCAGGCCCGCGGCTTGGGTGATGTCGACGCCGATCAGGCTGCCCATGCGGCGGCCGTGGGCGACCATCTGGCGGAGCGCGATGCGGTGGGAGGTGGTGGAGGAGACCCAGGTCAGGAGGGCAAGGCCTACGTCCGGGGTCCAGTCTTTCAGGAAATCTTCATCCTCGACATGTGCTGCGCCTTGGCGGAGCGCTACGGTCTTGAGTTCAAAGCCATATTTCTGAGCCATGCCCTGCAGGAGGAAATGGTTGGAGGGGAAGCAGTCGGCGCCGACCAGGACTTTGCGGCCTTTCAGGTGGGCGGGTGGAAGCGAGGTCAGCAGCATGTGGAACGACTGGGTGACGCTTTCGGTGGTGGTCAGGGCGCCTTGCGGGGCCTTGATGATGGCGCTCCAGCGGTCGATGAAGGCTTGTCTTTTGCCAAGCGCGTAGCCCCATTGGCTGTCATTCGTGGCGCCCCAGCTTGCGGCGAATTCGGCCATCGCTTGGCCCAAGTCTTTGGTTTTGCTGGGGTATTGGCCGATGGAGTGGTAGAGGAAATAGGTCTCGCCCGACATTTTTCGCCTCGTGTTGCCTGCCGCATGTGCTATCTGGAAGATACGCGATTTGTTTTGAGTTTGAAAGGATCGTCATGCTCTACCGCCGCCCCTATGCCATCGAGTTCAACCACTGCGATCCGGCGGGGATTGTCTTCTATCCGCGCTACTTCGAGATGACCAACCATGTCTGCGAAAACTTCTTCCGCGAGGCGGTGGGGGTGTCTTATGCGGAGATGATGAAACAGGGCGCCGGGGTGCCAACTGTCAGAATCGAAACGGATTTTCGTGCGCCGTCGCGGTTGGGCGATGTGCTGGACGTGACGCTGGAGGTGGTGCGGTTGGGCGGGTCTTCGGTCACGTTCGAGATCATCGGGGCCTGTGAAGAGGTGCGGTTGGTGGTTTTGATCACGCTGGTTTGGGTGAAAGAGGTGGCGGGGGCGATTGCGCCGCGGGCTTGGCCGGAGGCGATGAAGGCGCGGTTGGCAGAGTTTCTGCGGGCTGGTTAACGGCGATTCGGGTGTCGGATTTGCGTCGGATGTCCGTCGTTTTTCCGGAGTGCATTTGTAGCTACACGCAGGGCGGTGGGGTCAGGGTTAATTTACCGGGGGCGGCGGCGCGGTGCGTGAGATCACGCACCCTACGGAAGGTGGAGAGTCGGGGTGCACCCCGACCTAAGGGGTGGGGGGTGTGCGCAATGAATGCGCACCCTACGGTTGCTTTGGACGATCCGGCGCGAGGGGTGGTTGCCGGAGTTTCCGGGCGTGAAGGGGTATGAGCGGGATCGGTTGGGGGAGGGACGGGAGGAGTAGGGGTGCAGGCAGACTGGAGTAAATCGAAATATCACGCTACTCTAACGCGTGCTCTGAACTGAAGTGCACGTAAAGGTGCAAAAATCGAAAATGCGGGAGTGTTCTGTGATTCACCAAAAAATTCAGTCTATGGCGCTGATTTCTATCTTCACATTTGCCGTGGGCGATGCAGTCGCTAAGGATATGACCTTTGATATTATTTACATGAACCAGACGAATGTTGTGGTTGCAGACGGTGAAATAACTGCAGATACGCCAGCGGTCTTTCAGACGTTTCTAGACTCTAAGCCTTTTGATGGATTCAGCCTCTTAATACATCTAAACAGTATCGGTGGGAATTTGTTTGGTGGAATAAAACTGGGTCAAATGATTCGTGCTGCAGGGTTGGGAACTGACGTTCGTTGGTACGCGCCGAGGCCAGTCGGGCAAGACTTCTATGATCCAGGGTATGATGAGCAAGGACCGGGTCAGTGCTATTCCGCCTGCGCTTTGGCTTTTTTGGGCGGCAAGGAGCGTAAGCTTTCAGATGGCGCTATAATTGGATTTCACCAATTCAGCGGCGGTCTTGGCGGTGCCGAAGAAACTCAAATTGATACGCAGATCGTGTCAGGCAAAATACTCGAATATATTTCAGATATGGGTGTCGCCCCGTCGCTTTTCAGTAGAATGTCTCAGGTGCTCCCAAATGATGTTTTCATTCCGAGCAAGGAGGAACTCCTAAGCTACTCAATTATATCAAAAGACGCATTCACAGGGTTTACTCTCGAACCCTATCGAAATGGTATTGTTGCATCTTCGGTATTCCCAGAGAATGCCCAAGGTGACAATCTAGTCTATCAGATCACAACTTACTGCAAGAAAGGCCGGCCTTTTGTCCTTCTTTCTGGACGGCCTGACTCATCAGAGCTGTATGCTGACTTTGCGCAGCGAGTTCAGCCTGATGTCTCAGGTTTTTCAATCTGGCTTCGGGATTCGAGCGATATTTCCTACACATATCCAGCAAACGCAGTGGAGTTGCGTGCAGGAAATCAGTTGGCAGAAATAGGGGTTGATAGAAGATTTGTGGAACTAATTTCGAGGGGGCGGGTGAGCGCTGCTGTGCTCTATCCACACGCCGACGGCGGCCTGATGCACCTTGATATTAATGCCACTAAAGACGACATCGATCGAATTATGAGTTCCTTTAAGCTCTGTGTTGATTAATTCGGATTGAAGTTAGTGGAGGGGTAGTTGTGACAAGAGATGAATCTTACTGTCCCCCTCAAACCCCATAATACTCCCGATACCACGACACGAAGGCCGCGATACCGTCTTTCACGTCCGTCTGGGGGGCGTAGCCGGTGAGGCTGCGCAGCAGGCTCGCGTCGGCCCAGGTGGCGGGGACGTCGCCGGGTTGCATGTCCATGTAGTTGCGCTTCGCTTTGCGGCCTGTTGCCTCTTCGATGGCGTCGACGAAATCGAGGAGTTTGACCTTGTCGGAGTTGCCGATGTTGACCACGCGCCAAGGGGCGGCGGGGGAGAGGCTGTCGTTGGGGATCGGCTCGGCTGTGCCGGGCAGGGGGGGCGGGGTGTCGATTAACAGGCGGATGGCGCGGACGAGGTCGCCGACGTAGGTGAAGTCGCGGTACATCTCGCCGTGGTTGTAGATGTCGATGGGGCGGTCGTTCAGGATGGCCTCGACGAATTTGTAGAGCGCCATGTCGGGGCGGCCCCAGGGGCCGTAGACGGTGAAGAAGCGGAACATCGTGGTGGGAAGGGACCAGAGGTGGGCGTAGGCGTGGCCCATGGACTCGGTGGCCTTTTTGGTGGCGGCGTAGATGGTGAGTTGGGTGTCGGCCTTGTCCGTCTCGGCGAAGGGCATGGAGTCGTTGGCGCCGTAGACGGAGGAGGTGGAGGCCATGAGGAGGTGGTCCACCTTGAGGCGGCGGGCGGCTTCCATGACGTTGAAGGAGCCGATCACGTTGGCGTCAAGATAGGCGCGGGGGTTTTCGATGGAGTAGCGGACGCCGGCTTGGGCGGCGAGGTGGACGATGACCTGAGGTTCGAAGGCGTCGAAGGAGGTGTCGAGGGTGGCGCGGTCTTCGAGAAGCGCCTCGGTCGCGGTGAAGTGGGGGGATTGCAGGAGGATCTGGTGGCGGCGCTGTTTCAGGCGGACGTCGTAGTAGTCTGACATGCCGTCGTAGCCGTGGACGCGGAAGCCCTCTGCCAGCAGCAGGCGGGCGAGGTGGAAGCCGATGAAGCCAGCGGTGCCGGTGATGAGGACTTTGCGCATGGAACACTCCCGTTTGGGATGGAGTGGCGGATTTCGGGCGTTGTGTCCAGCGCGGCGCCTTTGGCGGGCCGGGGGGGCGCACGCCCCCGGACCCATCAGACGGGCGGGTGCGCATCGCGCGCTTGGGATATTCGGGACCTGAAGACTGGGATGGCACCGGCCAGCAGGTTGGCTGGGGGGCCGAGCCTATTCAAGACCCTCGGGCGGGTCGGCGATGATGCGGCCGGCGGTGAGGTCGACGGTGGGGATGACGGCCATCGTGAAGGGGAGGAGGAGATCGGTGCCGGCGCCGCTGATTTCGAGGAGGTCGCCGGCGCCGTGGTTGTGGACGGCGCGGACGGTGCCCAGAAGCTTGCCGCCGGGGTCGCGGACCTCAAGCCCGATCAGGTCGGCGTGGTAGAATTCGTCATCGGGCAGGCGCGGCAGGCGCTTGCGGTCAACGTGGAGGGTGACGCCCTTGAGGGCATCGGCCTGTTCTTTGGTTTCAACCCCGGTCAGGCGGGCGCCGAGGCCGCCGGCGACCGGGCGGGTCAGTTTGAGCTTGAACTGGCGGGTGCCGTCTTCGGACCACAGGGGGCCGTAGGTGGCGATATCTTCGGGCGTGGTGCAGAAGGATTTCAGGCGCACCTCGCCTTGCACGCCGAAGGCGCCGGAGATGGCGCCGACACAGATACGGTCAGGGGCTTGGGCGGTCATCAGCGGCTTCCTATGATCAGGTTGGGGGCGCGGCGTTCCCAGCCGAGGGTTTCCAGTTCCGGCGTCGTCTCGGCGGTTTCGGGCCAGCCGAGGCAGAGGTAGCCGACCAGGGTCCATCCGGCGGGCACGTCAAGATCGGCGCGCAGGCGGACGGGGTCGAGGATGGAGACCCAGCCCAGGCCAAGGCCTTCGGCCCGGGCGGCGAGCCACAGGAGGGTGATGGCGCCGACGACGGAATAGGCGCGGGTTTCGGGCATGGTCTGCGCCCCGAGATTGGCGCCTTTGGGCGAGGCGTCATCGGAAAACACGGCCAGATGCACCGGGGCTTCGCGCATGCCCGACAGTTTGAGGCCGGCGTAAAGCCGGGCCTTTTCGCCGACATAGCCGGTGAGGGCGGCCGCGTTGGCGGCCTCGAAATTGGCGATGGCCAAGGCGCGGGCCTGCGGGCTTTCCACACGCAGCACGCGCCAGGGTTCTGAGAGCCCCACCGAGGGGGCCAGGCAAAATGCAGCAAGGCAGCGGTCCAGGACCGCTGCCTCGATCGGATCCTTGCGGAAGCGGCGCACGTCGCGCCGCCACCGCATCAGGTCCTGCAACTCCGCACGAAACTCGGCGGTGTAGGTGCCCTGCATGGCGACTGATTATTCAGCCGCGGCAGCGGATTCAGCGGCGGCGGCCTTCTTTTTGGCGCGTTCGGCCATGGCTTTGCCGGGGATGGCCGACTTCGGGTTGGAGCGGGCCTTCTTGGCCAGAACGCCAGCCGATTCCAGGAAGCGTGCGACGCGGTCGGTCGGCTGGGCGCCGGTGGCCAAGAGGGCCTTGATGCGGTCGATGTTCATCACGACGCGCTTTTCGTCGTCCTTGGCCAGCATCGGGTCATAGGTGCCCAGCTTTTCGAGGAAGCGGCCATCGCGCGGCATGCGGCTGTCGGTGGCGACGATGGAATAGTGCGGACGCTTCTTGGAGCCGCCACGGGCGAGACGGATTTTGAGGGACATGGTGTTTCTCCTGACATGTCTTGGGGGCAGGGTGGGCGGATTGCCCAAACTGCGGGGTGGGTTATTTCTGCAGTTGTTCGTGATGCCTGATGACTTCAGAGATGATGAAGGTCAGGAATTTCTTGGCGAATTCGGGGTCGAGGGCGGCGTCGGCGGCCAGACGTTCCAGCCGTTCGATCTGGCGCGCTTCGCGGGCCGGGTCAGAGGGCGGCAGGTCGTGTTCGGCTTTCAGCTTGCCCACGGCTTGGGTGTGCTTGAAGCGTTCGGCGAGCGTATAGACAAGGATCGCATCCAGCCGGTCGATCGAGGCGCGGTGGTCCTTGAGCACCGAAGCGGCGCGGGTGGTGGCGTCGGCGGTATCGGTCATTTCGGGTCCTGCGGGGCGATGAAACGGTAGGTCAGGCAGGGCAGGCCGCCCGGTGTGGCGGCTTGCAGGTCCAGCGTGCCGCCGAGGCGTTCGGCGACGCGCTGCGAGGCGGGATTGGCGGGGTCGATATAGGAGACGACGGTGGGCAGGCCGCGCGGGCCAAGCGCCCAGTCGCGCAGGGCGGTGGCGGCCTCGGTCGCGTAGCCCTGGCCTTCGTGCGCGGCGTCAAACAGGAACCAGCCGAGTTCGGGTTCGGGGAAGACGGGGCCGTGGCAGACAGCGGTCTGGCCGATGGGCTTGCCGTTCAAGGTGATGGTCAGGCCGCCGAGGCCCAGAAGCGCCCATTGCGCCACGTCATTGCAGAACCAGTCCCAGGCCTTGGCGGCATCATGCGGGCCGCCCATGTAGAGCGCGCGGGGGCTGGTGACGAAATCGCGGTAGGCCGGGAAATCGGTGAGGACGGGCAGGCGCAGGACAAGGCGCTTGGTTTGCAGCGTCGGGTTTTGCGCATGCGCGGACCCCCGGCGGCTGGAGCCGGGAATTTTCGCAGAAAATGCGTCGGGGGCGGGGGCGGTCATTTCTTCTTGAACATCCCCGACAGACCCGAGGGCAGGCCTGAAGTCCCGCCAAGGGAACGCGGCAGGCCGCCCATGCCACCCAAGCCGGATTTCATCGCCTTGGCGGCTTCCTCCAGCTGGGCGGGGTCCATGTTCTTGAGGTCGGGCATGCCGCCGGTCGGGCCGCCGCCTTTGCCGAGCATCTGGGAAATGGCTTGCTTCATCATGCCGCCCTTGCCCATTTTCTTCATCATCTCTGCCATCTGCTGGTGCTGTTTCAGCAGGCGGTTGAGTTCGGAGACCTCTAGTCCGGCGCCGGCCGCGATGCGGCGCTTGCGCGAGGCTTGCAGAAGGGCGGGGTTGGCGCGTTCCTTCTTGGTCATCGACTGGATGAGGGCGATCTGGCGTTTCAGCATCTTGTCGTCAAAGCCGGCCTTTTCGGCAGCCTTGGCCATGCCGCCCATGCCGGGCAGCATGCCCATGATCGACTGCATGCCGCCCATCTTGAGCATCTGTTCCAGCTGGCTGCGCAGGTCGTTCATGTTGAACAGGCCCTTGGCGAAGCGGCGGGCCATGCGTTCGGATTGTTCGGCCTCAAACGTCTCACGCGCTTTTTCGACCAGCGCCACGATGTCGCCCATGCCGAGGATGCGGCCGGCGACGCGGTCGGGGTCGAAGGTTTCAAGGGCGTCCATCTTCTCGCCCATGCCGACGAAGCGGATGGGTTTGCCGGTGACGGCGCGCATCGACAGGGCCGCACCGCCGCGACCGTCACCGTCCATCCGGGTCAGGACGACGCCCGAGATGCCGACCTTGTCGTTGAACTCGGTCGCGACGTTGACGGCGTCCTGGCCGGTGAGGCCGTCCACCACCAGCAGGGTTTCGCGCGGGCTTGCGATGTCACGGACGGACTGGATTTCATCCATCAGGACTTCGTCGATGTGCAGACGGCCGGCGGTGTCGAGGAACAGCACGTCATAGCCGCCAAGTGAGGCCTGGGTCTTGGCGCGCTTGGCGATCTGCACCGCCGATTCGCCTTTGACGATGGGGAGGCTGTCGACGCCGATCTGTCCGGCGAGGATGGCCAGCTGCTCCATCGCGGCCGGGCGGTTGGTGTCGAGGGAGGCCAGCAGCACGCGCTTGCCGTTCTTTTCCTTCAGCCGCTTGGCCAGCTTGGCCGTGGTGGTGGTCTTGCCCGAGCCTTGCAGGCCGACCATCAGGATCGTCGAAGGCGGGTTGTCGATCTTCAGCGCATCTGCCGGGCCGTCGCCGGCCAGAACGGCGATCAGTTCATCATGGACGATCTTGACGACTTGCTGGCCGGGGGTGACGGACTTGGTGACGGCTTGCCCTGTGGCGCGGGTTTTCACCGCCTTGATGAAGTCGCGGGCGACCGGCAGCGAAACGTCAGCCTCCAACAGCGCGGTGCGGACTTCGCGCAGGGCGGCGTCAACGTCAGCTTCGGACAGCGCGCCGGCCTTGGTCAGACGGTCGAATACGCCGCCAAGGCGTTCTGACAGGCTTTCAAACATGGCGCTCTCCTACGGTTGCGGCGATCTTGGCGAAATAGGGTGCGACACCCGTGGGCGCAACGCGCTGACGGATGGCGATCCCGGCAAAAGCCAAGGGACCGGAAGCTTGGGCCTCCGGGGAATTCAGGGTCGGATATGCGGTGAAGGGGCAAGAGTCAAGCGTCACCGCTTGAGGTCGGCCGTGTTGCGGTGAAGGATCAGTGCGGCGACGGCGGCAATCGCCATGGCAGGCGGGGCGGAATCCCAGCCCAGGGCCGCGGCATGGGCCACGGTGGCGGCAAGGCCAGCGATCAGGGTCAGGGCTGCGCCATAGCCGATGCGGCCCGGCACCATCAGCATCACGGCGGCGAGGATCTGGAACAGGCCGGCGGGGATATGCATCCAAGACGCCGCCCCAAGCACGGCAAAGCGGTGGCCCATGCGGTCGAAGTTTGCCAGAACGGCCAGGCCAGCGGCCAGCATGATCAGGGCGAGGGCGGCTCGCAGCAGGGTGAAAAAGCGGGGTAAGTGCATGGGGCCTCCGCCCGCCATCTAAAGCGGGCGAGGGCGGGTTCGCAAGCTTCAGCGCGTCAGTTGCGCGCGGTTGGCGTAAAGGGTGGCTGCCGCCAGCAGGCCAAGGACAACGGCGGGCAGGGCGGTGGCAAGGCCGAGGAAGATTGCGTGGGCGGCCAGCGCGCCGATCATGGTGCAGACCAGAAGGCCTGCGGCATAGGCGGTCAGGCCGGGAACCCAGAGGGCAATGGCCGAGCCAAGCTCGATGGCGCCGGTGACATAGCGGAACCATTGGCCGACACCGATGGCGTCAAAGGTGTGGACCATCATCTCTGCCCCCATCAGCTTGGCGATGCCGGCAGCGGCGAAGGCCAAGGTCAGCAGGGCGCGGATGGCGAGAAAAATCCATTTGTTCATGGCGAAATCCTTGATGTGCCGTCCTCGGCGGTGTCTGTTGCGGCATATTGCCACTTGCAGATTGGCGCGCAATTGAGCCAAATCAGCTACGTCTTGTTCAGGGATGCACAGAAATGCTGGTCGATACCTGGGATGAAATCCGCACCGCCTATCAGGTGGCCCGGCTGGGCACGGTGTCGGGGGCGGCGGATGTGCTGGGCGTGCACCACGCCACGGTGATCCGCCACATCGACGCGTTGGAGAAGCGGCTGGGCACCAAGCTGTTCCAGCGCCATGCCCGGGGCTATACCCCGACCGAGGCCGGGCGCGATCTGCTGAACACCGCGCAGCGCACCGAAGAGCAGTTCGGCCAACTGGTCAGCCGGATCAAGGGGCAGGGCGAGACGGTGACGGGGGAACTGGTCGTCACCTCGATTTCCGGGATTGCCCATATCCTGACGCCGGTCTTTGCCGAGTTTCAGGCGGCGCATGCGGATGTGATGATCCGGTTTTATTCCGACATGCGGCTGTTCCGGCTGGATTATGGCGAAGCGCATGTGGCCATTCGGGCCGGGGCGGCGCCGGAAGACCCCGATTATGTGGTGCAGCCCTTGGTCAAGATGGCGGCGGCCCTGTACGGGTCAAAGGCCTATGTCGCGGCGCATGGCGCGCCGGCCGGACCGCAGGATTTCGGCCGGCATCGCTTCATCGGCCATGTCGAGCCTGAGGCGCGGGCACCGTTCTACCGCTGGCTGCGCGAACAGGTGCCGGCCGATGCGGTGACCTACCGGATCAGCGAGCCCGAGGCGAACAGCGAGGCGGTGCGGGCCGGTCTGGGCCTTGGCTTCCTGCCGGTGCGCGAGGCGGAGCGTTATCCCGATCTGGTGCAGATCCTGCCGCCCTCGGCTGAATGGGATTCGACGCTGTGGATCGTGACCCATGTCGATCTGCATCGCACGCTGAAGGTGCAAAGCTTTCTGGCCGTGTTGAAGAAGGCGGCAGCGGGCTGGGTCTGCGCGTGAGCCTGACGCGACCGCAGCTTGGCCATCTGGCGATGCTGGCGTTTTCGGCGCTGGTGGCGGGGTCGTTCTCTCTTGGGGCGTTGGCGGCGCCCTTGATCTCGCCCGCCGCGCTGACGGTGGCGCGGTTCGGGCTGGCGGGGGCCCTGGTGGGGCTGGCAGCCTTTGCGACGACGGGGGTGCCAAGGGCAACCTGGGCCGCGCCGTGGCGGTTTGTGGTGCTGGGCGGGCTGTTGGCCTGCTACTTCGTGCTGATGTTCGAGGGCTTGCGGACGGCGGCCGCGGTGCCGACGGCGGCGGTGTTCACGCTGACGCCGGTGATGGCGGCGGGGTTTGGCTGGCTGCTGATGCGCCAGGTGACGACCGGGCGGATGGTGCTGGCGCTGACCCTGGGGGCGCTGGGCGCGCTGTGGGTGATCTTTCGCGGTGATGTCGGCGCGATGCTGGGCCTGCATGTCGGGCGGGGCGAGGTGATCTATTTCTTCGGCTGCATTGCCCATGCGATCTATGCGCCGATGGTCAGGAAGCTGAACCGGGGCGAGAGCGCCTTGGTCTTCACCTTCGGCACGATGCTGGCGGGGTTTGGGCTGCTGTGCCTGTGGGGCGGTTCGGCGGTGCTGGCAACCGATTGGCTGGCGCTGCCGGCGATCGTGTGGATCTGTCTGGCCTATGTGTCAGTCGCGGCCTCGTCGATGACGTTTGTTCTGCTGCAATATGCCAGCCTGCGGCTGCCCTCGGCCAAGGTGATGGCCTATACCTATCTGGTGCCGGTCTGGGTCATCCTGTGGGAACTGGCGCTGGGCCATGGCGCACCGCCGGTGACCGTTCTGGTGGGGGTGGTGCTGATCCTGGTGGCGCTGGGGTTGCTGCTGAAGGACGAGGGCTGAGCCTGTCGCAGGCGTCATGTGAAGGAGCGCGTGCCGCGCATTGCCTTTATCTCGCCTCTGGCCTGCGGCCAACCGGCTCGGGTCAAGAGCCTCCGGCGGGAGTATTTGGCCAGGAGCAAGGGCAAGGGCGTGGCTTTTGCCGTTTCATCCAGGGTCAAATATCCATGCCGACCTTGTCACGGGCGCTGCGGGTGGAGGGGTGTGCTGACGTGTCCGCTCTCCGCGACAGCGCCGGGCGAGGGGCCTCGATGGCCCCGAGGCCGGCTTGTTGCGGGGTGAAGAAGGGGCGGAGGAGGGCCATGGGGTGCTGGCGCAATGTGAGGCGCATGGCGATGTAGTCTTCGACCACCGCCTCGCCTTCGGTCATCGTGCGGAAGTGGACGGCGGGTTCCACGATGCCTTCGCCGTCGATGTCGTTGGCGAAAAGGGGGAGGGGTTTGTCACCGGACAGGGCGCGGGCGGCCCAGAGGGCGTCTCGGCGTGACAGGCCCAGGGGGGCGAAGCAGTCGGCTTCGGCGAGGCGGGTCACTGTGGCGGGGGAGACGCCGGCGCGGCGCCAGACGTCTTCGACGGCGGTATAGCCGTTGCGGCGGGCGGCGGTGATCCAGAGGGATTCGTCTTCCGACATGCCGTTGATCTGGCGGAAGCCCAAGCGGAGGGCCAAGCCTTCGTCGGTATCCTCCATCACGTTGTCCCATTGGCTGGCGTTGATCGAGGGGGGCAGGACCACCACGCCGTGCTCGCGGGCGTCACGGACGATCTGGGCGGGGGCGTAGAAGCCCATGGGTTGGGAATTCAGCAGCGCGCAGGCGAAGATGCCGGGGTGATGGTGTTTGATCCAGGCGCTGGCGTAGACCAGCAGGGCGAAGCTGGCGGCGTGGCTTTCGGGGAAGCCGTAGGAGCCGAAGCCTTCGATCTGGGCAAAGCAGCGGGCGGCGAAGTCGGCGTCGTAGCCGTTGGCGGCCATGCCGGTCAGGAAGCGGTCGTGGAATTCTGAAACGCTGCCGTGTTTCTTGAAGGTGGCGAGGGAGCGTCTCAGCCGGTCGGCCTCGGTCGGGGTGAAGCCGGCGCCGATGATGGCGATTTGCATGGCTTGTTCCTGGAACAGCGGGACGCCGAGGGTTTTGCCGAGGACGCGACCGAGGGCGTCGGAGGGGAAGGTGACGATTTCCTGGCCGTTGCGGCGGCGCAGGTAGGGGTGGACCATGTCGCCTTGAATCGGGCCGGGGCGGATGATGGCGACCTGGATGACGAGGTCGTAGAAGTTGCGGGGGCGCATGCGCGGCAGGAAGTTCATCTGGGCGCGGCTTTCGACCTGGAAGACGCCGAGGGAGTCCGCCTGGCAGAGCATTTCGTAGACTTGCGGGTCTTCGGGGGGGAGGGTGGCGAGCGAGTAGGCCGTGTGGTGGTGTTTTTGCAGCAGGTCGAAGGCTTTGCGGATGCAACTCAGCATGCCGAGGGCGAGGATGTCGACTTTCAGGATGCCGAGGGTGTCGATATCGTCTTTGTCCCAGCAGATGACGGTGCGGTCCTCCATCGTGGCGTTTTCGATGGGGACGAGTTCGTCGAGCCTCCCTTCGGTGATGATGAAGCCGCCGACGTGTTGGGAGAGGTGACGGGGGAAGCCTTGGATTTCTTCGATGAGTTGGAGGGTGAGTTGGAGGCGGCGGTCGGTGGGGTCTAGGCCGATTTCGGTCAGGCGTTGTTCGTTCATGGTTTTGGAGGAGCCGAAACCCCAGATTTGTGAGGACATGGCCGAGAGGGTATCCTCGGTCAGGCCCATGGCGCGGCCGACCTCGCGGACGGCGCGTTTGCCGCGGTAGTGGATGACGGTGGCGCAGAGGCCGGCGCGGTGGCGGCCGTAGCGTTGGTAGATGTGCTGGATGACCTCTTCGCGGCGTTCGTGTTCGAAGTCGACGTCGATGTCGGGCGGTTCGTTGCGGGCTTCGGAGACGAAGCGTTCGAAGACCATGGTGCCGATTTCCGGGCTCACGGAGGTGACGCCCAAGGCGTAGCAGGTGATGGAATTGGCGGCGGAGCCACGGCCTTGGCAGAGGATGCCGCGTTCGCGGGCGAATTTGACGATGTCGTGGACGGTGAGGAAATAGGGCTCGTATTTGAGTTTTCCGATGAGGGTGAGTTCGTGCGCCATCTGGGCCTGCGCCTTGTCGGGGATGCCGGCGGGGTAGCGCCATTTGAGGCCCTCTTGCGCCAGACGGGCCAGACGGCCAGCGGCGGTTTCGCCCCCCGTCACCTCGGAGGGATATTCGTAGCGGAGTTCATCGAGGGAGAATTTGAGAGAGTCCGCGAGGGCGCCCGCGCGGTGGACGGCGGGTTCGAAGCCTTTGAAGAGGCGGAGCATTTCAGTTTCGGACCGCAGGCGTTGTTCGGCATGGCGGGCGGCGTTTTGCCCCAGATCCTCGATCCGGCAGCCAAGACGGATGGCCGTCAGCACATCGGCCAGTTTGCGGCGCTGTCCGTGGTGCATCATCGGCTGGGCCGAGGCCACGGTGGGGAGATTGAGGCGCTGGGCCAAGGCGGACAGGCGGGCAAAGCGCGCGCTGTCCTGACCGTCATAGCCGGGCGACAGCATCAGGTGGCACTGGCCGGGAAAGCGGTGGGTCAGGCGCTGCACCACATGCGTCCAGCCGTCCGGCTGGCCTGAGGGTTCGGTCTGCGACCTTGGCGGGTCATTCGGGGAGGGGTGCGCCTGCGCCATGCTTTTCGGATGGATCAGCAGGGCCAGACCCTCTCCCCACTCCAGCAGGTCATGCGGGGTGAGGTGGCATTCGCCCTTTGGGGCGCAGGTGCGGCCTTTGGTGAGGAGGCGGCAGAGGTTGCCCCAGCCGGCGCGGTGTTGGGGCAGCGCGGTCAGGGTGAAGCCGGATTGCAGCTGGAGGCGGGCGGCGGGGATCAGGCGGAGTTGGGGCCCGCCGTCACGGGCGAGTTCGCGGGCCTTGGTGTGGGCGCGCACGATGCCTGCGACGGAGTTGAGGTCGGCTATGGCGATGGCGGATTGGGAGAGTTCAGCGGCACGCAGGATGTACTCCTCAGGGTGGGAGGCCCCGGTGAGGAAGGTGAAGTTGGAGGTGGCGCTGAGTTCGGTGAAGGGCATGGGGTTGGTGGGATACCGTGAACATTAGGGGAACACTGTAGCGTGGCGGGGGTGAGGTGGCCAGTGAGTCGCTTGGTCTGTCAGGCAGGAAGGTGGGGATATATCCCCACCCTACGCGGGCCGCGGGGAGGAGGTAGGGTGGGGTTATAACCCCACCCTACGCCGCCTGCGCCAGCGCGTGGTCGCGGTGCCAGGAGGAGAAGGGCCAATCCTGCGGACGTGTGACGAGGCCATGGCGGACGGGGTCGTTCCAGCAGGCGTGCAAGTGGGCCGTGAAATCGGCGGCATCGCGGATGTGGTGATCCCAGAAGCGGCGTTGCCAGATGCCGGACTCGCCCTTCTTGATCATGGAGGCGCTGCGTAGGGTGGGGTTTAACCCCACCCTACTGGAAACAGCGCGCGAGAAGCGGGACTTTATGGCGCCCATGCGGGTGGAGAAGTCGGCGTCATCGGGCGGCAGGGTCCAGATGCAGTGCATGTGGTCGGGCAGCACGACCCAGGCGTTGATCTCGAATGGGCGGTCCAGGCGCGTCAGGCGGACGGCTTGGCGGAGGGGCTCGATCTCCTGGATCAGGAGGTCGGAGCCGGGCTGGGCGAGGGCGACCGTGAAGAAGATCGTGGCGCCGGGGATGTGGGGGCGGATGTAGTTGGACATGGTGGGAGATTGATGGGGAATGGTTAAGGAAGGGTTGCGATTCTGCAGAGAATGCCGCGCTTCGCCCCGCGCCGGGGGTTTTCCACCCCCGGGCCCCCGGAGAGTATTTGGGCAAAGAGCAAGGGAAAGGGGCTCTCGGGTTTGCACTTTGGTCAAATACCGCCGCCGGGGGCCTCGGCTTTGGCACGGGCCTTCGGGTTCTGGCTTTTCGGGCGGGGGCTGTCGTGCTAGGGGCGGGGGATGAATACTCTTCCCACAAAAGACCAGATCCGGCAGTGGATCCTTGACAACCCCACCCTGTTGGCCAAGCGCGATATCGCCAAGGCTTTCGGGATCAAGGGGGATGCCCGCATTGACCTGAAGCGCATGCTGAAGGAGCTGGAGGCGGAGGGTGCCGTCACGCGGGTGGCGCGGCGGTATATCGAGGCGGATGCCTTGCCGCCGGTTGCGGTGCTGGAGGTGCTGGCGCCGGATTCGAATGGCGATCTGTTTGCAAGGCCGCTGGAGGCGGGGGTGCCGACGGATGGGCCCAGAATTCTGATTGTCCCGCAGAAGGGCGATCCGGCGCTGGGGGCGGGGAACAAGATTCTGGCGCGGTTGACCAAGGTCGAGGCGGATGATCATGGCTATGAAGCGCGGCTGATCCGGGCTTTGGGCGGCAATCCTTTGAAGGTGCTGGGGATCTTCCGGTCTGGCGCGGAAGGCGGGCGGATTGTTCCGATCGACAAGGGCGCTGACAAGGAATGGCGTGTCGCAAGGGATGCGACCTTTGACGCCCGGGATGGGGAACTGGTTGAGGCGGAGTTGGTGGGCAAGCGGTCTATGGGCTTGCCGCAGGCGCGGGTGGTGGCGCGGTTGGGGGACCCGAATGGGCCTCGCGCCGTGTCGCTGATTGCCATTCATCAGCATGGGATACCGGATGCGTTTCCGGATGCGGTGATTGCGGAAGCTGACGCGTGTGTGGCAGCACCGATGGGGCAGCGCGAGGATTTGCGGGACCTTAATCTCCTGACCATTGACCCGCCGGATGCACGGGATCGGGATGATGCGGTCTGTGCGGAGGTGGATAGCGATCCGGCGAATCCGGGCGGGTTTGTGCTGTGGGTCGCGATTGCGGATGTGGCGCATTATGTGACGCCGAATTCTGCGCTGGACCGCGAGGCGCGGCGGCGGGGGAATTCCAGCTACTTCCCCGACCGTGTTGTGCCGATGTTGCCGGATATTCTGTCTGGCGACCTGTGTTCCCTGCACCAGCATGTGGACCGGGCCTGTCTGGCCGTTCGCATGGTGATTGATGCGCAGGGGCAGAAGCTGCGGCATGCGTTCAGCCGGGGGCTGATGCGGTCGAAGGGGGCCTTGTCTTACGCGCAGGTGCAGGCGGCGCGGGAGGGGTTTGCGGATGCGGTGACGGAGCCGCTGCTGGACTTCATCAATCCGCTTTATGGGGCTTATGAGGCGTTGAAGCGGGCGCGCGAGGCGCGGCAGCCGTTGGAGCTGGAACTGCCGGAGCGCAAGATTGTGCTGGGGGAGGATGGCAAGGTGTCCTCGGTTTCTTTTGCGGAACGGTATGACGCGCACAAGCTGATCGAAGAGTTCATGGTGCTGGCCAATGTGGCGGCGGCGGAGGAACTCATTCGGCTGAAGCGGCCGTTGCTGTTCCGGGTACATGAGGAGCCTTCGCCGCAGAAATTGGACAGCTTGCGGGAAGTGGCGGAGGCTTCGGGCTTCACGCTGGCCAAGGGGCAGGTGTTGAAGACGGCGCATTTGAACCGGTTGCTGTCACAGGCGCAGGATACCGAGTTTGATGAGTTGCTGAACATCTCGACTTTGCGGTCGATGACGCAGGCTTACTATAGCCCGGATAACTTTGGGCATTTCGGGTTGGCTTTGCGGAACTATGCGCATTTTACCTCGCCCATTCGCCGGTATTCGGACCTGATTGTGCACCGGGCGCTGATTTCGGCGCATGGCTGGGGCAAGGATGGGCTTTCTCCGTGGGATGTCGAGAATCTGGCCGAGACGGGGAAGCTGATCTCGGACACCGAGCGCAGGTCGATGGCGGCGGAGCGGGATACCACCGACCGGTATCTGGCGGCTTACCTGTCGGACCGGGTTGGCGCGGAGTTTCCGGGGCGGATTTCGGGCGTGCAGAAGTTCGGGCTGTTCGTGAAGCTGGACGAGACGCAGGCGGATGGGCTGGTGCCGATCCGGTCTATCGGGCGCGAGTTCTATCATTATGACGAGCAAAGCCAGACCTTGACCGGGTCGGATACTGGGGTGGTGATCGGGCTGGGGCAAAGGGTGCTGGTGCGGCTGGTGGAGGCGACGCCGGTGACGGGGGGGCTGACGCTGGAACTGCTGTCGATCGAGGGGGGGGCACTGCGGGCGCCATCGTCGAAAGGTGGGCGTTATGCGGCGCGCAAACCGGCGGGCTTCAAGGCCAAGCGGGATGCGATCAAGCGCAAGGTCACCCGCAAGCCACGCTGACCCATCAGGACTTCGTGACTTGCCCGGTTGAGCGGCGTGGTGTATCCGGCCCCTGTGGAACGTGATTCCACTTCACCATGGACCTGATCCAAATGCCAACCCTCAGTCGATTGACCGTGCCGTCAGGGCAGCGCTAACGAGGGTTCCTCCTTGCCGCGCCGCCCAAGATGGCCGGTCGCAAGGAGATGACTATGAAAGCTTTCATCAAAAGCCGCTTTGAAGTGCTGGCGGAGTGGATTTCTGCGGCGCTTGGCCGGCCTTCGGCGTTTCTGGCAGCGGTGGCCATTGTGCTGCTGTGGGCCGTCAGCGGGCCGGTGTTCGGCTATTCCGACACCTGGCAACTGGTGATCAACACCGGAACCACGATCAGCACCTTCCTGATGGTCTTCCTGCTGCAAAACACCGGCAACCGCACGATTGCCGAACTGCAGGACCACCTGCACCGGCTGGAGCGGCAGAATGCCGAAATCCTGCGCCTGCTGCAGGACCGGCCCGACCTGCGCCGGGTCGCCTGACGTGATGCCCCCGCGTGGCAGATGGCAGCGCGGGGGGGTCAGAAGATGAAATCGGCGTTGGTCAGATCGGCATGGCCGATGGTAAACACCTCGGCCATCCAGCTGACCTTGCCCTTGCCGTCAAGATCGGCCTCCAGCAGGCCGGTGGCGGCGTCATAGTGCAGTTGCGCCAGCTTGTTGTGGAGGAAGGGGCCGGTGGTCAGGTGCATGGCAATGCCCAGCTCTGACAGATCCAGCTTGTCGATCCCGACCTCGAAATAGGTGACCACGTCAGAGATCCCGACGGCGCCATGGCTGGACGGGCCGCTGAGGATGAAGGTGTCCTGCGCGCCATCGCCGACCTTGTTGGTGCCGTCGAACACGAAGCCCTGCATCAGATCGTAGTCGGCGCCGCCGTCGAAGATGTTCTGGCCCCAGTCTCCGGTCAGGGTGTCATTGCCCTTGTCGCCATGCAGCGCCTCGCTTTGAACGCCGCCCGCGCCGGAGGGGCCGGACAGGCCACCCGAGGTGATGGCGTCATTGCCGTCGCCGCCATAGATCGCCACCATGTTGCCGGTGCCGCCATAGATCACGTCGTTGCCGATCCCGCCCGAGATGGTGTCCTGGCCCGACACGCCGTCCAGCGTGTCGTTGCCGTCGGAGCCGAAGAGCATGTCATCCCCGGTGCCGCCGAAGACCTTGTCATCGCCAAGGCCGCCGTACAGGCTGTCTTGGCCGCCGCCGCCCAGCAGGATGTCTGCGCCGGTAAAGCCGAACAGCTTGTCGCTGCCGCTGCCGCCCTGAAGAATGTCATTGCCGGCGCCGCCGTCGGCATACATGTCCCCCGCGCCGAAATTGGTGATGAAATCGTTGCCGGTGTTGCCGAGGATATGGTGCGAGCCGTCGGTGACCTCGACCACGTCATTGCCTGCCCCGGCGTCGATCTTGGTGATGCCGCTGATGCCCCGCAGGGTGTCGGCGCCGCCACCGCCGTCAATCTTGACCGTGCCGAAATGGCTGCCGGTCAGGTCGATCAGATTGCCGCCGTCGCTGCCGATGATGGCAATGTCATGCAGGGCGCCGGCACCGGAAATCCGGATATTCTCGACCGATTGCAGGGTAGTGGGCGTGTGGCCGGTGCCAGCCAGCCCGGCGGTTCCCAGTTTCAGGTCGATGTTGATCAGGACATGCGAGGTGATGGGCGACAGATCGAAGGACAGCGTATCGGTTCCGGCGCCGCCAGAGATTGCGCTGCCGTCCAGAAAGGCCTTGGCGGTCAAAGGGTCCGACGTGTCGAGGATGATGGTGTCATCCCCGGCGCCCGCGTAGATCTTGTCATGCCCGGTGGCCGAGGTCAGGGTGTCATTGCCGTCGGTGCCGTGCAGGATGTCGGCGCCGGTGGGCCCGGTGCCGCCGCCGCTGCCACCGCCGCCCCCCGTGCCGCCGCCGCCGCCCGAACCGCCGCCCGAACCGCCCCCCGAGCCGGATTGCGTTTCATTGGAAAACTTGTTGAGCGTGACGAGGCTGCCCTCTTGATACAGGCTGGGGTGGAAGACGTTGGTGTTGGCAAACAGGTTCTTCCAGTTTGTCGTGGTCAGGACGGCGTCGGCGGAGCCTTGAAGCTGAAAGAAATACCGGACCCCGTTGGTGGGATCGACGATCTCCATCATCTGCACGCGGGTGCCGTGCCAGTTTGCCGCCCCCATCAGGACGTCGAACGAGGTGGCGACATCCTTGCCGTTCAAGGTGAAGGTCGTGTCGAGCGGGTTGAGCGTGACAGCCGCCATCTGGGTGTCCGAGGGGCCGCCGGATTTGTAGGTGAAGCTGAAGCCGCCGCTGGCGCCCGTGCTCTCAAGTGTCAGGGAGGCGGCCTGCGTGTCGGTGATCGTCTGTCCCGCGAGGGTCTGCTTTATGCCTTTGACCACATAACTGCTCATCTTCTACCCCATCTCAAATCTGACGCCTTGGCCTGGACTGCTCTCAGGCGGCGATGTTTTCTTGGCTGGCTTGCGCCATCGGAAGCGGACTTGGCCCCTTGGAAGGATTCGTTAACTTCGAGTTGTGGCTCGCTTATGTCTGGCTTGTGGCGGCGGCGTGCCTTTGCGAGAAAGGCGCATGGGTCGTGCAATCGGGTCAGGTTTGCTGCTGGGTGTCCTTCTGTGCGGGGGACGTCAGGCGCTGGCCGAGCCGCCGACCCGGCAGGCGCTGCGGGCGGGGCAGGAGATTTCGGTGACGACAGGGGATGTGGGGGCTTGGATCGCGGCCTTTCGGCCAAGGGCCACGGCGGCGGGGATTGGGGCTGCGACGCTGGATGCGGCGCTGGCGGGCGTGATGCTGCGCCCGGATGTGGTCGAGAAAGACCGCAACCAGACCGAATTCACCCGCACGATCTGGGATTACCTTGACAAGGCCGTGTCGGCAGACCGGATTGCGGCGGGGCAGGCGGCGCTGAAGACGCGCGATCATCTTCTGGACCGGATCGAGGCGCGGTATGGCGTTGACCGGCAGGTGCTGCTGGCGATCTGGGGGCTGGAAAGCAGCTACGGGGTGGTGCGGGGCGATATTCCGACGGTGGCGGCTTTGGTGACGCTGGCCTCGTCCACGCGGCGCGGGGCTTATTTCGAACGCGAGGTGCTGGCGGCTTTGCGCATCCTGCAAGAGGGCGATGTTGCGCCTTCGGCGATGCGGGGCAGCTGGGCCGGGGCGATGGGACATACGCAGTTCATGCCGTCAAGCTATCTGGCGCTGGCGGTGGATTTTGACGGCGACGGACGGCGGGATATCTGGGGCGAGGACCCGGGCGACGCGCTGGCCTCTACCGCCGCGTTTCTGGCGCGGTATGGCTGGCGGAAAGGCGAGCCTTGGGGGGTAGAGATCACGCTGCCCGCGGGCTTCGATTACCGGCTGTCGGGGGAGAAGGTGCACCATACGGCGGCCGAATGGCAGGCGATGGGCGTGGTGCGGGCGGGTGGTGGCGACTTGCCGGATTGCGGGCCGTCCTCGGTTCTGCTGCCGGGCGGGGCGCGGGGGGCGGCGTTTCTGATCTGCCCCAACTTCCATGTCATCGAGCATTACAACCCCGCCGACGCCTATGTCATCGCCGTCGGGCATCTGGGCGACCGCATTCTGGGTGGCGGGCCGATTCAGGCCGCGTGGCCCCGCGATCTGCGCGCCCTGACGTTGGAGGAGCGCATCGCCTTGCAACACCGCCTGACGCTGGCCGGGTTCAACGCGGGCGGGGCGGATGGCCGGATCGGGCCTTTGACGCAAAGTGCGATCCGGGCGTTTCAAGGCTCGATCGGGGTGGTGCCGGATGGATATGCGTCTTTGGATCTGCTGAACCGCCTGCCTTGAGGCTTGTGTCTGCTCCATCAGCGCCGGGAGGGCCGCCTGCCCTCCCGGACCCACCCGGGGATATTTTCACAAGTATGAAAGGGGAAAGAGCCGCGCTTGCTCTTTCATACTTGTCCAAATATCCCCGCCGGAGGCTCTGCCGGTGCCGCCTGCGCTGGTGTCAGGCGAAAAGGCCCTGACAGAACCAGCCGCCCGACATCTCTCCGCCATGGGCGTAGAACAGCCAGAGGCGCTCGCCGCCTTCCACCTCCACCCGCCAGTAGTCGCGCGGGCCGGAGCGCCAGTCGGGATCGTCGAGCCACCATTCCGGGCTGATGCGTTCAGGCCCCGAGGCGACGCGGGTGACAAGGTCGCGGCGGCGCCAGCGAAAGCGGGCGGGCGGGGTGGGGTCTTCGGGGGCGGTGACGGATTCCGGGCGGAACAGGGTCAGGGGACGCGGCGCGCGGGGCGCGGGCCAAGGCGCGGGGTGCGGGGCCGACCAGGCGGCGGCGAGGGTTTGGGCGGCCTTCTCCGGGATATGGCTTTCGCCGGGGTGCAGGCGGGTGACGTTTTCGGTGCCCAGGCGTGTGCCCAGTTTGCTGATCAGGTCGGCCAGCGCGTGATCGGAGGTCTGGCGGGCGGCGGCGGCGGCCGACGCCTCGCCATGGCCGCTGTGCTGGACGGCATGCAGGGGTTCGGTCTCCAGCGCCTCCAGCCGGAGGCAGTCGATGCCGAAGCCGGGGTCGATGCTGTCAAGCTTCAGCAGGATCAGGGGGCGGATCGTGTCGGGCCGGTCGGCGGGGCGGGCGAGGCCGATGTCGAGGCGCTCGACCTTGTTGTCGGTGCGGTAGGCCTCCAGCCGGATGCGGCGCGCACCCCGGGCGGCGGCGCGGAGTTTGTCACACAAAGGCGCAAGGATGCGGTCGAGGCCGGCGGTGATGTCTTCGGTCAGGCCGATCGGGTCGGGGAAGGTCAGGCGGGTGGCGAAGTGCAGGGGCACGCGGGCGGGGGCCACGGGTTCAGGCTCCAGCCCCAGGGCCTGATCCAGACGGCGCAGGGTGTCGGCGCCGAAGCGGCGGGCGAGGGCCGCGCGCGGCAGGTCCATGATGTCACGCACCCGACGCAGGCCGAGGCGGTTGAGGCCCTCGATCGCCTCAACAGACAGGCGCAGGGCGGGCAGGGGCAGGTCACCCAAAGCCTGCCGCATGTGGCCGGGGGTGGCGATCATGCCCTGCGGCAGGGGGGCGGCGCCGACGACAGGGGCCATGCCGCCCCTTTCCCAGCCGGGTCGCTTGACGGCGCGGGAGCGGGTGGCCCGCGCCTCCTGGTCAATCGCGTCGCCGTTGCGGGTGGGTTGCGCCTGCCGCCCGGCATAGCGGGCGAGAGCCCAGGCGGCGCCACGGGTGTCGGCCACCCCGGCGCGGAGCGTCAGGCCAAGGTCGGCGCAGTCTTCCTCCAGCTGGGCGAGCAGGGCCGCTTCGCCGCCGAACAGATGCGCGCAGCCGGTCAGGTCGATGACCAAGGCGGCGGGGGGCTCCTCGGCCACCCAGGGGCTGAACTTGCCGGCCCAGCGGCGCAGGATGGTCAGGAAGGCGGCCTCGGCCAGTGGGTCTGCCGCCTGGGTCAAGAGGTTCGGGCACATGGCGGAGGCGTCGCGCAGGGGTTGGTCCAGCCGCAGACCCGCCGCCTCGGCCTCGATATTCAGCGAGGTCAGGACCTGTGCGCCGTTCCGGTCAGCCACGATGGCGAAGGGCATCGGCAGCACATCGCGCCGCAGCCGCAGGGCGCGTTCAGCCGCGAGGCGGGGAAACCAAAGCGAGAGGATTCGGCGGTAGGACATGGCGATATGTTCTCATATTGTTCCTGCCATTCCAAGCCGCCTGCCGCAGCGGAGCGCTGAAAAGAGCGCCGCTTGGGCAAGCAACCCCCTGATTTTCCCAATGACAATCGCGTGAGCTTCAGTCTTTCAGACTAAAGTCCGTATTCTTGTTCACGAAGCCCCACCTATAGTCGCCTGACATGTCCTGCAGGGAGCCCGGAAACATGAAATTGACCACAAAGACCCTTATCCTCGGCCTTATTCTGGTTGGGGGCCTTGCCTATGCCGGCTCTGCGACCGATCCGGACGCCAAGGCGCGGCAAGATCTGATGGACGCGAACGGCGGCGCCATGAAGGTTTTGGGTGACATGGCCGCAGGCAAGGCGGCGTTTGACGCCACCGCCGCCGCTGCCGCCAAGGCCACGCTGGTTGCAAATGCCGCCGACATTCTGGTCAAGTTCAAGAACCAGACCACCGACCCCGCCTCGCATGCCAAGCCGGCTATCTGGAGCGCGTGGGACGATTTTACCGCCAAGGCCGGCGATCTTGGCAAAGCCGCCACTGCTTTGGACACCACCAGCCTTGATACGGTCAAGGCCGGTCTGAAGGATGTCGGCGGGGCCTGCGGCGCCTGCCACACCGCGTACAAGGCCTCGTAAGCCAGACGTCTGGTTGAAATCGAAGGCCCCGGATCGCTCCGGGGCCTTTTGCTTAGCCACAGGCCAGCGCGAGGATGCGGTCCGACCCATCGACATGGACGTTGAGACGGGTGGCCGCGTAATCCATCGTCACCATCATCCCGGGTTTGATGATGCGCAGGGCCGCCCAGCCGCCCTTGTCCGGCAGGGCTGTGGCCGGTTGGCCGATCAGGGCGTAGAGGGCATCGCCGCCGCATTGGGCCAGATCCGGCATCGGGGCCGGGGCCGGACCGGTTTCAGGCGGGATACAGGCGGACAGCGACAAACACAGCAACGGCAGCATGATCCGGGGGTGCATGACAGTCTCCAATCGGTGCAGGTCATATCCGGGGCAGTTTGGCAAGCGGTGCCGCAGGCGTCCATAAACCCGGATAGGATGGTCGAAAAACCGGCGGGCGATGCCGCAAAACGACGTTGCAATTTGCGCCTCGCTGCCCCAGCCTGCGCGCCAAAGTCATGAACCTGAATAATTCTGGGAGAACCCTGATGCGTACGCGCGCCGCCGTAGCCTTGGCCGCTGGCCAACCCCTGCAAGTGATGGAAGTGAACCTGGCGGACCCGAAAGAGGGCGAGGTTCTGGTCGAGATCAAGGCCACCGGCATCTGCCACACCGACGAATTCACCCTGTCGGGCGCTGACCCGGAAGGCCTGTTTCCGGCCATTCTGGGCCATGAGGGCGCGGGCGTGGTGATTGCTGTGGGGCCGGGGGTGAAGACGCTGAAACCGGGCGACCACGTCATCCCGCTGTACACGCCGGAGTGCCGGGAGTGCCCGTCGTGCCTTTCCCGCAAGACCAACCTGTGCACCGCGATCCGCGCGACGCAGGGGCAGGGGCTGATGCCGGACGGGACCACGCGGTTCTCGATGCTGGATGGCACGCCGATCTATCACTACATGGGGTGTTCAACCTTCGCGAACCACACGGTGGTGCCGGAAATCGCGCTGGCCAAGGTGCGGGATGACGCGCCGTTCGACAAGATCTGCTACATTGGCTGCGGCGTGACCACCGGGATTGGCGCGGTGCTGAACACGGCCAATGTCGAGGCGGGGGCCAAGGCGGTGGTCTTCGGGCTTGGCGGGATCGGGCTGAATGTCATTCAAGGCCTGAAGATGGCCGGGGCCGACATGATCATCGGCGTCGATCTGAATGACGACAAGGAGGAGTGGGGGCGGCGGTTCGGGATGACCCATTTCGTGAACCCCAAGAAGCTGACCGGCTCGGTCGTGCAGGCGATCGTTGACCTGACCAAGACCCCGTTCGACAAGATCGGCGGGGCGGATTACTCGTTTGACTGCACGGGCAACGTGAAGGTCATGCGGGACGCTTTGGAGTGCACCCACCGGGGCTGGGGGCAGTCGATCATCATCGGCGTGGCTCCGGCCGGGGCGGTGATCGAGACGCGGCCGTTCCAGCTGGTGACGGGGCGGGTCTGGAAGGGGACGGCGTTTGGTGGCGCGCGTGGCCGGACGGATGTGCCGAAGATTGTCGACTGGTACATGGATGGCAAGATCGAGATCGACCCGATGATCACCCATGTGCTGCCTTTAGAGCGGATCAATGAAGGGTTCGATCTGATGCATGCGGGCAAGTCGATCCGGGCGGTGGTGGTGTATTGAGGGGAGGCGGCGGGGGCTGCCGCCCCCGCACCCCCGCCTCAAAGGGGGGCACGCCCCCCTTTGAGAAATCCCCGTGGATATTTGGGAACAGATGAAATGGGGGTATTGCACGCGTGCAATGTGGGGTAAGGCTTTGTTTTGGTTGTGATTTGCGAATTTTGTTAGGGGTCTGTTAACTGGGGATTGCACGGGATGCGGGTTGGGCTGGCTTTGGCGCTTCTGATCCTGACCGGGGCCGCCGCCCGCGCCGGGGAGGTGGCGATTGTCACCGTGGAACAGGGCGGCGATGTGGTGGAGATTGCGCCGGGGGACATTCTGGGCGTCTCGGTCGAGATGGATTACAACCGGCCCCGTGTTGTTGTGACGCTGAAGGAAAACCGCATCACGCCGCTGGCCAGTTTCACGATGGCGCATGTGAAGGAAGAGGTGGTGCTGAAGGTCTGCGGCCAGATCGTCAGCCGCCCGACGCTGTGGGCTCCGGTGCTGGACGGGGTCTTTGCCATTCAGGGGGATGGCAAGGCCAAGGCGGAACGGCTGGCGGAGGTGTTGAAGACGCGGGATTGTTCGGGGATGGTTGTGGGGTGAGCCCCGACCCCCGGCTTGCCGGGGGGCAAAACGGTCCAGTGGACCGTTTTGAGGGGCGAACGCCCGCGAAAGCTTTCGCGGGCCGGGCGGTGGGGGCGGCGGGGTTAACCCCGCCCTACAGAGGTGGTGCGTGCGAGCACGCACCCTACGCTGGCTGTTAGATGTAACTATGAGCATAAAGGCGTTCAAGGCAACACTTGCGGGAATGAACACGAGTGGATCAGTTGTGCAAAATCAGGCCATGGCACGCAGATATCTTCTTTCTGGCGCTATATTTCCTATATTTCCTTTTCGAAATGAGGCGAGCGCAGTTCAGGCGTGACTTATTCGATTACATGACTTGGCAAGACCCGTTTGGAAATAAGCTTTGGAAAGGACATCCTCGATATGTGGCAATTTCTATTGCTATATTGGGTTCAGATTTCTTGGCGGCTCACGTTTTGGCAAAATGCGTTCAGAGCTAGAATGCGCAGCGTGCGTGATTTCGCGAACCTTTGCCGTCGTCGCGGAATCGGGGTGCACCGCGACCTACGGGGTTGCTTGGGCGCGTTCGGCGGGGCAGGGTTTGGGAGAGTCGGGGTGGACCCCGACCTACGGAGGCAAGCATGGGGTCAACTCAAGGGTTGAAAATGCTGGAGGCGGCGGGGGTTTTGGTCTCGCTGCATCCTTATGACTATGATCCCAATGCCGATGCGGTGGGGATGGCGGCGGCGCGGGCTTTGGGGTTGGAGGCGGGGGTGACGCTCAAGACCTTGATGGTGGAGGTGGATGGGAAGGCGGCGTGTTGTGTCATTCCCTCGGACCGGACTTTGTCGATGAAGAAGGTGGCGGCGGCGTTTGGGGGGAAGGCGGCTGCCATGATGCCTCCGGCCAAGGCGGAGAAGGTCACGGGGTATAAGGTGGGGGGGATTTCTCCGTTTGGGCAGAAGAAGATGGTGCCCACCGTGATTGAGGCGCGTGTCTGCGGGGCGGAGCGGGTCTGGATCAATGCGGGGCAGCGGGGGCTGTTGTTGGGGATTGCTCCGGGCGAGGCTTTGCGGGTGTTGGGGGCGAAGGCTGTGGGGGTGGTGGCATGAAATGGGGTTTGGTGTTGGCGCTGGTGGCCTCGCCTGCTGCGGCGGCGTTGTCGGGGTTTTATGACAGCGCCGAGAAGATTGCGGCGATCCTGCACAGCGATGCGGTGGCAGACGCGGTGCATCAGGCGCCGATCGGGTCGGTCAGCAATACGGGGACGGACAAGGATGGCGCGGATCTGTGGACGGTGATGGTGCAGGCGTGTGATCTGGTGGTGCGGGTTGTGGGGCATCCCCCGGTCGGGGTGGGCAAGACCACTTATACGGTTGAGGTGACGACCCCCTGCCAGTAAGGCTGGTGCAACCGACAGGAGGTCGCCATGCTTTCCCCCCGCAGTGCCCCGTTTCTGGCCGTGCTGATCGATGCCGACAATATCCCGGCGCGGCATGCCTCTGCCATTCTGGATGAGATCGCCAGTTTTGGCGAGCCGTCGTTGCGCCGGGTTTATGGGGACTGGTCCAGCCAGGCCTTGGGCCAGTGGAAGGAACAGGCGCGCGATCTGGGGCTGGTGATGCATCAGCAATCGGCCAACACCAAGGGCAAGAATGCGTCAGACATCGGGTTGGTGATTGACGCGATGGACATTCTGCACGCGGGCAAGGTGGATGGCTTTGTGCTGGTGTCATCGGACAGCGACTTTACCCGGCTGGCCTCGCGCATCCGCGAAGATGGGTTGCAAGTGATCGGAATCGGCGAGGCCAAGACGCCGGAGAGCCTGCGCAAGGTCTGCAACCGGTTTGTCTTGATCGAGAATATCGTCGGCGGAGAGGCGGTGGCTGCGCCCAAGCCGGGCCGCGCGGAACCAGCACCCGAGCCGCAGGTGGTCAAGGAGGCGCCGGTCAAGGCGATCCCGTTCATTCTGGATGCGATGAAGAAGATCGATCCGGATCAGGACGACTACAGTCTGGGCCATCTGGGGCAGGTGATCACGCAGTTGCATCCCGACTTTGACCCGCGGACCTATGGCTCGGCGCGGCTGTCGGATCTGTTGCGGAAGATCGGGCGGTTCGAGGTGTTTCCGGTCGGCTCGGCCCTGAAGGTGCGGGACAAGGCCTGAGGGCGGGCATCGGCGGAGCGCGGCCCGTTGGGAAAAACGGGCGTGACGTGGGGGAAGCTCTCTGCCAAGCTTGGCGGATGTTGCGTGGTATCAGTGATATTGACGGCCTGTGCGAGTTTTCGCTGAACTTCCTGTTGTCGGGGCAGGGGGACGCCCGGCGACTTGCCGCGCGCGTGGCCGAGCAGAAGCCCAACCTTCCGGCGCTGGAACTGGTGTTCATCCTCGCCTCGGCCGCGTCCGGGTTGGAGTCTGTGTTTTCCGGCCAGGAATCGGAGGCGATTGCGCTGGACACCTGGCGGACGTCGGCGCTGGTCGGGGTGGATTTGCACATCATGCAGGAGATGGGGCTGCCGTGCCGGCTGTGCGCCGATCTGATGGCCTATTGGAAGAAAGAGGACGGGTTCTTTCTGGCGTGAGGAAGGTTGCGATCTTGGCTGGACGGATGCGATCAGTCCTTCAGTTCCACCGTCGCCCAGGTCTCGAAGCAGACACCACCGGCAAGGGCCATGATGCCGATGGTGGCGCGACCGCCAAGGCCCATGTCACGGCCGAAGACCTCGACGAACAGGTCAGAGAGGCCGGAGGACACCTTGTGGACGTCTTCGTAGTCGGGCGTGCAGACGACGAAATTCAGGGTGCGCACGATGGACTTGACGCGGTCCAGAGAACCGACTGCCTGCTTGATGCCGCCCAGCACATTGAGGCCGGTCTGGCGGGCAGCGGCGTAGCCTTGTTCCGTGGTCAGGTTCTGGCCAAGGCGGCCCTTGTGGGTGATCTCGGTCCCGATCTGGGCGACGTGGCCAGAAAGGAACAGCAGGTTTCCCACCTTGTGGTAGGGTTTCATCGTGCCGTAGTCGGCGCCATAATAGCCGATATTGTCGAAATCGGGGATGTCGAGGCCCATGTGATGGGCCATCAGTTCAGGGGTCATTGCCGCGTCCATGTTGGCTGAGTTTGGGGGAAGTGTAGGCGAGGCGGGGCGAGGACGGAACAGGAAAGCAGGACTTCTGGACGGACGACGCTTGATCTGAGGACCTAAAGGCATGATCTTGGTGTTATTGTGCGGCGGTCCGGGATGGGCGCTATTTGCAGGGGATCTATTCATGGACATGCTGGAGAATCCCGTTCTGAAAGAGGCGATCGTTCTGCATCGCAAGGGTCAAATCGCCAAGGCACAGGCCCTTTACGAGGCCGTTCTGGCGGAAGACCCGCAGAACACTGATGCCCTGACACTGCTTTCAACGGTTGATGCACGTCTTGGCCGGTTCGAAGGGTCACGCGGGGATTCAGAGATCCTGAAAGGGCTGGAATCGCTTCAGAAGATCAAGGACATGCCGGAAGCCGAACGCGCCTATTTCATTTCGCAGCAATCGGCGATCGAGTTGATGCGGCGGTCTCATTACGCGGACTATCCAAGGGTGGTCCATCTTGAGACCATCACGATCTGCAACGCGACCTGCACCTTCTGCCCCTATGTCGATCTTGACCGCATCGGCACAAGAATGCCGGATGAGCTGATCCAGAAAGTCCTGACTGATCTGACGGAAATTCCGCCGCATGTGCAATTCGTGCTGAACCCGTTCAAGATCAGTGACCCTTTCCTTGAAAAGCGCCTGCCAGCCATCATCGAAGAGGCGCAGGGGCGGATGCCGAATGTCAGCATCGTGCTGGCCACCAACGGTTCGGCGCTGACTGAGAAGAATGCCAGAAAGCTGGAAGCGGTGGCAAAGCGGCCGGTGCCGATTTCGATCTCGATCAACGAATATGACCCGGACACCTACAAGCAGGTCATGGGGCTTGATTTCGCGCGCACCGTGGCCAATGTCCGCGTCCTGCACGATCTGGCCGAGCGGGGCGAATTTACCCAGCCGGTCTCTGTCGGTCGGGTCAGCAGCACGCCGCAGGAGGATGCCGCCTTCATGGCCTGGGCCCGGCAGAATTTCCCGAAATTCGGGGTCGTGATCAAGGGCGCGGGAAACTGGATCGGCGATGTGGCCAGCCGGACGCGGGATATGGTGATGCCGCTGGGCTGCATACACTGGTTCGGCGTATCGATCATGGCTACCGGCAAGCTGGCGCTGTGCTGCATGGATGCCAAGGGCGTTGTCGATCTGGGCAATGTCAAGGATCGCAGCGTGCTGGAGCTGTACAACGCGCCCGAGCACAAGCGCTTTCGCGCCGAGATGAAGACGCGCCGGGATGGGGCGCCCTGTTCGGGCTGCACCTATCCCGAAACGCAGAGCAAGGTCGTGCGGTCGGGCGATCCGTTGCCTGCGATCGGGTGACGCGGGCGCAAGCACGCCTCATACCATCTTGATCACGTCTTTTCCCACGGCCAGCATATAGCCGCGCCGCGCCACGGTTTTGACCAGCAGCTCGCTGACCAACTGGTTGCCCAGGGTGTCGCGCAGGCGCTTGATGCGGGTGGCGCCGGCGGCCTCATCACAATCGGCCTCGTTGCGGCCCGAGATGACGGCCTCGATTTGCGCGCCGGTCAGGACTTCGTCGTCAAGGCGGGCTTCGGCGAGGACGGCGATGGTTTCAAGTGCGGCCTCGGTCAGCTGGAATTCGAGATCGTTGATATAGACGGCCCGCGCCTCACGGGAAATCACCATGCGGGCGACCTGGATGCCGGATTTCTGAATGGCCGAGATGCGGCGGTTCAGGGTGATGATGGTGACCAAGAAGACCAGCGTGGCGATCAGGAGGGCGGTGGAAAACGCCAGAAGGACGAAGATCACGAAACGGTAACTGCTGAGGACATTGGCGAAAGAGGTGCCGGACTGGGCCAGAATCTCCAGCAGTTTGATCTCGGCGCCGGAGGTCAAGTCGTTGTTGTCCACGAACAGCCGGGTGACCGATTGGTTGAACGCATCTGCATCCGGCAGATTGGCGAACAGAAACACTGCCGCCGCCAGAAGGATGATCACGATTGCCGCAATTCCGAAGGCCACCACGCGGTTGCCCGCGCGCAGGCTGTCAGTAACGGAGGAAGAAGTCTCCGGCACTCGCTTTCCTTTCATTCAGGCCTTCCGGGCCAAAATTGGAGAGTATTTTCAGCAAAGTCCAGCCATCGGACGCCAGACGCGGTTCCAGTTCAGCCCGTTCGGCGCCTTTGTTGCCACAGGCGCCGTCGCTGACCTGACTGACACCATAGGCCAGACGCAGGGGATTGTCCTGCTTGGCCTTGTAATCGACGTAACATTCGGCCTGCGCGGGCAGGGCAAGGCCGAGGGCCAGAAGGCCCCCAAACAGGAGATGACGAGGGTAGATTCTGCTCATAGGCGTTCTCCGCTTCTTTCGACCATCCTGCGGGGAATGGCGCTGCTATTCAATATCAGCCACGTGACATGGCTTCTCCACCCGCGTTTCGGCAGGGTTTGCCGCATGTGTCGCCTCCGTATGGGAACCGATTGGTAAGGTTTGGGGCGCCTGATGGGGATATCCCGAAGAACGGCAGGAGAAGACGATGGCACACTGGGTGCAGGATGAGGCGGCGCGGTCGGGGCTGGCGGATCTGGTGGAGGAGGTCCTGTTGCATCTGGAGGCGATCGGCCAGACCATTCTGGACGTGGTGATGCTGCTGCTGGTGGTTCTGTTGATTTGTCAGCATGGCGCATTGCTGACCCAAGGTGCGTCCGACCACGGCGCAGCGGCACCGGGGGCGGCGCTGCCGGCACCCTGCGACCCAAGGCTGATCCCGGCCGAGGGGTCTTGCATTCTGGTGCAGCCCTTGGCGCCGGCCGCCATCTGACCCCTTTCGCTGCCTTGGGTTATCGGCTTTGCTTGCGGCATGATTGTGCCCGATTACACCTTCGAATCCGCCGCCCTTGCCCGGGGCCTGACCCACATCGCCGGCATTGACGAGGTGGGGCGTGGCCCCCTCGCCGGTCCGGTGACCGCCGCCGCCGTGGTGCTGGACCCGCTGCGCATTCCGCAGGGTCTGCGCGACAGCAAGGTCCTGACAGCGGCCCGGCGCGAGGCGCTGGCCCTGGAGTTGGCAGAGGTGGCGGAGGTCTGTGTCGCCCATGCCACGGTTGAAGAGATCGACGCGATCAACATCCTGCAGGCCAGCCTGCTGGCGATGGAGCGGGCGGTGGCGGGGCTGCGGCGCGCTCCGGGCTTTTGCCTGATTGACGGCAACAAGATCCCCAAGGGTCTGCACGGCAGGGCAGAGGCGATCGTGAAGGGCGATGCGCGCTGTTTGTCGATTGCAGCGGCCTCGATCGTGGCGAAAGTGGCGCGCGATCGCATCATGCTGGATTTGGCGCAACAATTTCCCGGCTACGGGTGGGAAAAGAACGCGGGTTACCCTTCCCAGGCCCATTTGCAGGCGCTTCTAGATTTGGGGGTCACCCCTTGGCATAGGCGTTCGTTCAAGCCCGTCCACAATAGGTTGTATCAAGATATTTCTCTAACCCATTGATTCAAAAAGGGTTTGACGGCGAATCACCTATGAATCACACTGTCGTCAACAAGTGGTGAACAACACCACAGGAATTGAGGGCAGATATGGCTGTGAAAACAAAACCACCGGAGGCGGTGACGCTTCCGCGCAACCAAATTTTGGCCGGGGACTGCATCGAGCTGATGCGGTCGCTTCCGGCTGGGTCGGTTGACCTGATCTTCGCGGATCCTCCGTATAACCTGCAGTTGAAGGGCGATCTGCATCGGCCCGACAACAGCCTGGTGGATGCGGTGGATGACCACTGGGACCAGTTCAGCAGCTTTGCCAGCTATGACAGCTTCACCAAGGACTGGCTGGCAGCCGCGCGGCGGTTGCTGAAGCCGAACGGGGCGATCTGGGTGATCGGCAGCTATCACAACATCTTCCGGGTCGGGGCAGAGCTGCAGAACCAGGGGTTCTGGCTTTTGAACGACGTGGTGTGGCGCAAGTCGAACCCGATGCCGAACTTCCGCGGCAAGCGCCTGACCAACGCGCATGAGACGCTGATCTGGGCGGGCCGGGATGAGGCCAGCAAGTACACCTTCAATTATGAAGCGCTGAAGGCCCTGAATGACGGCGTGCAGATGCGGTCGGACTGGGTGCTGCCGATCTGCACCGGGCACGAGCGGCTGAAGGACGAAAACGGCGACAAGGCCCATCCGACGCAGAAGCCGGAAAGCCTGCTGCACCGGATCATCATTGCGACGACCAATCCCGGGGATGTGATTCTGGACCCGTTCTTCGGCACGGGCACGACGGGCGCGGTGGCCAAGATGCTGGGCCGTGACTACATCGGGCTGGAGCGGGAAGAGCCCTATCGCAAGGCCGCGCAGGACCGGATTGACCGGGTGCGGCGGCTGGATGCCTCGGCTTTGGAGACGACCGGATCGAAGCGGGCGGAGCCGCGGGTGCCGTTCGGGCAGGTGGTGGAACGCGGGATGCTGCGGCCCGGGGAAGAGTTGTACTCGGTCGGGTCGCGGCACATTGCCAAGGTGCGCCCGGATGGCACGCTGGTCGGGCTGGATGTGAAGGGCTCGATCCACCAGGTCGGCGCGCATCTGGAAGGCGCGCCAAGCTGCAACGGCTGGACCTATTGGCACTTCAAGCGCGACGGCAAGATGATCCCGATCGACATCCTGCGCCAGCAGATCCGCGCCGAGATGGAAGCGGACGACGGCCGCAAACACTAAAGCATGATGGGCCGATGGCCTATCCTACGGACGCCTGCCCTGCGGACCGCCTGCAGGGCCACTTCCCCGCCAAGCCCTGTGCTGGCGGGGCCTTTTCGTTTGACAGGATGGATCGGGCCGGGGTGGATGGCACCCTGACGCTGTTGAGGGGGAGAGATGACATGCGTTACCCGGCTGTGATGCGCATGATCCACTGGTTCATGGCGATCATGTTCGTGCCGATGCTGGCGGGGGGTGGTTCTGGCTGCGGCCGATGGCCAGCACCGATCCGGTCAAGCTGGACGCCTTGATGTACCACATGGCGATTGGCGTCTTTCTGGTGGCGCTGACGGTGATCCGATTTGGCCTGCGCTTGGGTCTGGCGCATCCCGAGGTGAACGGGCTGGCCCTGTGGGTGCACCGGGCGCTGGATCTGTGCGTCGTGCTGATGCCGGTGTCGGGCTTCACCATGGAGTTCTCGGCCCGGCTCAACGACATTGTCTTTGCGCGCAACGGTGCGCCGCTGCCGGCGGATATGTCGACCATCACCGGGCATTTCTGGCATGGGGCCACCGCCTTGACGCTGACCCTGCTGATTGTGCTGCACATAGCCGGCGCGGTGAAGGACCGCACCACGATTCGCCGGATGATCTAGGCCTGCGCTGCCTTGGCCAGCGCCGCATCGCGCAGGCGGACGGCGAAACCAGCCTGCCGGGGCCAGAAATCGGTCGCATCGCCCAAGGCCTTGGCGGCATGAACCGGGAAGTTCGGGTCATCCAGCGCCGTCCGCCCCAAGGCCACCAGATCGGCCGCGCCGCTGGTCAGCACGGCCTCGGCCTGTTCTGCCGTCGTGATCAGGCCGACGGCCATCGTGGCAGCGCCGGTGTCGCGGACCGCCTTGGCCAAGGGCACCTGATAACCCGGGGCAGGCTTGATCGCAGCGCCGGCAAAGCCGCCGGACGAACAGTCGATCAGATCCACCCCACGCGCGGTTGCTTCGGCAACAAGCACTTTGGTGTCGTCCACGCTCCACCCGCCGGGCAGGGCATCTTGCACCGACAAGCGCAGGAACAGCGGCTTGCCGGCGGGCCAGACGGCGCGCGAGGCCTCGATGATCTCCAATAACAGGCGCATCCGGTTGGCGCGGCTGCCGCCATAGGCATCAGTGCGGTGGTTCGACACCGGCGACAGGAACTGGTTGATCAGGTAGCCATGCGCGCCGTGAATCTCGACGATGTCGAACCCGGCGCGGTCGGCGCGGGTCAGCGCCTCGGCAAACTTGGTGGGCAGGGCCTGCACCTCGGCCAGGGTCAGTTCGCGGGGGGTCTGGTAGTCGGGGTGGTCCATGTGGGCCAGGGCCGAGGGCGCCACGGGTTGCCAGTGTTCAAAGCCGACAAGGGGCTTTTCCGCCTCGGTCTCATTGAAGGCGCCGCGCCACCAGAGCGGGGTGGAGGCTTTGCGCCCGGCATGGCCGATCTGGATCGCGGCAGCGGCACCTTGCGATTTCAGGAAGCGGGCGATGTGGGCCAAGGGGGCGATCTGGGCATCCTCCCACAGGCCAAGGCAGCCATAGGTGATGCGGCCTTCGCGGGTCACTCCGGTGGCTTCCACCATCACGGTGCCAAAACCGCCGAGCGCGAAACGCGACAGGTGGGCGAAGTGCCAGTCATTCGCCACGCCGTGAATGGCGGAGTATTGGCACATGGGGGACACGACAAGACGGTTCCGCAAAGTCAGGTCGCGGATCTGGGTGGACGACAGCAGGTGGCTCATATCACGGGGCGCCTTTGGGCATGGGATTCTTGCCCTTGTTGTAGGGCAGCCAGTCTTCGATATCGGGATAGAACTGCTTGCGCCATGCCTTGACGCGCGGGTTCATCATCTTGCGCCAGAGCTTTGGCACCAGCGCCACGGCGGCCATCACCGGATAGCCATAGGGCAGTTGCGGGGCGTCTTGTTCGGCGTGATTTTGCAGCAGGGGGAAGCGGCGGTCGGGCTTGTAGTGATGGTCGGAATGGCGCTGCAGGTTGATGAGCAGCCAGTTGGAGGCCTTGTGGTCGGCGTTCCACGAATGGCGCGGCAGGACATGTTCGTACTTGCCCTCGCCCAGATGGCGGCGGGTCAGGCCGTAGTGTTCGACATAGTTGGTCAGCTCCAGCTGCCAGACTGCGACAAACGCCTGCCAGCAGAACAGGAACAGCCCCTGCCAGCCGCCAAGCCAAAGCGCCAGCAGCAGCATCAGGCCTTGCAGGACGGCATAACGGAAGAACGGGTTCTGCGGGGTGAAGGGGCCAAGGCTTTTGCGGGCCAGCATGGCCTTTTCGGCCTTCCACGCCGACACCGGGCATTCGCGCAGGACGCGGAAGAAATAGCGGTGAAACCCTTCGCCATAGCGGGCCGTGACCGGGTCGCGCGGCGTGCCGACATAGATGTGGTGAATGCGCAGGTGTTCCGAGCGGAAGTGGCTGTAAAGCACGCTTGCCAATAAAAGGTCGCCCAGCCAACGCTCCACCCGGTCGGACTGGTGAAGCAGTTCGTGGGCGTAGACGATGCCGATGGTGCCCGACATGATGCCTTGACCGGCAAACAGCATCAGCTTTTCGGCCCAGTTCAGGTTGCCCGCCTGCGGCACGTACCACAGCATCACCACCAGCATTGTGAACTGCACCGGGAACCAGATCAGCGTGATCAGGCGATACCAGATCAGGTCATCCTCTGGCGTTTCGGGGTCTGAGTTGTCCTTGTTGTGGCCAAGGACGGCGTCAAGCAGCGCGTAAAGGCCCCATGTGTAGAGCGGCATCAGAAAGACCGTCCACCCGCCCTGTGCCATGCCGATCAGCGCCACCGGCACGGTGCCCAAAGACAGCCAGAACGGCAAGGCGCTTTGCGCTTTGCGAACTTGGGACGGCGGGATCAAAGTCATTGCAACCTCGGTTGTGCCCAGTCTAGCGCCTTGCAGTTTCTGCTCAATTGTCCTGATGCCGCAGCAGGGCGACATCATGGGCCTTGCGCATCAGGGTAGGCAGGTCTTGCGGCGAAAATGCGTTGGCGCCGTGAAATTCGCCGCGCAGCGGGGCGATGTCATGCGGCAGCGTGGCGTGCAGCACCGTGAGGTCAAGGTGGAAGTGGGTGAAGGTGTGACGCACCACGCCCCTTGGGGCCCAATCCGCCTGCACAGGAGCCGGCGCATCGGTGCCATCCCAACCTGTCCCGGGAAAGCCCAGCGTACCGCCCAGCAGACCCCGGCCCTCGCGTCGCTCCAGCAGGATGGCGCCGTCCACGCGCAGGCCGACCCAGACCACGCCCCGCCGGGTGGGCTTCTCGGCTTTGGCGCGTTTGCGGGGCAGATCGGCGGCGATGCCTTGGGCGCGGGCAAGGCAACCCGCCATCCACGGACAGATGCCGCAGGCCGGAGCGCGCGGGGTGCAGATCGTGGCGCCAAGGTCCATCACCGCCTGCGCATAGTCGCCCGCGCGCGCCTTTGGGGTCATGCCGGATGCTGCAGCCACCAGCAGAGGCTTGGCATCCGGCAGCGGCTCCTGGATGGCGAAGACGCGGGACATGACACGCTCGACATTGCCGTCCACCACGACCTCGGGCAGGTCATAGGCAATCGCCGCCACCGCACCCGCCGTGTAGGGGCCGATGCCGGGCAGGGCGCGCAAGCTGGTCAGATCTGCCGGAAAGACCCCACCATGCCGCGCCACCACGGCCCGGGCGCAGGCCAGCAGGTTCCGAGCGCGGGCATAATAGCCAAGGCCCGCCCATTCGGCCATCACCGCGCCATCCTCGGCGGCGGCAAGGGCGCGCACATCGGGCCACAGGCTGGTGAAACGGGCGTAATAGGCTTTGACGGCGGCCACCGTGGTTTGCTGCAGCATCACCTCGGACAGCCAGACACGGTAGGGGTCGGCCGTGACGCCGGCCGCCCGCGCCTGCGGCCGCACCCGCCACGGCAGATCTCGGCCATGGGCATCGTACCAGTCCAGCAGGGTTTGGGCATTCACTTGGGCGTCACGCAATCTTTATCCCCTTGGCCTTCGCAATGTGCTGGCAGCCACCCCGCACCACCGCTTACATTAGTGCAGAAGTAAAGCAGGACCAGATGGCCCGTACGCCCAAGCCAGAGCCCGAGGCAACCCCAACCCGCCGGATGCGCGGGTTTGAACCGGCTGCGCAACTGTTGACCCAGCGGATTCGGGCGGCGGGCGAAAGTCGGGGCTTCGCCATCGCCCGCCTGCTGACCCATTGGGATGAGATTGCCGGGGTCGAGACGGCCAAGATCACAAGGCCGGTCAAGGTCAACTATGGGCGCGAGGGTCTTGGGGCCACGCTGACCCTGCTGGTCTCGTCCTCGCATGCGCCGATGGTGCAGATGGATCTGCCCAAGCTGATCGACAGGGTGAACGCCGCCTATGGCTATGCCGCCATCACCCGCATCACCCTGACCCAGACCGCCACGACCGGTTTTGCCGAGGGGCAGACGCCCTTCAGCGCCGCGCCCAAGGTCAAGACTGCCGACCCGGCCCTGACCGCCAAAGCCGCCACTCTTGCCGAACCCATTCACGATGAAACCCTGCGCCATGCCCTTGAACAGTTGGGGCAGAACATTTTAACTCGTCGCACATCCACGGAAGGCTTCAAGACATGACCCTGACCCGCCGCAGCCTGCTGACCCTGACCTCCAGCTTCGCCGCCATGGCTGCAAGCGGCGTTTGGGCAGATACGACCCCCGCGCCCGCCGCCACCACCCCGCCGGCGGCCGCCACGACCGCAGGCCCCGCCCCGGTGATCACCGATTTCACCTTGGGCGATCCGAATGCCAAGGTGAAGATTGTGGAATACCTGTCCTTCACCTGCCCGCATTGCGAACACTTCCATGCCGAGGTCTTCCCCAAGCTGAAGGCCGATTACATCGACACCGGCAAGGTCAACATCACTTACCACGAGGTCTATTTCGACCAGTACGGCCTGTTCGGCGCCATGGTCGCCCGCTGTGGCGGCGAGATGCGCTATTTCGGCATCACCGACATGCTCTATGACAAGCAGCGAGATTGGGCGGCCGCCGCCGATGTCACCGGCGTGGTGGATGCGCTGAAGAAGATCGCCCGTACCGCCGGCATGGATGACGCGACGGTCGACGCCTGCCTGCACGACCAGCCGATGGCCGAGGCGCTGGTGGCGCATTACCAGTCCAACATCGCCACCGACTACCCGAACGACAGCTTCCAGGGCACGCCGTCTTTCATCATCAACGGGGCCAAGTATTCCAATATGGCCTACGAAGACATGAAGAAGATCATCGACGCCGAGCTTGCCAAGTAAATGACGCCTCTGCACGGTGTGAAGGTTGTCGAGCTGGCACGGATTCTGGCCGGCCCCTGGGCTGGCCAGACCCTTGCCGATCTGGGTGCAGATGTCGTGAAGGTCGAGGCTCCGGAAGGTGATGACACCCGCCGCTGGGGGCCGCCCTTCATCACGCAGGGCGAAGATACCTCGGCGGCCTATTTCTACGCGACCAATCGGGGCAAGCGCTCGGTCACCTGCGACTTCCGCACGCCGGAAGGGCAAGAGATGGTTCGCAAGCTGGTGGCAGATGCCGATGTGCTGATCGAGAATTTCAAGGTCGGGGGTCTTGCGAAATACGGGCTGGATTATGAAAGCCTGCGCAAGGTGAACCCCAAGCTGATCTACTGTTCCATCACCGGTTTCGGCCAGACCGGGCCCTATGCGCACCGCGCCGGTTACGACTTCATCATCCAAGGCATGGCCGGGCTGATGTCGGTCACCGGCGAACCCGATGGCCAACCGCAAAAGGTGGGCGTCGCGGTGACGGATATCTTCACCGGGGTCTATTCGGCCACGGCGATCCTTGCCGCTTTGGTGCAGCGCGGCCGCACCGGCGAGGGTCAGCACATCGACATGGCGCTGCTGGACGTTGCCACATCGGTCATGGCCAATCAGGCGATGAACTATCTGGCCACCGGAGTGGCGCCGGGCAAGATGGGCAATGCCCACCCCAACCTCGCCCCCTATGCCGTGTTTGACTGTGCCGATGGCTGGATCATCCTCGCCACCGGCAACGATGCGCAATATCGGCGGCTTTGCGTGCTCCTTGGTCTGCCTGACATGGCCGAGGCGGCAGACTATGCCACCAACGCCCAACGCATCGCCAACCGGGTTGAGATGACCCGCCGCCTGACCGAAGCCACCTTGCGTTTTCGCAAGGCCGACCTGCTGGCCGCCTGCGAGGTCGAAGGCGTTCCGGCGGGCCCGATCAACAGCCTGGATGAGGTCTTTGCTGACCCGCAGGTCATCGCGCGCGGTCTGCAGATCGCCCCGCAGGGCATTCCCGGCGTGCGCAGCCCGATGACCTTCTCGGCGGCCACCTTGGCACTTGACCACACGGCACCCAAGCTGGGCCAGCACGACTGACCGCGTCAATCAGGCTCGAATATCCCACAGATGCGAGTCATCTGCCCGAAGCGCGAAGCGGCGGGGTGAAATCCCCCGCCGTGCGACCCGTCGTTTGCGCTATTTCTTGTCGAACACACCGACCTTGGCAAAGTCGATCGTCTGCACCAGCGGCAGCATCAGGTCCTCGGTGGCACCCTGCGCCTGAAACAGCACCCGTGCGTTGACCAGCGTAGAGATTGCGTTGTCCTGGCTGAGCAGCGCCTGATCGCCTACCTTCACCACCTTGCCCATCATCGCCATCATCTGCGCATTCCCAAGCATCGCCCCCATCGAGGCGACCATGGGGTTGTCGGCCACGAAGGACAATTTGAAGCTGACGCTGCCATCGGCCGAAGTATAGGTTGCCTCTGCCCCCGAGCCGCCGCCGACGATCCCGAAGCTTTTGGTGAAATCGGCAGTGTCTTCGCGGGTGTAGCCGTTCGGGGCGGCTGGCAGCAGGGCGGTCAGCAAGGCACTTTGCTGTGCGCCAAGGCTTTGGTTCGCCAGTGTCATCTGTTCAGAGGTCTTGGCCAGATCCCCGGCGTTGTACGCCGTCAGCGCAGCCTGAAGCGCATCTGATACGGCGTCCGCGAAGAGTGGTGTGGCACAGAGGGAAATGACAGCAAGCGAGCACAGCGCAAGGCGACAGGTCATGGCAATCTCCGGATAAATGCGATGTGGCCAACCTAGCCGCGCGCGCAGGCCCAATCAAGCCCGTCAGCTTTTGGCGTGCATCCGTTCGATATAGCTGCGCATGTCCTCGGTCTCGGTGCGGGCGTCGCGCAGGCCTTCCATCGTGGCTTTCAGTTCAGCCTCGGACTGGGCGATCTGGCCCATCAGTTCCGCCTCGCGCTGTTCCAGATACAGGATCGCCTGATCGCGCGCTTCTTCGGCCTCGTGCAGGGCCTGGGCGAGCCGGTCCATCTCGGCGACGTCGCCGCCTGCGACGCGGGTGAAGCGGTGCAAGAGCCAATGGGCGAACCAGCCCAGGGCGAAAGCCAGAAGCAGGATCACGGCGGTGGCGATGGTTAGTTGCAAGCGGTTCATGGCGTCAGCCTGTATGATCGTATCACGGGGGGCAGCAAGACTTCAGTTCGCCGGGCGACCCTTTGGCCGCACGGTTGGCTTGTCAGGGGCCAGGGGCGTGCCGTCGGCGGCGGTTTCGGAGGTGGGGGGAAAGCTCAGCGGCAGGCCCGATTGCGGGGCCGGGGCCTGGGTCGCCGCAGGGTCTGTGTTGATCGGTGGCAGCAGGGCGGCAAGGCCCTGTGCACCGGCCTCGCCCGCGGGCTGGTCGATCAGGCTGAAGACGATCCGGCGGTTTTGTTCCCGCCCTGTATCGGTGCCATTGTCGGCAATCGGCACGCCCTCACCATAGCCTTTGGCGCGCATGCCGGACACGTCAATCTGACGCCCCTGCAACGCCACCATCACCGCTTCGGCCCGGGCCTGGCTGAGGGCGAGGTTGCCTTGCGCAGAGCCTTGCGCATCGGTGTGGCCGCCGATTTCCAGCTTGATGGCCCCGCAGTTCTTCAAGGCTACCGCCAGCTTGTCCATCACGGCGCCCGAGGCCGCGTCAAGTTCGGCAGAGCCGGGGTCGAAGGTCAGCTTTTGCGCGGTTTGCACGGCTTGCACCCGCTCCAGGCATTCCTGCGGCGTGGGCAGGCCTGCCATCGGGTCCAGCGCCTTGTCATATGTGACATCCACCTTGAAGGTCTTGCCCTGTCCCAGCCGTTCGGACAGCACCTGCGAGATCGTGTCCGAGGCGGTCTTCAGGCCAGAGACACCAGAGACTTCCACCGTATCGGGCCGCACCAGAACCTTGCCACTGTCCAGTGACGCCAAGGCCTGCAGGCCCGCCAGAACCCGCTCGGTCCAGCCATCCGGCACGGTGGGGTCCAGAAGGGTGGCGACATAGACCTTGTCCACGCCGAAGCGCGCCTTGGCGAAGCTGGCAACAGCGGCCTGCATGCGGTCATCGCCCAGCCGCCCGCGCAACTCGGCCCGGTGGGTCTTGGCGTCCAGCGCTGCGGTGAATTCTACCGGGCCTGCTGCCACCAGCGCCTTGTCCGGCATCTTCGCATCCAGCGAAAAGACATCGGGCAGGGCTGCGCGCAACTCACCCACGCTGCGGTCGAACGTGGCCTGCGCCACGCTGTCGCCGGCCAGAAGGGTAATGTCGGCGTCCGAGAAGGTGACGGTGCCCGCGCCAAGGTCCTTGAGCGCCTTGATCGCGTCAATCGTCGCCTCGGCCCAGTGGGGGCTGGGGACACCCATGCCGATGGTGCAAGACAGGTCCCCCTTGGCGCCAGCGGCCTGCGCGGCGGCCAGAATGGCGCTGCGTGCCTGTTCGGTGTCGGCCGAGCAGGCATCAAACCGGGCCCCGCGGGCGTCGATCACAAAGCGCAGGGTGAAGGGGGTCAGCACGGGCCGTGGCGCCGAGATGGTGACCGAAACCTTCAGTCCCTTCGGGGCCGCTTGCGTCAAAGCCGCCTCGAACTGGCGCTTTTCGACATCAGAGCTGGCAATGGCAATGATGGTGACGCCCTCTGCCGCGACCGAGATCTTGGAGCGCGGCAGAAGTTTCAGCGCCGTGACGCCAAAGGCCAGTGCATCTTTCCAGCCTTCCGGCGCCTGATAATTCGCCGTCTCCAGCATATCCATCGGGGCGGCTGCGGCCTTGAGCGCCACGGCCGCATCGGTCAGGGCACCCCGGTCATCGCCCTCCGGCAGAAGGCCGATCAGCTGCACCCCGTCATCGTTGCGCAACATCTCGACCGAGAAATGCGGCGGGGCGACGACGGTGGACGGCAGGACCTCGAAATTGTCGCGCAGGCGCGAGGGGTCCACCACGCTGCTGGCCACGTTGACGGCGGCAAAGCGCTGCGCTTCGGTGGGGGCGGTGCCCGACAGGGCGACAATCAGGCCATCGGTGTCGACATGCGCCCAGTCGTAGCCCGAGGTCAGCATCATGGTCTTGATGACCTCTGCCGTGCGGCTTTCCACCAGTTGCGCCAGACCCCACCCCGACAGCAAGGCCAACCCGGTCGCCGCGACGAATGCCACTGCTGCCAGAAGCCCCGCCGACATCGGTGGCTTCGCCGGAACCGGGGGGGGTGGAGACTCTTCTGGGGCAGGCAAGTCAACCAAAGGCAGGCTCCTATCTCAAGGCGCGATGCTTAGACACTTGAGCGTCGCCCTTCAATCAAACAGCCGCCGCCACGGCAAGAAACAGCGCAACCAACAGCCCCGCGTCCCGGTTGGCGCGAAACGCCCGCAGGCATGAGGCCGGATCGTCGATCTGCAGGCGGCGCATCTGCAGGGTCATGTGCCAACCGAAGGCCCAGATGCCCAGAAGCGACAGGCCAAGCGCGGGCAGATTCGCCCCGCCCTGCAAGGCCAGCCCGACCGCGACGGTCAGCAGAACCACGGTTGCAGCGATGAAGCCCCAAAGCCAGGTCCGGCTGTGGGTGCCAAAAAGGCGGGCGGTGGATTTGACGCCGATCAGGGCGTCGTCCTCTTTGTCCTGATGGGCATAGATCGTGTCGTAGTACAGGGTCCAGACGATCCCCGCCGCATAAAGCGCGACCGAGGCGACATCGACCGTCCCACCATGTGCCGCAAAGGCCAGAATGGCCCCCCAGTTGAAGGCCAGCCCCAAAAACACCTGCGGCCACCAGGTGAACCGCTTGGCAAAGGGATAGATCGCGACCAGCGCCAGCGAGGCGACGCCCAGTGCCACGGTCAGCCAGTTGTAGGTGAACAGGATGACGGCGGCGAGCAATGCCTGCACCACCATCCAGACCAGCGCCCCTTTCACCGTCACCGCGCCCGAGGGCAGCGGCCGGCTTCTGGTTCGTGCCACCGCCGCGTCGATCTTTCGGTCGGTGATGTCATTCCAAGTGCATCCTGCCCCGCGCATCAGGAAAGCGCCGATGCCGCAGGACAGCGCCAACCAGATATCCCAAGGGCGGAACCCGGTTTCCGCCGCGGCCAGCGCGATGCCCCAAAAGCACGGGATCAGCAAAAGCCAGGTGCCGATCGGCCGGTCAGCCCGGGACAGGCGCAGATAGGGGCGCGTTGCGGTGGGGGCATAAAGATCCACCCAATTGCCTTTGGGTGCATCGGCAACGGTTTGCCCCTCTGGCAATCTGGACGTCTCGGACATAGGTTCACGCTCATGACAGAGGCAAAGATCAGGCTCTATGTAGATCAGGCGCTGGCGGCGGGGCAACCCGTGGCCTTGGGCGAGGGACAGGCAAATTACCTGTTCAACGTCATGCGCCTTGTGGTGGGGGCCCGCGTCAAGCTGTTCAATGGCGTGGATGGCGAGTGGCTGGCGGTGGTGGAGCATGCGGGCAAGCGGGCCGGCATCCTGCGCTGCACCGCGCCATCGGCCCCGCTGATCGCCCCGCCCGACCTGTGGCTGCTGTTTGCGCCGATCAAGAAGGCCCGCACCGATTTCATCGTGGAAAAGGCGGTGGAACTGGGGGCCGCACGCATTCTGCCGGTGCAGACCCGCTTTACCAACGAAAAGCTGCGCGAGGACAAGCTGCGCGCCCATGCTATCGAGGCGGCGGAGCAGTGCGAGGCCACCTATGTGCCCCCGGTCGAGGATCTGATCACCTTCGACAAGCTGCTGGCGGGCTGGCGCCCGGACCGCCGCATCCTGTGGGCGGATGAAGGGCTTCAGGGCCGTGCCGCGCTGATGCAGGCCGCCCCCGGGGGCGTGCAACCGGGACCATGGGCGATCCTGATCGGCCCCGAGGGTGGCTTTTCGCCCGAAGAGCGCACCAAGCTGCGGGCCCTGCCCTTCGTGACCCCGATCAGCCTTGGCCCGCGCATCCTGCGGGCCGACACGGCGGCGGTGGCGGCCCTGACGATCTGGCAAACCACGCTGGGGGATTGGCTGTGACCAGCCCACCCGACCGCTGGGCGATCCGCCCCGAGGTGCGGGCCCTGCTGCACCGCTACCGCGAGGCGCTGGCGGCTGGGGTCATTGTGCTGGTGGGCGCGTGGCTGGTGGTGCTGGGGGGTTTTGTCCTGGTTCCGCTTGGCGCTTGCATCGGGGCTGTCGGGCTTGCCCTGACGATCACCGCCCTGCGCAAGGCCCGCTTCGTGCAAAACGTCGCGGCCCCGGGCCTTGTCGAACTGGACGAGGCGCAGGTGGGCTATCTTGCCCCCGAAATCGGCGGTTTTCTGTCGCTGGACGAATTGGTCGAGATCCGTCTGCTGGTTCTGCGCGGCAAGCGGATGTGGCGGCTGAAGCAGGCCGACGGGCAGGCGCTGCTGATCCCGGTCGATGCCTCGGGGGCGGAGCGGTTGTTTGACGCCTTCGCCAACCTGCCCGGGATGGATACCGCCAATCTTGTGGCCGCCTTGCAACCATCCCCTGCCACGGAAGGCAACCTCTCGCTTGCCGCCGAAACCCGTGTCATATGGCGGAAACAAAGTGGTTCCAGACTGGCCCGACCATGACATGTCATTCCATGACGTTTCTTGATGCGATGCCGATCCTGCCCCCCACACCCTTGACTTGCCCCGCTGGCCGCGACACCTCTTGGCCTGCTGAATGTGCCTGACGCGAAAGGTCCTGCTCTCATGTCGATTCCTCAATCCGGTGGCGGGACCATCGAAAGCTTCGACCAGCTGGCCGAACTCATGGCGTCTGGCAACAAGCCCAAATCCGAATGGCGCATCGGGACCGAGCATGAAAAGTTCGGTTTCCTGAAGGACAGCCACGCCCCCTTGCCCTATGCCGGAGAGCGCTCGATTTCCGCGCTGTTTGCTGGGCTGGAGGCGCGCTACGGCTGGACCCCGCTGCGCGAGGGCGAGAATGTCATCGGTCTGACCCGCGATGGGGCCAATATCTCGCTGGAACCGGGTGGGCAGTTCGAACTCTCGGGCGGCATGGTCAGTACCCTGCACGAAACCGCGGCGGAGTTGCAGAACCATCTGGATGAGGTTCGTTCCATCGCCGACCCGCTTGGCATCGGTTTCATGGGCATCGGTGCCGCCCCGGAGTGGAGCGGGCCCGACATGCCGGTCATGCCGAAGGGCCGCTATCGCCTGATGACCGATTACATGGGCCGCGTCGGCACCCATGGCACACAGATGATGTACCGCACCTGCACCGTGCAGGTGAACCTCGACTACGCGTCAGAGGCGGACATGGTGAAGAAACTGCGCGTGGCGTTGGCGTTGCAACCGGTGGCCACCGCCCTGTTCGCCTCCTCGCCCTTCTTTGACGGCACGCTGAACGGTCACAAGTCGTGGCGTTCGCGCATCTGGCGCGGCCTGGACAATTCCCGCACCGGCATGCTGCCCTTTGCCTTCGAAGGGGATTTCGGGTTTCAGGCCTATGTCGATTGGGTTCTGGATGTGCCGATGTATTTTGTCTACCGCAACGGCAAGTATATCAACGCCTTGGGCCAATCCTTCCGCGATTTCCTGAAGGGCCAGCTGCCTGCCTTGCCGGGCGAAAAGCCGACGCTTTCGGATTGGGCCGACCATATGACGACGGTCTTCCCCGAAGCGCGCGTCAAGAAATTCATCGAGATGCGGGGCGCCGATTGTGGCGATCAGGCCCATGTCAATGCCCTGCCCGCCTTCTGGGTCGGGTTGATGTATGACGACGCGGCCCTTGATGCCGCATGGGATCTTGTGAAGGGCTTTGACGCCGAAACCCGCGAGGGTCTGCGGGTTGCCGCCTCGGTCTCGGCCCTGCAGGGCGAGGCGAATGGCGTCAAGCTGCTGGACCTTGCCCGCGCAGCCCTTGGCCTGTCGCATGCCGGTCTTGCGGCCCGGGGGCTTGACGAACAGCGTCTGCTTGCCCCGCTTGTCCACAGCCTGAACACCGAAAAGACGCAAGCCGACCGCTGGCTTGATCTTTACAACGGCGTTTGGGGCAAGACGCTTACCCCGATCTACGAAGCGGCGAGCCTTTAGGCCGCGATTTCTTGACGAAATCAGGGTTCTGCCGCAGACTCGCGGTCCGGCGGATCATTTGACCGGAACCTCTCCGTTTGAGCCCGCCGCAACAAGGTGGAAGGGAATAAGGCAAATGCGCGATTTCTTCATAATGTGGTTTGAACGGTTGATTTCGGTGATCATCGTGGTCGCTGGGGTGGCCGTGTTGGGTGCCAGTATTGTTGCGCTGTTTCAGGGCGCATTCCTGCAGTTCATCGCCATTCTGGTGGGCGGGTCGCTGTATCTGGTTTTGATCGGCGGCGCGATGTTCCTTGGGCTTGGCGTCTACCAGAACACCAAGAAGACCGCCGAGATGGTCGAAAAGTTGGCCAACAAGTAGTCCTGTCGCGCCGGGTCGGGCAGATTACGCTTTCTTCTGCCCGATCTTCGGTTCCGTCCCGGCCTTGATCCGCTCCAGGTTGGGCCAGTGTTTCCAGTAGATCAGGATCGTCAGCGCCACGGTCAGCAGCAGAAGCTGGCCATCGTGGAAGACCAGCAGCCACAGGGTGGACAGTGCCGCCGCCACAAGGGCCGACAGCGACGAAATCCGCGACAGTGCTGCCGTGACCGCCCAGGTGGCGCAGGCCGCAGCCCCCACGCGCCAGTCCAGCACCAGCATCGTGCCCAGAAAGGTCGCGACCCCCTTGCCGCCCTTGAAGCCCAGCCAGACCGGGAACAGATGGCCCATGAAGCTGCACAAAGCCGCCAGTTGCGCCGCGTCCTCTCCGGCGACCAGCCGTGCCAGCACCACCGCGATGCCGCCCTTGCCCGCGTCCAGAAGCAAGGTCGCCAGGGCCGCCCCCTTGTTGCCGGTCCGCAGAACATTGGTCGCGCCGATGTTGCCAGAGCCGATCTTGCGCAGATCGCCCAGACCCAGGGCCTGCGTGATCACGATGCCGAAGGGAACCGAGCCCAAAAGGTAGGCTGCCACTGCAACCAGCACCAGAAGCATCGGAGACGTTTCAATATTCGGCATGGATCAGACCTTGAACACCTGAACGCCCGCCACCCAGGTGGCCAGCACTTTACCCTCCATCCGCATCAGGTCAAAGGGCGTGTTCTTCGACTTGGACAGAAGCTTGGACCGATCGAGCAGGAAGGGCGCATCGGGGTCGAACAGGACCAGATCGGCCGGCGCACCATCAGACAGCCGTCCCTGCGGCAGGCCCAGACGGTTGGCCGGGTTCAGCGAAATGGCGCGCCACAGCGTGGGCAAATCCATGTCGCCCGAATGCACCAGACGCATGGCGGCCGGCAGCAGCGTTTGCAAGCCCACCGCACCGCTGGCCGCCTCTTCGAAGGGCAGCCGCTTGGATTCCTCATCCGCCGGGGTGTGGAAAGAGGCGACCACGTCAATGATCCCCTCGGCCACAGCCTGCACCATGGCAACGCGGTCATCTTCACTGCGCAACGGCGGCGTCAGCTTGAAGAAGGTCCGGTAGTCGCCCACGTCAAAGTCATTCAGCGTCAGGTGGTGGATCGACACCCCCGCTGTCACATCCAGGCCCCGCTCTTTGGCGCGGACGACCGAGGGCAAAGCCCCCGCCGTGGTGATCTGGTCGGCGTGATAACGCACCCCGGTCATCTCAATCAGGCCAAGGTCACGGTCCAGCCCCAGCCGCTCTGCCATCGGATGCACGCCGGGCAGGCCGCGCAGGGAGGCGAACTTCGAGTTCGTCGCCGCCGCCCCCGCCGACAACTCCGGCTCCTGCGGATGGCCCACAACCAAAGCGCCCAGACTGCGGGCATAGGTGAAGGCCCGCGCCAAGGCCTTGGTATTGGTGGAGACTTTGAACACATCGGTAAAGGCAACCGCCCCGGCATCCAGAAGGAAGCCGATCTCGGTCATCTCAGCGCCGTCGCGGTGCTTGGTCAGGGCCGCCATGTGCCGGATCCGCACCACCGATTCCGCCGCCCGGCGGGTCACAAACTCCAGCGTCTCGGGCGTATCAATCGCGGGCTGGGTGTCGGGCCGGGCGATGATCGTCGTCACACCGCCCGCCGCCGCCGCAAGGCCAGCCGAGCGGAACGACTCCTTGTGCCGCTCGCCGGGTTCGCCAATCTTGACTCCCCAATCGACGATGCCGGGGGCCAGACACATGCCCGCGCAATCAAGCACCTCCGCCCCCTTCGGCGCAGGCCCACGCCCCACGATCACCCCATCCTGCACGGTCAGGGAGCCTATGGAGTCCGTCCCCGCCTCAGGGTCGATCAGGCGGGCATTGGTGAGGTGGAGGGTCATAGGGTGCCTTTCAGATCGTGCAATCGCTGGCAGAAGGCCTCTTTAAAGCGAGTCGATTGTTGGAAGATCCAGTTGTGCTGCCGCTGCCAATCGTTGCGGTCGTCGAAATCATTCACCGTCAAATACATAGTGACTCTTGTGCGAATTGACTTCTTGCGAGGCGACCAAACCGGTTTTTCCTCGAGCACACTTTCTATCTCCGTCTTGTCGTTTAGGAGCGCCTTAAACCAGGTTTCACAGTGCTTGCCTTGCAACAGAAGATAGAACTGAAGCCTCTGATCTTTCACGAGAAGGCCCGCTGCAAAATGGGTTCCCGAAACGCCGATCGGAAAGATTAGGTAGCTGTTTGAGAGGTTTGGCAACCGAAGGCTCGGGTCCAAATTCTTCTGAAACGCATGATAGGCTTGCCCATAATCCTGGTGGAGTTGCTTCAACGAAGTCATTTTCTCAACTCCCCCACCACACAAACAGCCCGGTGATCACGAAGATCACCAGCAAAGCCACGGTCGCGACCATGCCACCGATCCTCGCGTCAGACATCGGCTTTTTCACACCATCACCCCGACCGCTGCGCGTCCCCGCTCTGCCCGCAGGTTCCGCGCCAGAAGGTCCATGCAGGCCATGCGGACGGCGACGCCCATCTCGACTTGCTCTTGAATGACCGAGCGGTTGATGTCGTCGGCGATCTCGCCGTCGATCTCGACCCCGCGGTTCATCGGGCCGGGGTGCATCACGATGGCGTCGGGTTTGGCGTAGGACAGCTTCTCGGCGTCCAGACCGTAGCGGTGGTAGTATTCGCGTTCCGAGGGGATGAAGCCGCCGTCCATCCGTTCCTTTTGCAGGCGCAGCATCATCACCACATCGGCGCCTTCGAGGCCCTTCTTCATGTCGTCATAAAGCTCACACCCGAAGTCCTGCACGCCGGGGGGCATCAGGGTCGGCGGGGCGATCAGGCGCAGGCGGTTTTCCATTTTACCCAGCAGAATCAGGTTGCTGCGGGCGACGCGCGAATGGGCGATGTCGCCGCAGATCGCCACGGTCAGGCGCTGGATGCGGCCCTTGGCGCGGCGGATCGTCAGGGCATCCAGCAGGGCCTGTGTCGGGTGTTCGTGCCGCCCGTCGCCTGCGTTCAGGACGGCGCAGTTGACCTTGGAAGCCAGCAGATTGACCGCCCCGGAAGAGGGATGCCGCACCACCAGCAGGTCGGGGCGCATGGCGTTCAGGGTCAAGGCGGTGTCGATCAGCGTCTCACCCTTCTTGACCGAGGATTGCGCGACCGACATGTTCATCACATCCGCCCCCAGCCGCTTGCCTGCCAGTTCGAAGCTGGCTTGGGTGCGGGTGGAGTTTTCAAAGAACATGTTGATCTGCGTCATGCCCCCCAACACATCCGCCGACTTCACGGTCCGGCGGTTCAGGTCGACATAACGGTCAGCCAGATCAAGGACTTCGACAATTTCCTGCGGAGAAAGCTGCTCGATCCCAAGCAGGTGGCGGGCGCGGAAGGTCATCAGGCTCTCCTTCGGTTTGGGGGCTTATGCCAAACCTGAGGGAAGGGGGCAAATGAAAAGGGCGGCCCGTGTGGGCCGCCCTTTGAAGATCGACAGATTGCCTGTCTTACAGCTTTTCGATCAGCTCGGGGACAGCGGAGAACAGGTCCGCGACAAGGCCGTAATCGGCGACCTGGAAGATCGGGGCCTCTTCGTCCTTGTTGATGGCGACGATGACCTTGGAGTCCTTCATGCCGGCAAGGTGTTGAATTGCGCCAGAAATCCCCACAGCGACATAGAGGTTCGGGGCCACGACCTTGCCTGTCTGGCCGACTTGCCAGTCGTTCGGGGCGTAGCCGCTGTCAACGGCGGCACGGCTGGCGCCGACGGCACCGTTCAGCTTGTCGGCCAGCTTTTCGATCAGGTCAAAGCTTTCCTTGGAGCCGACGCCACGACCGCCGGAGACGACGATCCCGGCCGAGGTCAGTTCGGGGCGGTCAGAGGTGGCGACGCGGTCTTCGACCCAAGCCGACAGCGCGTTGGCGCCGGGGCCGCCGATTTTCTCAACCGACGCGGCGTTGCCGGTGCCCACGGCGGTGAAGCCTGCGGTGCGGATCGAGAAGACCTTTTTGCCGTCCGAGGACTTGACGGTCTGCACGGCGTTGCCGGCGTAGATCGGGCGTTCGAAGGTCTCGGCGTCGATCACGGCGGTGACGTCGGAGAGCACCATCACGTCCAGCAGGGCGGCGACGCGGGGCAGGATGTTCTTGTTGGCCGCGGTGGCGGCACCACAGATATGGCTGTAGCCGCCCGCAAGCCCAACCACCAGCGCTGCGGTGGCTTCGGCCAGGCCGTGGCAATAGGCGTGGTCATCGGCGAAGAGGACCTTGGAGACGCCCGCAAGCGTGGCGGCCTCTGCCGCAGCGGTGTCACCGCCTTGACCGGCCACCAGCACATGCACCTCGCCCAGGCCTGCCACGGCGGCCAGCGCCTTGGCGACCTGATCGGTGGCCAGATGGCCTTCGTTCACGTCAGCAATCAGAAGAACGGCCATCACAGAACCCCCGCTTCGTCTTTGAGTTTGGTGATCAGTTCGGCCACCGAGCCGACCTTGACACCGGCCTTGCGACCAACCGGCTCCACCGTTTTCAGCACGGTCAGGCGCGGGGAGACGTCAACGCCGTAGTCCGCCGGGGTCTTGGCGGCCAGTGGTTTTGCCTTTGCTTTCATGATGTTGGGCAGCGAGGCGTAGCGCGGCTCGTTCAGGCGCAGGTCGACGGTCAGAACCGCCGGCAGGCTGACGGCAAGGGTTTGCAGGCCGCCATCCACTTCGCGCGTCACCGTGGCCTTGCCATCGGCAATCGCCAGTTCAGAAATGAAGGTGCCTTGCGCCCAACCCAGAAGGGCCGAGAGCATCTGGCCGGTGGCATTCATATCGTTATCAATGGCTTGCTTGCCGCACAGCACCAGACCCGGGCCTTCGGCAGCCACAACTGCGGCCAGCAGTTTGGCAACGGCCAAGGGCTCGATGTCGGTTTGGACGTCAGCGGTCGCCTCGATCAGGATGGCGCGGTCGGCCCCCATCGCCAGGGCGGTGCGCAGCGTTTCCTGAGACTGCTTCACGCCGATGGAGACGACGATCACTTCCGTCGCAATCCCCTTTTCTTTCAAGCGGATAGCTTCCTCGACGGCGATCTCGTCGAAGGGGTTCATCGACATCTTCACGTTCGCCAGATCGACACCGGACCCGTCCGCCTTCACGCGAACCTTCACGTTGTAGTCGATCACACGTTTGAC
>NZ_CBBQHX010000008.1:0-151232 GCF_964946895.1 Stagnihabitans sp. | reverse complement strand
GCGTGGCTTTTTCGGCGGGGTGCGGATGGCATCGCCCGTGAAAACCGCGCCTTGATTACGCTCCACCTCGTCGAAAAATCGGCGTCCCCTTCCGGCAATGTCCACACACAATGCATATGGTCCGGCAACACAACCCATGCGTCGATGTGGAACGGTCGCTCGGCCCGGGTGACCCGCACCGCCTCTCGCAAAACCTCCACCTCCCGCACCAACACATCCGACCCAGGCTCAACCAAAGCCACCGTGAAAAACACGGTCGCGCCGGGGTGATTGGGGCGGGTGTAAAGCGACATGTCTCACCCTGCCAAAGCTTGGTTAACAAAGCGTTCGCGGCCTTAACCTCCCCTTGACACGCCTTGCCAAAGCGTTACCCCACCGTGACGGCCTGTAGCTACGAAAGAACTACGCAGAACCTACGGGTCAACTACGCAAAACCGACGCTGAATTTCGGGGGCTGATCGATGATCCTTTACGGACTCTCCACCTGCGACACGACCAAAAAGGCGCTCAAGGCACTGGAGCGGGCGGGCAAAGAGGTCACCTTCCGCGACGTCCGCGCCACACCTTTGTCGGCGGCAGAGATCGACGCGATCATCACAGAATTCGGTGAGGCGGCCGTGAACAAGCAATCCACGACCTACCGGAGCTTCTCGGCCTATCTGCGCGAAAGCCAGCCCGAGGCGCAGATTGCCGCGCAGCCGACCGTAATGAAGCGCCCCATCATTCAGGACGGGGCGACTTGGTATATCGGTTGGGACGCGGAAACCGAAGCTAAAACAACAGCTTAAAGAATCCGCAGATCGCCGGCCGACTGTTTGCCGTCGCGGCCTGATTGCAGTTCGAAGCCGATCTTCTGATTCTCGTTCAGCCCTTTCAGGCCGGCGCGTTCCACGGCCGAGATATGCACGAACACATCCTTGCCGCCGTCATCCGGTGCAATGAACCCATAGCCTTTGGTCGCGTTAAACCACTTCACGGTGCCCGTCGGCATGCCGCTTCTCCCATCCAAACCCTCCCGAGGCGATATTGCCCCGGGCCGTGCGGCCAGACGTTTCTTGGCCTTCACGAGGGAGGCGGTCAGAACTTGGTCGTCACAACGTGATGATGCCAAAGGTTAAACGAAAATCAAGTGGAACCTTGAAAACAAGGCTTTTCCGCCGATTTCCGCCGGAAAACCAATTCATTCCCTTGCAAGAACCGCGCCTAGCAAGGGCCCCGCAAAGGGCCGGGGACGCAGGTCGCCCCGCGTCCCCGGCAATCTTGTCAGGCAGAGGGCGGCAGGGCTGCGAAGCCGAACTCGGCCAGGGCTGCGGCAAAGCTCATCGTGTCAGTCCGGGATTCGCCCAGACGGCGCACCGAGACCGAACGGTCCTCGACCTCCTTCATGCCGATCGCCAACAGGACCGGCACCTTGCCCAGCGAATGTTCGCGGACCTTGTAGTTGATCTTTTCGTTGCGGATGTCGGCCTCGGCCCGCACACCCGCCTTCTTCAGCGCGTTCACGACCTCATGTACATAGGCATCCGCATCCGAGACGATCGAGGCCACAACCACCTGACGCGGGGCCAGCCAGAACGGCAGCTTGCCGGCGTAGTTCTCGATCAGGATGCCGATAAACCGTTCAAAAGAGCCAAGAATCGCGCGGTGCAGCATGTAGGGGCGGTGCTTGGCACCATCCTCACCAACATATTCCGCACCCAGCCGTGTCGGCAGGTTGGGGTCAACCTGGAAGGTGCCGCACTGCCATTCGCGGCCGATGGCGTCGGTCAGCTTGAAGTCCAGTTTCGGGCCATAAAACGCACCGTCGCCGGGGTTGATCTGGTAGGGCAGGCCAAGGTTTTCGATGGCGGCTTTCAGCGCGCCCTCGACCTTGTCCCACGTCTCATCCGAACCGATCCGCACAGCTGGCCGGGTGGACAGCTTGATGTCGAACTTGGCAAAGCCAAGGTCCTTGTAGACCGAGGACAGAAGCGCAATGAAGCTGGCACATTCGCTTTCGATCTGGTCTTCGGTGCAGAAAATATGGGCGTCGTCCTGCGTGAAGCCCCGCACCCGCATCAACCCGTGCATCGAGCCTGACGACTCGTAGCGGTGGCAGGACCCGAACTCGGCAAGACGCAGCGGCAGGTCGCGGTAGGACTTCAGGCCTTGGTTGAAGACCTGAACGTGGCAAGGGCAGTTCATCGGCTTCAAGGCGTTGATGCGCTTTTCCTTGGCACCCTCTTCGTCGACTTCGACGATGAACATGTTCTCGCGGTAGGCTTCCCAATGGCCGGATTTTTCCCACAGGATGCGGTCAACCACTTGAGGAGTCCGGATTTCCTTGTAGCCCGCCGTGCGCAGGCGGCCGCGCATATAATCCTCCAGCGAGCGCCAGATCTGCCAGCCGTTGGGGTGCCAGAACACCATGCCCGGCGCTTCGTCCTGCAGGTGGAACAGCTCCATCTCGCGGCCCAGCTTGCGGTGATCGCGCTTGGCGGCCTCCTCCAGCATGGTTTGGTGGGCCTTCAGGTCGTCCCGGTTCTTGAACGCCAACCCGTAGATGCGCTGCAACATGGGCCGCGTGGAATCCCCAAGCCAATAGGCGCCGGCGACATGGGTCAGCTTGAACGCATCCGCCGGGACCTGGCCCGTATGCTGCAAATGGGGTCCACGGCACAGGTCCTGCCAATGGCCGTGCCAGTACATCCGCAGGTCTTCGCCCTCGGGGATGCGGTTGATCAGTTCGATCTTGAAGGGCTCGCCGCGCTCCTCATAATAGGCGAGGGCGCGGGCGCGGGGCCAGACTTCGGTCTTCACGGGGTCGCGGGCATTGATGATCTGCTTCATCTTGGCCTCGATCTGGCCAAGGTCTTCGGGCGAGAAAGGTTCTGCCCGATCAAAGTCATAGAACCAGCCATAGTCTCGGACCGGGCCGATGGTGACCTTCACATCCGGCCAGATTTCCTGCACCGCGCGGGCCATGATGTGGGCGCAGTCGTGGCGGATCAGTTCCAGGGCTTGGGCGTCATCGGCCATGGTGTGAATGGCGATGGAAGCGTCGGTCGTGATCGGCCATTGCAGGTCGTAGTGCACCCCGTTGACGGTGGCAGAGATGGCTTTCTTGGCCAGTCCCGGAGCGATCGAGGCCGCCACTTCGGCAGCGGTGACGCCTGCGGAATATTCACGCCGGGCGCCATCGGGAAATATCAGGGAGATTTGTGACGTATGGGGCATGGCCCTCTCCTCGTCTGTTTGGCGCCTACCAAGCGCCCGGTTGCGGGTATGTGGCCGGGGTTTTGACCGCAAGGCGGACGGTTGTCAATCCGCGCGGGACCCGTAGGATGGTGCAGATTGCCCGTGTTACCCGGAAGATACCCATGACCCAGCCGCAATACCTCACCTCACCCCAAGGTCGCCGTCTTGCCTATCACCAGACTGAGGGGCAAGGGCCGGGGATCGTCTTCTTGGGCGGCTATCGGTCGGACATGACCGGCACCAAGGCCGTGGCACTTGAGGCTTGGGCCAAAGCGCAGGGCCGTGCGTTTCTGCGGTTTGATTACGCAGGCCACGGGCAATCAGGTGGCGATTTCAACGTGCTGGGGATCGGGGACTGGTTTGCCGATGCGCAGGCGGCCCTGACCCTGACCCAAGGTCGTCAGGTGCTGGTCGGGTCCTCGATGGGGGGCTGGATGGCCTTGCTGCTGGCGCGGGCCGCCCCGGATCGGGTGGCGGGGCTGGTGGGCATCGCCGCAGCCCCCGATTTCACCGAAGACAGTCTGCTGCCCAGCCTCACTCCCGCCGAAGAGCTGGACATGGCCCAACAGGGCCGCATCGAGCGTCCCTCGGCCTATTCCGCCGATCCTTATGTTTTCACACGCAATCTGGTGGAGCAGGGGCGGGCCAATCTGGTCCTGCGCGCTCCGCTTCGGTTGCCGTTTCCGACACGCTTCCTGCAGGGATCCAACGACGAGGATGTGCCGCCCGAGGTGGCGATCCGCCTATTCAACCATGCCAGCGGGCCGGATATTCGCCTGACCATGGCAAAGGGGGCGGATCATCGCTTTTCCACCCCCGCTTGCCTTGCCATGATCGAAACCGCCGTGGCGGAGGTCTCTGCTTAGGGTTTGCTGGTCCGGCGGATCGGCGTCACCTTGTCCGCTATGGGCGCTTCAGAAGCCGCGCGCGCATCGACGGGTTTGGCGGCATCGACGGGCTTGGGCGCCTCGATGGGTTTGGCGGCCTCGACCACTTGCGCCGTCTCGACGGCTTTCGCAGGCTCTGCCACCTTTGCCGGTTCCATCGCTTTTGCCGTCTCGACCGGCTTTGCGGCGTCTACCTGAACCGGTTGCGGTGCGACCGGGACGGCCTCCGGCACGACAACGGTTTCAGCGACCAAGGGTTTCACCGCCACCGCCGGTTTTTCAGTGGCGACAGATTTCACAAAGACCGCCTTCGTGTCAGACGCCTTTGGTGCCGCGACGGTGGTATGGGCGTCGATGAACCCCAGCACCAGCGGCCGGATGTTCAACCGCCAGCTTTTCCCGGCGAAGATGCCGTAATGGCCGGCATCAGGTTCCAGATGCTGGGTTTTCTTCTCTTCGGCCAGCCCGGTCAGCATCTTCAGGGCAGCGACGCATTGGCCGGGGGCAGAGATGTCGTCCTTCTCACCCTCAACCGTCATGACGGCAACACGCTTGATGGCGCCCAGATCCACCCTTTTGCCGCCCACGATGAATTCGTTCTTCGCAATCTCGCGATTCTTGAAGATGCGTTCAACGGTGGACAAGTAGAACTCTGCCGTCATGTCCATCACAGCGAGGTATTCGTCATAAAAGCGATTGTGCGCATCGTGGTCCGAGGCCTCGCCGCGCGCGACACGCATGATCTGTTCCTGAAACGCCTTGGCGTGTCGGTCACCGTTCATCGAGATGAAGCCGGCAAGCTGCAAAAGGCCGGGATAGACCAGACGGCCGGCACCCTTGTATTTGAAGCCGACGCGCTGGATGGCAAGCTGTTCCAACTGGCCCATGGTGACACGGCTGCCAAAGTCGGTGACATCGGTTGCGGCGGCGTCCGGGTCGATCGGTCCACCGATCAGGGTCAGCGTGTGGGGCTGTGCGTCAGGGTCCTCGGCTGCCAGATAGGCGGTGGCGGCAAGGGTCAGGGGGGCGGGCTGGCAGACGGCGATCACATGGCTGTCCGGCCCCAGATACCGCATGAAATCAACGAGGTAGAGCGTGTAATCCTCAATGTCGAACTTGCCCGCCGATACGGGAATGTCGCGCGCATTGTGCCAGTCGGTCACATAGACGTCAGCATCAGGCAGCAGGCTGAGGACGGTCGAGCGCAGGAGGGTGGCATAATGCCCCGACATCGGCGCGACGACGAGGATCTTGCGCGCCAGCGGCTCGCGACGGCGGACCGAGAAGTGGATCAGGTTGCCAAATGCCTTCTCAACCACGGTCACCACGTCAACCAGATGGTCCTGTCCGGTCGGCCCCACGATGGACCGGATGCCCCAGTCGGGTTTCGCGCTCATCCGGCCAAAGCTGCGTTCGGCCACTTCGCCCCAGGCGGCGGTCAGGCCGATCATCGGGTTCATCGACAAGGCGAATGCCGGATAGGATGCCATGGCCCGCGCCGTCGCCCCTGCCCATTCACTGGTGTTGCGAAAGCTTTCCATCCAGTCGTATGTGGCCATATACTTCATGAGGCGTCCTTGCGATGCTGGGGTTGTGGTCCTAAGGGTCGCATGGCGACCGGGACCAGCCGTGGTTATGCTGCACAGCGGCGAGAATAGGGGCGAAAGTTTAACATGACAACCGACGAGATTGCCGCACAAGCAAAGTTGACGCGGTTGACCGAGAATCTTTCGCGGGTTGAACAGTTATCGGCCCGTCTGATGCAGGCGATGGCCGCGCGCAAACCGCATGATCAGGCGCTGGATGGGCCAAGCCAGGAGGTCTACATGAAGGCCGCCTCGGCCTATCTTGCCGGGATGATGCAGAACCCCGCCAAGCTTATGGAGCAGCAGGTCAGCTATTGGGGCAAGACGATGCAGGCCTATGTGGCCGCCCAGCAGGCGCTGGTGACCGGAACCGCCCCTCCGGCAGAGCCGACCAAGGACCGTCGCTTCACCAACCCGATGTGGGACACCAATCCGGCCTTTGCCTACCTGAAGCAGCAATATCTTCTGAACGTCGAGTCCGTGCAGAGTGCCCTCGCCGACATGGAGACGCTTGACGCCGATGACCGCAAGCGGGTGGAATTCTTCACGCGGCAGATTGTCGACATGTTCGCGCCGACGAATTTCCTGGGAACCAACCCGGACGCGCTGGAAAAGGCCCTGGCAACCGATGGCGAAAGCCTGGTGCAGGGGCTGGAAAATCTGGTGCGGGACATGGAAGCCAACAACGGCGAATTGTCGGTGACCCTCGCCGACCGCGAGGCCTTCAAGGTCGGTGTCAACATCGCCACCACGCCCGGCTCTGTCGTGTTCCGCAACCACCTGTTCGAGCTGATCCAGTACACTCCGGTCACCGAAACGGTTCATAAGACCCCGCTGCTGATCTTCCCGCCGTGGATCAACAAGTTCTACGTCATGGACATGAAGCCCGCCAACAGCCTGATCCGCTGGATCGTCGAGCAGGGGTTCACGCTCTTCGTGGTGTCATGGGTCAACCCGGATGCGTCCTATGCCGACATTACGATGGACGACTACATCCGCGACGGCTTCCTGACCGCCATGGCCGAAACCCGGCGCGCGACCGGCGAGAAGCAGATCAATTGCATCGGCTATTGCATCGCCGGCACCACGCTGGCCCTGACACTGGCCCATCTGGAAAAGGCCGGCGACCAGTCGGTGAACGCCGCCACATTCTTCACCACGCTGACCGATTTCTCTGATTCGGGTGAGGTGGGCGTGTTTCTGGCCAATGACTTCGTGGATGGAATCGAGCGGCAGTCCAAGGTCGATGGCATGCTGTCCAAAGCCTATATGAGCCGGACCTTCAGCTTCCTGCGCTCCAACGACCTGATCTATCAGCCTGCCATCAAAAGCTACATGCTGGGCGAGGCGCCTCCGGCGTTTGACCTGCTGTACTGGAACGGCGATGGCACCAATCTGCCCGCCAAGATGGCCGTCGAATATCTGCGCGGGCTGTGTCAGGACGACGGTTTTGCGCAGGGGACGTTCAAGGTTTTCGGCAAGACCGTGAAGCTGTCGGACGTGAAGCTGCCGCTTTGCGCCATTGCGTGCGAGACGGACCACATCGCGCAGTGGAAGGGAAGCTTCAACGGGATCAAGCAGATGGGGTCGACGGACAAGACCTTCATCCTGTCGCAGTCCGGCCATATCGCTGGGATCATCAACCCTCCGGCCAAAGGCAAGTACGGCCACTATACCAACGGCACGCCCCAAGGCGCGCCTGAGGATTGGCTGAAGGGCGCCACCTTCACGCAAGGCAGCTGGTGGCCACGCTGGCGCGATTGGCTGGCCGCCCGATCAGGTTCTCAGGTTGCGGCGCGCCAGCCGGGACAGGGTCCCTTGCCGGTCCTTGGCCCCGCCCCGGGCACCTATGTGACGGCTATCCCAAAGAGCTGACCCGGTGTTTCCGGAAGGCCGTCATGCGCCCTTGACATCGCTGCGTCGCAGAAATTTCACTTGAAATGCTGCAGCGCAGCATGTATATGTTCCTCATCAGAAACGGGACTGGACCCGCTTCATCAGGAGAGCATGAAATGACCAAGACCCCCGATTTCACCAAAGTTATGCAAGACATGATGGCGTCTTTCCCGGTTGACGCTTCGGCGTTCCAGAACGCCTTCAAGACCCAGGCTGCCTTCGGCGAGAAGCTGACCAAGGTTGCGCTGGAAGCCGCTGAAAAGTCGACCGAGATCTCGTCCAAGTGGGCGAAAGAAGCGCTGGCCAAGTTGTCGGCCGCGTCCAAAGCCAAGGCCGAACCGGCTGACTACACCAAAGCCGCCACCGACTTCGCCTCGGCCGCTGCCGAGATCGCTTCCGAGCACATGGCCGCTTTCGCGGAAGTTGCCAAGAAGGTTCAGGCTGACACCGTTGAACTGCTGCTCGCCGCTGGCAAGGACGCTTCTGTCGAAGCGACTGCCGCTGTGAAAAAAGCCACCGACGACGTTGCCGCTGTCGCCAAGAAGGCCACCGCTGCCGCCGCTGCGAAGTAATCGCCTGCGACACTGAATCAGGGGCGGGCTGCAAAGCCCGCCCTTTCTTTTATTCTGCACCTCGCCTAAGCTTCTCTGCACCGCAATATGTTCGGAGAGAGCACAATGGCTGAAACGGCAAAACCGCTGCTGATCAAGCGCTATGCAAGCCGCAGGCTCTATAACACCGAAACCTCGGATTATGTGACGCTTGAGGATATCGCGGGCTTCATCCGGTCCGGTCGTGAAGTGCAGATCATCGACCTGAAATCCGGCGATGACCTGACACGGCAATACCTGCTGCAAATCGTGGCCGAGCATGAATCGAAGGGCGATACCGTTCTTCCGACCAATGTGCTGACCGATCTGGTGCGCGCCTATACCACCAACATCCAGTCCGTCGTGCCGCAGTTTCTGGCCGCGAGTTTCGAGATGCTGCGCGATGGCCAGTCCAAGGTGCTGGAAAACCTGACCGTCATCCCGAACCCGCTGACCGCGATGCCGGGCTTTGATGCGATGCGCAAGCAGCAGGAAGCCTTCATGAAGACCATGATGGGCGGCTTGCCTTGGACCGGGGCTGGCACCAAGCCCGAGGCGGACGCCTCGACCGAAGCGCCCGAGGATTTGGCCGAGATCAAGCGCCAGTTCGCCGAACTGCAGAAGAAACTGTCCAAGCTGTAACGCCTGCAGCCTGAAGCGGAGGCCGGATTTTGCCCGATCCACAGGGACGTGTGACCCTTTGGGGCATAGAATGCTTTCTGGCCGTGGCCGAAGAGGGGGCGATTTCCGCTGCTGCACGTCGGCTTGGAGTCAGCCCCTCGGCGATCAGCCAGCAGATCACCGGGCTTGAGGCGGCTTTGGGGTCGCCCCTGCTGGATCGCTCGGCCCGGCCGATGGTGCTGACCCCCGGCGGCCAGATGTTCCGCCGCCACGCCCAGACCATCCTGAATGCGGAAGCCGAAGCGCGCGCGGATCTGGCGATGGCCGACCTGTCAGGCCTGACCACCCTGCGCCTTGGCATGATCGAGGATTTCGACGCCGAGGTGACGCCCGGCCTGCTGACCGCGCTGGCGCAAGACCTGCGCGGCTGCCGCTTTCTGCTGGAGACCGGGGCCAGTCACCGATTGCTCGACCAGTTGGAGGCTCGCGCGCTGGATGTGATCGTCGCCGCCGATCAAGGCACCGAAGGCGGCGAGGAAGGCTGGCGCGAGGTGCATCCGATCCTGTCGGAACCTTTCGTCGCCGTCACGCCAAAGGGCAAGACCATCGAGGGCCTGCCGCTGATCCAATACACTGCCCGCCACCTGATGGGCCGTCAGATCGCCGCACACCTCGCGCGGCAGAACCTGCGACCAGCGCATCGCTTTGAACTGGATAGCTATTCCGCCATTCTGGCCATGGTGGCCCAAGGCGAGGGCTGGACGATCCTGACGCCCTTGGCCCTGCACCACGCCGCCCGCTTCCGCCCTGCTGTCACAGTTGCCCCGCTGCCCTTCGCGCCGCTGGAGCGCAGCCTGTCCCTGTCAGCCCGGGCCGGGGTGTTGCGCGACATCCCGTCGCAAGTCGCCGTCCGCCTGCGGGGGTTGGTGGATGAACAGGTCCTCAAACCCGCGCTGCGGGATTGGCCGTGGATGCAGGGCAGCTTGCGGTTGCTTTAGGTCGGATGGGCGATCCGCCCCTCAGCCCTTCACATCCACTGCGGCATCGACCAAGGCGCCGGCGATGAAATCCAGCTCCGCCTCGGTCAACCTGGTCGGCAGGCGCACGTCGCAAGCGCGCATCAGCATGGCGCGGGTCTGCGGCAGGTCGGGCTGCTCACCCAGGAACTGCCAGTTCCAGAAGGCACGGGCGTTGTCAGCACTCAGGCCAAAGACCTGCACCGCTACACCGCGCTCTTTCGCCCGGGTCTGAAAGCTGCGGGCTTCGTCGTCAGTCCAGGTCCCGGCCAGGTTGAACTGGATCGAGTCCGGGGCGCGTTCTTCCGGCGGCAGGGCAGGGGGCACCGCCAGCCAGCCGCATTCGTTCAGCCGTGCCGCCACCCGGTCATGGCCCGCGCGACCCTTGGCAACGCGGCTCGCAACTTCGGGCAGCTGCGGACGGATCACCGCCGCCGAAAGGTTCTGCATCCGCATGTTGTACAGCGGCAGCTTGTTTTGCCACTGCATGAAGCTGTTCTGCAGGCCGGGGTGCTTCTTCCAGTTATGCTCGTAAGCGCCCGACATGATGACGCAGCGCGCCGCCAGTTCCGGGTCGTCGGTGACCAGCATCCCGCCTTCGCCCGCATTCACCAGCTTGTAGGACTGGAAGGAAAAGCAGCCGATCTTGCCGATGGTGCCGATCTTGCGGCCATTCCATTCGGTCCCCAGCGAGTGCGCCGCATCCTCGATCACCGGAATGCCAGCCGCGTCGCACAGCGCCAGAATGGCATCCATGTCCGAGGTGTGGCCGCGCATGTGGCTGATCAACACCGCATCCGCACCCGGCAGTTTGGCTGCGAAATCCTCCATGTCGACGCGGTAGTTCTTGCCCACTTCCACCAGCACCGGCACGCAATCGGCGTGGATCACCGCCGAGGGCACGGCGGCGAAGGTAAAGGCCGGGATCAGCACCTTCGCGCCGCGCGGCAGGTCAAGGGCTTTCAAAGACAGGAACAGCGCCGCAGAACACGACGACACCGCCAAGGCGAAGCGCGTGCCCATCATCTCGGCAAATTCACGCTCCAGCATGGCCACCGGTGCACCCTCGGCGGCGGTGTAGCGAAAGAGGTCGCCCGAGATCAGAAGCCGCTCAATCTCGGCCATTGCCGAGGCCGGGATCGGTTCCGCGTCATAAACATTGGGGGCGATTGCCTGACCGTCATGTGCCATGATTGCAGCTTTCCTGAAACTCTTCTTTAGGAAAGCTGTAAACCTGAGGAAAGTGACGCGCCAGTGACAAAACTTTGGCACCGGTGAAATCCGCCGAAAGTATTTTGATTGTTGCTGTCAGAACCCCAATCGATCGCGCAAGGAATACCATGTCATCGCAAGAACCAGCATCGGCCAACGCAGGGCCGGGCCGCCCGGAAAGGCCATTTGCGGGATGGATGCCATCAGGTCAAAGCGCTCGTTCTGGCCCGCAACGGTCTCGGCCAGAACGCGTCCGGCCAGCGTTGCCATGGCCACCCCGTGACCAGAATATCCTGACGCCGAAAGGATATTTTGGGCAGGTCGGGCAAAGCAGGGCATCCGGTTCATCGTGATCGCCAGGGTGCCACCCCAGGCGTGGTCGATCTTGGCGCCGGCCAGTTGCGGATAGATTTGCAACAGCGGTTTGCGGACGGTCTTTATGATGTCCGGGAAGCGGTAGCCATATGTCTCACCGCCGCCGAACAGCAGGCGATTGTCTTCGGACAGGCGCCAATAGTTCACGACGAATTTAGTGTCGGCCACGGCGACGGGTTCGGGCAGAATCTCGCGTGCGATCTCGCCCAAAGGCTCGGTCGCCACGATGAAATTGTTGATCGGCATGACCCGCGCGGCCACCGCCGGGTTCAGTCCGCCAAGATAGCCGTTGCAGGCGAGGATCACCTGACCCGCCCGCACCAGACCGTGGCGGGTGCGTACGAGGGGCTTGGCCCCGGGTTCGACTGACGTCACCTCGGACCGTTCAAACAGGCGGGCCCCGGCGGTCAGCGCGGCCTTGGCCAGCCCCAGCGCATAGTTGAGGGGGTGGACATGCCCCGCGTCGCGGTCCAGTACGCCGCCCTTGAAGGCGGTCGAGCCGGTCAGTCGTGCGATACCGGCATGGTCCAGGGATGCGTTGTGACCATAGCCGTAGTCGCGCTCCAGCTTTTCGGCATAGGCGATCGCGTCTTTCACCTCTGCCTCGCGCCAGCAGGCGGTGGCCACGCCGGGATGAAAGGTGACCGGCATCGCGTGGTCGCGGATCAAGCTTTTGACCAGACCTTTGGCCTCTTCGGCCAAATCCCAAAGCCGATGCGCCGCCTCGCGCCCCACTTCGGCCTCCAGCCAGTCCTGATCCTGCCGCTGTCCTGACCCCACCTGACCGCCATTGCGGCCAGAAGCGCCGAAGCCCATGCGGTGCGCTTCCAGAAGGACGACCGAATAGCCCTTCTGCGCCAGATGCAACGCCGCAGACAGCCCGGTATAGCCACCGCCGATAATGCAGACGTCAGCCTGAACCTCACCTTCCAGCGCGGGAAGGGCGGGGAAGGGGGTGGCGGTGGCGGCATAGTAAGACGGGGGATATTCCCCCGCCCGATCGTTCACATGCAGCAGGTTCATACGTTCAACAGCAGATGCTGACGCTCCCACGGGGAAATCACCTGCAGGAACTCTTTGTATTCATTGCGTTTGACCGATTCATAGACCTTGCAGAAGTCCTCACCCAAGACCCCCACCAAAGCCTTGTCGGCCTCCAATAGATCGAGCGCATCGCCGAGGTTGGACGGAATGTCGTCGCTGTCGATATAGGCGTTGGCCTTGAATTCTGGCCGGGGGGTCTTCTTCTCCATCAAGCCCAGATAGCCGCAGGCGAGGGTGGCGGCGATCCCAAGGTAGGGGTTGCAGTCCATCCCCGGCAGTCGGTTTTCAATCCGGCGGCCCGCAGGGGTCGAGATCGGGATCCGCAAGCCGGTGGTGCGGTTGTCGCGGCCCCATTCCAGATTGATCGGCGCCGAAAAGTCCGGCACATAGCGACGATAGCTGTTCACATAGGGTGCAAGAACGGCAATCGCCCCGGTCAGATGGTTCTGCATGCCGGCGATGAAGTGGAAGAAGGCCTCGGTCTCTTCGCCCTTCTTTTCGGAAAAGATGTTCTTGTCGGTCCGGCTGTCCACGACCGAGGTGTGGATGTGCATCGCCGAACCCGGTTCGCCAGCAATTGGCTTGGCCATGAAGGTGGCGAAGCAATCATGCCGCATCGCCGCCTCGCGGATCAGGCGCTTGAAGAAGAAAACGTCGTCGGCCAGACGGACCGGGTCACCGTGTTCGAGGTTGAGTTCGATCTGACCCGCGCCGCCTTCTTGCAGGATGCCGTCGATTTCAAGGCCTTGCGCCTCGGCATAGTCATAGATGTCGTCGATGACCTTGCCATATTCATCGACGGCCGACAGCGAATAGGCCTGCTTGCCTGCCGCCTTGCGGCCGGACCGACCCATGGGGGGTTCGACCGGCATGTTGGGGTCAATGTTGCGGGCGGTCAGGAAGAATTCCATCTCGGGCGCCACAACCGGGGTCCAGCCTTGGTCGTTGTACAGTTGCACGACGCGTTTCAGCACGTTGCGGGGCGAGAAGGGGATCGGGTTGCCCTCCTGGTCCATCGCGTCGTGGATGACCTGCAGGGTCACGTCCGCTGTCCAGGGGGCTGCGGTGGCGGTGGTATAGTCGGGGACCATGACCATGTCCGGCTCTGTGAAGGCATCGAAGGGGTTGTCGGCCCATTCGCCGGTGATGGTTTGCAAAAAGATCGAGTTCGGCAGGAAGTAGTTGGTTTGCTTGCCGAATTTGGTAGCAGGCATGGCTTTGCCGCGGGCCACACCGGCAATATCGCCAATCACGCATTCCACTTCATCCACGCGGCGCGAGCCGATATATTCCTTGGCGGCTTCGGGAAGTTGGTCGGTCCATTTGGACATGAAATCACACTTGGGTTTGGCAGGCCCTAGGCCCGCACCATTTCAAAGAAGGCCGCAATCTGATCGGCCATGGTCTGATCATCGAGGGGCAGGTCCAGACGCTCGGCGGCGGCGGCCATCAGATCGTCGGGCACCAGCCCTTTGCCCCGTGTCGTCATCAGCCCATCAATGAATTCGGGGCGGAATTCAGGATGGGCCTGCACCGTAAGGGCGCGGTCACCGTAAAGCAGGGCGGCGTTGGTGCAGAACGCGTTGGAGGCGATCACTTCCGCCATCGGCGGCACCTCGGTGACCTGATCGCGGTGCCAGGCGTTCAATCGCAAGGTCCTGTCGCCAAACGCATAGTCGGTGGCGCCGACAGCCCAACCGCCCGGGTAGCGTTCCACTTTGCCGCCCATGGCTTGCGCCACGATCTGGTGGCCAAAGCAGATGCCCACGATCGGCACATGGGCCCAATAGGCGTGGCGGATAAAGTCTTCGAGCGGCGGGATCCAGGGATGATCCTCGTAGGCGCCATGCCGCGAGCCGGTGATCAGCCAGCCATCGCAGTCCTCAATCGAGGCGGGAAATTCGCCATCGACCACGCGGTAGGTGACAAAATCAAAGTCATGCCCCGCCAGAAGCCGGGCGAACATGTCCGGATAGTCCCCCATCTTGTCCTTGAGGGTGTCGGGGGCCAGGCCGGTTTGCAGGATGCCGATTTTCATATGGGTTCCGTTTGCTGTGCAGCCAGCCTAGCGCAGCGCCCCCCTATGCGGTCAAGGGGGGCGCGCCAGAATTTGATCAAACCGTGTCGAGATACAGCTCAACCTTTTCGGACTCGTTCAATTCGTCCAGATAATGCAGTTCCTGGCGCTTGGTCTGGATCAGGTTCTTGATCAATTCCGGATGCAGGAAGCGCGGCACGATGCTGCTTTGCTCCAGCGCGTCGATGGCGGTTTCCCAATCCTCGGCGATCTGTGGCAGGCCTTCGACGGCATAGGCGTTGCCGACGATCGGGCTGGCGGGCTCCATCTCGTTCTCGATCCCGTCAAGGGCGGCGCCCAGAATGGCGGCGAGCATCAGATAGGGGTTCACATCGCCCCCCGCCACACGGTGTTCGATCCGCCGGGCCGAGGGGTTGCCTGCGGGGATGCGGATGGCCGAGGTGCGGTTTTCATAACCCCAGCAGACAGCGGTCGGCGCGTGCTTGCCGGGGACAAGGCGCTGATAACTGTTCTGGTGCGGCGCGAAGATCAGGGTGCTGTCGCGCATGGCGTTCAGGCATCCCGCGACGGCCTGTTTCAGCATCGCGGTGCCTTTCGGGCCGCCGCTGTCGAACACATTGCGGCCGGTGTCGTCGATCAGGCTGAAATGGGTGTGCAGGCCAGAGCCGGAATATTCCGGATAGGGTTTGGCCATGAAGCTGGCGGCAAAGCCGTGGCGGCGGGCGAGGCCTTTGACCAGCATCTTGAAAAGCCACGCATCATCGGCGGCGCGCAGCGCATCGTCGCAATGCATCAGGTTGACTTCGAACTGCCCCAGACCGGTTTCCGAGGTGGAGGTGTCGGCCGGAATGTCCATTGCTTCGCAGGCGTCGTAAAGGTCGGTGAAGAAGGTGTCGAACACGTCAAGCGCCCGGATCGACAGGGTTTCCGCCGCCTTGCGCCGCTTGCCGGAGCGGGGGGAGGGCGGCACTTGCAGGGTCTTGCCGCTATCGTCGATCAGGAAGAACTCCAGCTCCATCGCGCAAACCGGGGTCAACCCGCGGGCCTTGAAACGTTGCACGACGGTCGCCAAGGCGTGGCGGGGATCGCCCTCGTACGGCGTGCCGTTTTCGCGGAACATCCAGATCGGCAGAAGGGCGGTTGGCGCCTCCAGCCAGGGCATCGGCATGAAGCCGCGTTCGGTGGGTTTCAGGACGCCGTCCTGGTCGCCTTGTTCGAAGACGAGGGGGGAGTCGTCAATGTCTTCGCCCCAGATGTCGAGGTTGAGGACCGAGAAGGGGAACCGCGTCCCGTCCTTCACGATCTTGTCCGCAAAGCGCGCCGGAACCCGTTTGCCGCGCGCCTGCCCGTTCAAATCCGCCGCGGCCACGCGAATGGTCCGGACGTCCGGGTGTTTTCTAAGCCAGTCTTTCATCATAGCACATCGGAAAGGCACACCCCCGCCCACACTTGGAACGCCCCTCTTGGAAAAGCGAAACCCAGCAGGCAGGTCGGATCATGCCCTTGATCCATCCCTTTTTGTCGATCCCGGCAGAGGTCGGTATAACCCACGCGCAATTTGATCAAATCTGAGAATAGGCGGGATGCGCGATTCCGGCAAGGAAAATCGGTGATTTGCCCCGAGCCGCGATTTTTCTACGAAAAATCAGTGCTATTCTGCGGAGTAGCCGAGGGCTTCAGGCGTTGGAGGGAAGGGGACGGCAAGGTATGTCGCAGGCTCGATGCGGACAAGGCCGCGCAGGCGCAGGGTGTCGCGGTCTTGCGGGGGCAGGTCGGCGATGGCTTTGGCGATGATGCGGAACAGGGTTTCCGGCGCGCTGCCAAGCGCCGAGATATAGGGCAGACCGGGGGTGGGTTCGGTCTGGCCCACGACTTTGAGGTCCGCGGCAAAAGCCTCCCACCGGGCGATCATCGCCCAGGTGATGGCATCGAGGGCGCCGATCTGGGCGCGGCCTTCGGCCACGGCGCGGGCCGAGGCGAGGTGGCCGCCGGTGCGCAGAAAGGGCATCAGGGTCAGGTTGTGGGCCTTGGCGTGGTTCTGCGGCGCGGCCCAACCCGATTGCGACAGGTCCTCGTTAAAGGCGAGCGTGGCACCGTTGAAATCGGCCAAGGTGGTGCCGGGATTGTCTTTTCGCACCACAAAGACTGAGCGGTAATAGCCCGGGGCACAGCCTTCAACCCCGTAGTCCGGCGTGCCGATCAGGGTTACTTTGCCATGCAACTGGGCGCGATAGGGAAAGCCGCAGGTTTGCGACAGGATCAGGTCCGGCGCCTGCCACGCGTCCCAATAGGCGCCAGCGCCCCGGGTCAAAGTGTCAGGTGCGGCAAGACCTTCGGCCCGCAAGCCATCCCGGATCAGGGCCCAGAGGCGGTCATTGGCGGGCTGGCATTCGACCCGGTCATACATGCCCAAGGAGGCGATCATTGGCCCTGCGCCTTGCGTCGGGCGATGGCGGATTCGACATCGGTCAGCCCCAGAAGTCCGGCCACCAGCCGCAACAGGCGGTCTTCTTCGGCATCCCTTTGCCCATCGGCCAGCGCCACGGCCCACAGCGCCTCGACCAGACCGGCGCGGGCCTCCAGCGGCACAGCCTCTTTCAGGGCGCGGGTGAAGCGCACCGTGTCGGGGGCAAGGGTTTCGGCCGTCTCGGCCTCGTGCCGCAGGGCAAGCGCGGCATCGGGGGCAAGGCCGTAGCGGGTGGACAGGATCCGGTCGATCCGCGCCAGCTCGGCGGGCGAGGCATAGCCATCCGCCCGCGCCACGCGCACCAAAAGGGCAGCCAGCGCCAACTGCTCATCCGGGGCAGGCAGGCGGGACGGGGCGGGGCCGAAGAGGCGATCAAGAAAGCTCATGGGCGGAACATAGGCGGCGGAGGGCGGGCTGCCAATGGGTTAGCGGCCCATTCAGCGCCTGTGCGCCTCAAAGATCGCGTGAAGGCGGGCGGCTTCCTCGGCAAGGCCGTAAGGCGGGTTGACGAAGAACATGCCGGACCCGGCCATGCGGTGGCCCGTGCGGATCGGCGGGAAGCGGACTTCCGATGTCAGACCTTCCGGGAACTCTCGTGTCAGGGCGGCCAGCATCGGCACGTGGGGAATGTCGAGAAGGATCGGATACCACAGCGCAATGATCCCGACATTCCAGCGCTTTGCGACCTTGGCGATGATTTTCGGGATTTGGTCGTAATCGTCCTTCACCTCATACGAGGGGTCGATCAGCATCATGCCCCGGCGCGGCGTCGGCGGGGTCAGCGCCAGAGCGGCCTCCAGCCCGTTCACCTGGGCGATATGGGCGCCCCAGGGTTTCAGGTTGGCCTCGAGCGCGCGGAATTCCTGCGGGTGCAGTTCGCATAGGTGCATGACGTCGCCAGACCGCAATGAGGTGGCGGCGATCAGCGGTGACCCGGGATAGGAGGCCGCGCCATGATGGGCGCGCACCTCGGCCAGACGGCGGCGGTAGGGATGGTCGGCGGGCAGCCAGTCGATGGCGCGGGCAATGCCGCCAGCCGCCTCGCCGGTCTTTTCCGCTTCGGCCCCGGTCAGGTCATAAAGCCCCCGGCCGGCATGGGTTTCGATATAGGTCAGCGGTTTGTCCTTGGCCGTAAGGTAGGCCAGCGCCCAGGCGAGCAGGGCGTGCTTGTGGACATCGGCCAGATTCCCGGCGTGATAGGCGTGTTGATAGGACAGCATGTCGCGGCCTAACCCAAGACGGGCTTTGCGTCCAGCGGGCTTTGCGGTTGAAAGATGCCGGGGCACCCCTTACCTAAGCCCTGCCTTGCCCCGGAGACGCTCATGGATCTTTTCTCACCCGACGCCCTGACGGCACTGCTGGGCGTTATCGGGATTGATCTGGTTCTGGCGGGCGACAATGCCATCGTGATCGGCATGGCGGCGGCGGGCCTGCCCAAGGCGCAGCGCACCAAGGCCATCATCATCGGCGTCCTGGCGGCCACGGTCCTGCGCATCCTGTTCGCCCTTGCCGCCACCCGGCTTTTGGCGATCACGGGGTTGACGCTGGCGGGGGGCGTTCTGCTGCTGTGGGTGTGCTGGAAGATGTGGCGCGAGCTGCGGCAAGGCGATGAGGCCGCCCATGCCGCCGAGGCGCTGGCCAACTGCGACCTGAATGCCGACGGCGCGGTCGGCGGCGGCCCGCGCAAGAGCTTCGCCCAGGCCGCGTGGCAGATCGTGGTGGCCGATGTGTCGATGTCCTTGGACAACGTTCTGGCGGTGGCCGGGGCGGCCAAGGAGCATCCCGGCGTGCTGGTGTTCGGCTTGGGATTGTCGGTGGCACTGATGGGGCTGGCCGCGAGCCTGATCGCGGGGTTGCTGCACCGCTACCGCTGGATCGCCTTTGTTGGGTTGGCGATCATTTTGTATGTCGCCGGGCATATGATCTGGGAGGGGGCGTTTGAGGTGATGCCGGGGTGAGACGCTGTCCCGGCTTTGCCGGGGCGAAAACGGTCCTGTGGACCATTTTCAGCGTCGAACGCCCGAGCACGCTTGCGAGGGCAGGGTGGATTGCACGCGTGCAATGAAGCTAAGAAGTTTAATAAGTCCAAACAATACGATGCGGATTTACGGAAGGTTAGAGAAAAGATCCCGGAAAGCAGGCGACGTGCTAGCAATCACTTTCCCCGAAATTATGATCTGTAACACCTATTTCATTTCATTAGCATATACGAGATTAGTCGAGCTCTCCGAAATAGGCAGTCTACAAGAGCCAGTTTCAGGCGCTCGAAGTTTTCCTGTCAGCATCTGACGGAGTTCATCGGGCACCGCAAGGTTTGCAGGGCACGACGGCAATACCGTTGAGCTATAACCTTTTGCAGCCATGCAATGTTGCTCAAACTCTGACCGCAATGAAGCGTTTCCGTCGTAGCTATAAGTATTGCCTCCATACACTTGCCCGCCAGAAGTCGTACAAGTGTAGCCGTAGCAGCTCGTAGTAATTGGGGTGCTGTAAACCGGCGTCGTACCAATCTGCGTGTTTGCTGGGACTTGCTGAGCTGCGGAAACTTTGCATTGAAACAAATCATTGTCTTTGGTCGAAACCGTGGTGTTGGGCCTATAAAGGTACGGCCCCGGAGGAGCGTCACATCCCGACAGTTCCAAAACCACAAGCACAAGGCCTACCACTTTGATATTCATCTGAAACTCCCCGACAACATTTAAAGAGTACACGAAATCGTGAACTTCGCAACTTCATTCTAGCTTTCTTAGGGATTTGATCAAAGTCAAACTGCTAAACCAGCCGCTCCTGCTCCTTCGCCGCCCGCACGAAATCCGCAAACAGCGGGTGCGGCGCGAACGGCTTTGACTTCAATTCCGGGTGGAACTGAACCCCAATGAACCACGGGTGGTCCTTGACCTCAACAATTTCCGGCAGTTTGCCGTCCGGGCTCATGCCCGAGAAGATCAGGCCGCATTGTTCCAGTTGGTCGCGATACTGGATGTCCACCTCGTAGCGGTGGCGGTGGCGTTCTTCGATGGTTGTGGCGTGGTAGACTTGGGCGACCTTGGAGCCTTCTTTCAGGAGGGCGGTGTAGGCGCCAAGGCGCATGGTGCCGCCTTTGTCGTCCGAGGCTTTTCGGGTCACGGTGTGGTTGCCTTGCACCCATTCCTTCAGGTGGTAGACGACCGGGGTGAAGCGCTTGGCGCCGGCGGCGTGGTCAAACTCCTCGGAGCCTGCGTTTTTGACACCGACCAAATTGCGGGCGGCTTCGATCACGGCCATTTGCATGCCGAGGCAGATGCCAAGGTAGGGGATCTTGCGTTCGCGGGCGAATTGGGCGGCTTTGATTTTGCCTTCCGTGCCGCGTTCGCCAAAGCCGCCGGGGACGAGGATGGCGTGGAAGTTTTCGAGGTAGGGGGCGGGGTCTTCGCGTTCGAAGATCTCGGCGTCGATCCATTCGGCCTTGACCTTGGTGCGGTTGGCCATGCCGCCATGGGTCAGCGCCTCGGCGATGGATTTGTAGGCGTCTTCCAGCTGGGTGTATTTTCCGACGATGGCGACGCGGACGACGCCTTCGGGGTGGTTCAGGCGGTCCATCACATCCTCCCATCGTGCCAGGTTGGGCTTGGGGGCGGGAGAGATGCCGAAGGCATCCAGAACCGCCTGATCCAGGCCGGCGCGATGGTAGGCGAGGGGGGCTTCGTAAATGGTTTTCAGATCGTACGCCGGGACGACATGCTCTTTGCGGACGTTGCAGAAGAGGGCGATCTTTTCCAACTCGCGGTCGGGGATCGGGTGTTCGGAGCGGCAGACGAGGATATCGGGGGCGAGGCCGATGCTCTGCAGTTCCTTGACGGAGTGCTGGGTGGGTTTGGTTTTGAGTTCGCCGCTGGCTGCGAGGTAGGGCAGCAGGGTCAGGTGCATCAGGATCGACTGGCCGCGCGGGCGTTCGTGGATGAACTGGCGGATGGATTCGAAGAAGGGCAGGCCCTCGATGTCGCCCACCGTGCCGCCGATTTCACAAAGCATGAAGTCGACTTCGTCTTGACCGATGCGGAGGAAGTCTTTGATTTCGTTGGTGACGTGCGGGATGACCTGGATGGTTTTGCCCAAGTAGTCGCCACGGCGTTCCTTCTCCAGCACGTTGGAATAGATGCGGCCGGAGGAGATGCTGTCGGTCTGGCGGGCCGAGACACCGGTGAAGCGTTCGTAATGGCCAAGGTCAAGGTCGGTTTCGGCGCCGTCGTCGGTGACGAACACCTCACCATGTTCGAAGGGCGACATCGTGCCGGGGTCGACGTTCAGGTAGGGGTCCAGCTTGCGCAGGCGGACCGTGTAGCCACGGGCCTGCAGCAGCGCGCCCAAGGCGGCGGAGGCGAGGCCCTTGCCGAGAGACGACACAACGCCACCGGTGATGAAGATATAGCGTGCCATTGGGGCCCCCGTGTTGAACGCGATTCGGTCTGATGGAAAAGCATGACCACGGGATTTGATGCATAGGGCAGTTTTGCCAAATGCGCAACCAGACCGCTAGATGCTGCCCTTCCTTAACTCAGGTCGTCAAAGGCTTGTGGTCAGTTTTGCGCCTTGGGCGGTGCCGCAGGGGCATCGGTGGTGGCGGGAAGCGCATTCAGCGGCGACTTGGTGGCCGGAACGGCCGGCGCTGCCGGAGCGGGCACCGTGCCGCCGATCTGGTCGATCACCGAGGACGACGCGCTGTCATGGGCGGCGAGGATCGTCAGGGTGATGGAGGTGGCGATGAAAAGGCCCGCGAAGATCCAGGTGACTTTCGCCAGCGCGGTGGCGGCCGAACGACCAGAGACCACACCCCCGGTGGAGCCCATGCCAAGCCCGCCGCCTTCCGACCTTTGCAGCAGCACGATGCCGATCAGCAGCAGTGCCAGAATGAGGTGGATGGCGAGGATGACGTTTTCCATGCGGGCGGGCCTTTCAGGTGACGCGCCTATCTAGGGGCAAGTGCGTTTGGCCGCAAGCCCTTCGGCGGGGCTGGGGTGGGCGACGGGCAAAATTGCCGGTCGGGTTTGGCGGTGGGGCGGCGGGTTTGGCCGGGTTCGCGGCGTGGGAGCGCGAATCGGGGCGGAAATCCTTTGGTTAATTGGGAAATCCGCCGCTTTTATCCTGTCGGGGCGGCGTCGGGGTTCTGTAGGGTTTTCGTAGCTACAGGGCGCGCGCCGCCCTTGGGGTTAACACAGCGCGCGCGGGCTTACGCGGGCATCAGGCAGACGGCGGACAATTTGTTGCCGTCGGGGTCACGGACGTAGCAGGCGTAGAAGTTCGGGGCATAGGGGCGCAGGCCGGGGGCGCCCTCGTCGGTGCCGCCATGGGCGAGGGCTGCGGCGTAAAAGGCGTGCACGGCGGCGCGGCTGGCGGCGGTGAGGGCCAGCATGGAGCCATTGCCCCGGGTGGCGGGCTGTGCGTCATAGGGCGGGCCGACGAAAAGCTGCGCTTCGCCGCCGGGCGGGCCGTAGCAGCCCTCGTCACTGTCAGGCGCGAGATCGACGATGCCGAGTGTGGCAAGGGTCGGGGCGTAGAAGCGGCGGGCGGCGGGCAGGTCATTGGTGCCGAGGGTGACGTAGGTGAGCATGGCGTTCTCCGCTGGCTGGATTACACGCTGACTGTGCGCTGCGGGCGGATTGCGGCGCAAGGGGGGGATGGTATGTTTGGCGCATGGAACATCCGTGCCCTGCCCGTCTGACGCCCGATCTGGTGGCGCGTCTGCCCTGTTCGATCCCCGATCCGGGACCGATGACCCGGCCCCCCGTGGCGTTTTGCGCCGCCGAGACGGCAGCTTGCGTGCTGGGACGGCTGAAGGCGGGGGAAGCTTTGTGGGTCTTTGCCTTCGGGTCGATCCTGTGGAAACGACGGTTTGAGGTGGTGGAGGAACGGCCGGCGCGGGTGCGCGGCTGGCACCGCAAGTTCTGTCTGGGGCCGGACACCCGCTATCGCGGCAACCCGGACGCTCCGGGTGTGATGCTGTCGATGGACCGGGGCGGGCAATGCGTGGGCAAGGTGCTGCGGATGGCGGAGGCGGGGCGCGCGGCGGCCCTGGTGCATCTTTTGGAGAACGAGCCGCCGATCCCGCCGGCCTGGGTGACGGCGATGACGCCGGAGGGGCCGGTCAAGGCGATTGCCTTTGTGGTGGCGCGCAATTTCGTGGGCTACTGCGGTGGCATGTGCGACGCGGAGGTGGCGGATCGTCTGGCGGCGGCGGTCGGCATGTGGGGCTCGATGGCGGAGTATCTGATGAACACCGTGCAGCATCTGGAGGCGATGGGGATCAAGGACAGCTACCTTGCCCGGATGGAGCGGATGGTGGCGGAACGGTTGGCGGCCCGGTAGGGTGGGGTTGAACCCCACCCTACGCGAGGGCCCCGGCGGACGGGCGGCAGGGTTGGCCATGTGCCGGATTTGTGCCGCGGCCGGATGGGGCGGGGGCAGGTCAGGCCCCCACCGGCCTGAGGCCTTGCGGCTTTGGGCCCTCCCGATGACGGGCCTGTCAAGCGGGGATCGGTCCGGCGGCGTGATGGACTGCGGTGCGGCACCCGGTCTACTTTGTGGTTTCGCTTGGCCCCATGTCTCGCTATAGGTCGCACGGTTTTTCCAGAACGCGAGGTGATGCCATGGCCAATGTTGTTGTTGTAGGCTGCCAATGGGGCGACGAGGGCAAGGGGAAGATCGTCGACTGGCTGTCCGAACGCGCCGATGTGATCGCGCGCTTTCAGGGCGGGCATAACGCCGGGCACACGCTGGTCATTGATGGCAAGGTCTACAAGCTGAGCCTGCTGCCCTCTGGCATCGTGCGCGGTGGCAAGCTGTCGGTCATTGGCAATGGTGTGGTTGTCGATCCCTGGCATCTGGTGACCGAGATTGCCAAGCTGCGCGATCAGGGCGTGGAGATCACCCCCGAGAACCTGATGCTGGCCGAGAATGCCAGTCTGATCCTGCCGATCCATGGCGAATTGGACCGGGCGCGGGAAGGTCAGGTCGGCGTGGCCAAGATCGGCACCACGGGGCGCGGCATCGGGCCGGCCTATGAGGACAAGGTGGGCCGCCGGGCGATCCGGGTGGCGGATCTGGCGGATGATGCGACCTTGGTGGCCCGCGTCGATCGCTTGATCGGGCATCATGATGCGCTGCGGCGCGGGCTTGGCGTGGCGCCGGTGGACAAGGCGGCTTTGCTGGCCGCGCTGCACGAGATCGCGCCGCAGGTGCTGCCCTATGCGCAGCCGGTCTGGAAGGTGATGAATGACGCGCGCCGCGCCGGCAAGCGCATCCTGTTCGAGGGGGCGCAGGGCGCGCTTCTGGACATTGATTTCGGCACCTATCCGTTTGTGACCTCCTCCAACGTGATTGCGGGGCAGGCGGCGACGGGTGTGGGTCTGGGGCCGACGGCGATTGATTTCGTGCTGGGCATCGTGAAGGCCTATACGACCCGCGTGGGCGAGGGGCCGTTCCCGGCGGAGCTGAAGGATGACGATGGCGAGCGGCTGGGGCAGCGCGGCCACGAGTTTGGCACCGTCACCGGGCGCAAGCGGCGCTGCGGGTGGTTTGATGCGGTCCTGGTGCGGCAGACCTGTGCCACTTCGGGCGTGTCGGGGATTGCGCTGACCAAGCTGGACGTGCTGGACGGGTTCAAGACGCTGAAGATCTGCGTGGGCTACGATCTGGACGGCAAGCGGCTGGATTATCTGCCGACGGCGGCGGATGCGCAGGCGCGCTGCACGCCGATTTACGAAGAGATGGACGGCTGGTCGGAAAACACCGCAGGGGCGCGGTCCTGGGCGCAGTTGCCGGGGGCGGCGATCAAATATGTGCGGCGAATCGAAGAGTTGATCCAGTGCCCGGTGGCGCTGCTGTCGACCTCGCCCGAGCGGGATGATACGATTCTGGTCACTGATCCTTTTGCGGATTGAGAGATGACAATCACTTACAAGACCCGCCGCCGCCTTGCGCTTTTGGTGCTGGGTGTCGGGCTGCCCTTGTACATCGTGTTGGCGGTGACGCTGGTGGATCTGTTTGACCGGCCCTCGATCTGGGTGGAGCTGGCGATCTATGTCGGCTTGGGCTTTGCCTGGATCGTGCCGCTGCGGCCGATCTTTCTGGGGATCGGGCAACCGGACCCCGATGCCAGTCCCGAGGATGACGCTGCGAAATGACACAAGGCGGAAGGGTGACCCTTCCGCCTTGTGCGTTTCGTAGGTCCGGGGGCCGGATCAGGAGGCGCGGCGCTTGGCCTCGGTCAGGATGGGCGAGGTTTCGGCCAGGGCATAAAGGCCGCGTTTGGTCTTGGTCAGACGGCCGTCACGCAACAGGCGGCCAAAGCCGCGCAGGCTGTCTTCGCGCGACAGGTCGGTCTGGCCGGGCATCTGTTCGATCTGCTGGAAGAGCAGGGGGCGGGTGAAGGCATCAAGGCCAAGGACGAGGGTGCAATAGGCGGCAGACGCCTCGATCAGGTCTTGCATGGACTGGGCGCCGATGCTGTCGGCAAAGGCCGGGAAGGATGGCTTGCCGGGGTCGGCAAAGACATTGTCCATATCATCGGGCGTCAGATCGTCTTCGACCTGCAGGTGGGACAGGACCTGTGCGCTGGCCCCGCCCGAGGTCACGCGGCGCGGCCGCACCGGTTGCAGAAGGCCGGGCTGCTGGGCGGCGGGCTGGGCGTGCGGGACGGCTTGCGGCGGAAGGCGGGTGCCATCGTCAGGCTTGCGGTCGATGCGCTGCGAAGAGACCAGCACCAGCGGGGCCGGACGGTCGGCCGAGCGATCGGCGGGGCGCACGACCTGATCGAGGTCCTTGCGGTAGGGGTCCATCCGCTGGTCGGGCTTCTTGCCGTTGGGATTGTTGCGCCGTTCGGCCACGGTGGCCAGAACGGCGGCCTTGAGATGGGCGATGGCCGAGCGGCGGCGCTTGGTTTCAGGCACCTCAAGCTCGGTATTGGCTTTGGCCAACAGGCGGTTGACAGAATCATCGTCGGTCTGGGCGGCGGCAAGGCGGTGCGGTTCGGCGGGCACCAGATCGGCGGGCACCAGATCGGCGTGCACCAGATCGGCGTGCACCAGATCGGTGGCGCGCAGGGGCAGAGGGGCGGCGTCAAGCGGCGCCTTGGCTTCGGGCTGGGGCAGGGCTGCGATGGCGGCGGGCGCAGGTTCGGCCACGGGGGGGGGTGTACCGGGGGCGGTTGTACCGGGGGGCGCAAGCTCTGCCTCAAGGGCGGCGAGTTCGTTTTGCAGGGCAGCCTCGGCCTCGGCGCTGAGTTTGGCGGCGGGCAGGTCGGCCGGGGCCGTGTCCAGACGGCGGATCTTGATGACGCGGGCGCGGGCGCGTTGCAGCTTTTCGGCCACGACGGGGGCCGCGATCGTGACCTCGGGTTCCGACGAGGCGAGGGGGTGGGCCGGCGTGGCGACGACGGGTGGTTCGGAGATCAGCAGGGCTTCGTCCGCGGCGGCAGGCATGTCGTCGGGGTCCAGCGCGGTTTCGGCCTTGGCTGCGGGGGCTTCGGCGATCCGGTCCGGGGAGGCTTCCGGGGCAGGTTCTGATGCGGGTTCTGCCGCCAGGTCTGCTGTCACGTCTGCGGCTGCTTCGGTCGGGGGCAGGGGGGCTGCGGCCTTGGCGACTGTCCCGTCACCCTCGGTGAAAGAGGTCGGTTCGGACGCGAATTCGGCGGCAAAGGGCGCGGCCTCTGCCGGGTGGGCTGCCGCCTCCTCCTCCCAGTCGGTATCGACCCAATCGGCTTCGGGGAAGGCGGATTCGGGTGAGGCCAGGGGGGGCAGGGCTTCGGGGTCATGCGCGGCTTCGGGCTGGGCGCTGTCGGCCATGTCGATGGCCAGTTGATCGTCAGCCGCACCAAGGCCGGCCAAAGTTTCGCGGATGGCGGCGGCAAGGCTGTCAAGCGCCGCTTCCGGTTCGATCGCGGCGGGCGCGGCTGTGGCGGTTGGTTCGACCACGGGTGAGGGTTCAGCCGAGGCTGCGGCTGTCACGGTCAGCGGTGCGGCCTCGGCTGCGGCGCGCAGCTGCAGGGCCTTGCGGGCCCGGCGGGCGGCGGTTTCTGCGGATGCTGTCTCGGCGGCGGCTTTTTCGGCGCGTTTGCGTTCGGCGGTGGCCTCGGCGGCGGCGGCCTTTTCGGCGGCAACCTTGGCCGCGGCGGCGGCTTTGCGCGCGGCCTTGTCGGCGGCGGATTTTTCAGCGGCGGCCTGCTGGGCGGCGGCCTTGTCAGCGGCGGCTTTCTGGAGGGCGGCGGCCTTTTCGGCCTCAGCAGCCTGATCGGCGGCAGCCTTGTCGGACGCAGCTTTCTCGGCAGCGGCCTTGCGGGCGGTGCGCTTTTCGGCGGCGGCAGGGTCTGGTGTGGCGGCGGCGGGAAGCGGCGCGGTGGCGGGCGCTTCGGCGTCAATCTCATCGGTGTAGGCGTCGATGAAGGCGGGGAGCGGGGCGATCTTCAGGGTCGCGGTCTGCGATGCAGTTTGGGTTGCGGTCTGGGCTTGGGCTGCGCGCAGGCGGGACAGGCGGGCCGCGGCGGAATCGATGGCCGGGCCGGCTTCGGCCACCGACGCGAGGACGGGGGCGAGAACCGGGGCGGCAGGCGCGGCCTCGGCCGTCCGGCTGGGGAAACTGACTTTGGGCGGGGTGGCCTGATCGGCGCGCAGGGTGACGCCGTTGCTGTCGATCTTCGCCTCGACCCGGCGCTGGATTTCACGCTCGGCAATCCGGTGCAGCATGGCGGCGTCGGGGGTCGGCGGCTCGGCTCCGAAATAGCGGTCCTCGGCGGCAAGGTCGCGGAAATATTCGGCAATCGCCCTCATGGTGTTGAAGGGATCGTCGAAGCCTTCCAGCGTACAGCTGAAGGTTCCGTAAGATACCGTTAGAATTTTACTGGCACCGTTCATCGGATGCACACCTTCTGTCATACTCGATCAGGCCAATTTGACCGTTTCACTGTTCGAATCCATGGACAAATATGGGTAATTTGAAGGATTGATTGTGTCCGTCAGACGCCCTGTTTGCCGCAATTCGAAGGACAATATCAGCATGACAGAGGTTATTGTCCAATCAACAGGGGGCGTGACTTTGGCGGGGGGCGGGCGATTTTCCGCGCGTTTGTTGAAGGAAGCACGCGATTGGGCGCCGCTTTTGGTGGCGGCGGATGGCGGGGCGGACCGGCTTTTGGCGCTGGGCGCGGAACCGGAGGCGGTGATCGGTGATTTCGATTCGATCTCGGCCAAGGCGCAGGTGCGGTTGGCGGGGCGGCTGCATCCGATTCGCGAGCAGGTGACGACGGATTTCGACAAGGCGCTGCGGTCGATTGCGGCGCCCTTCGTGCTGGGCCTGGGCTTTGCCGGGCAGCGGCTGGATCACGGGCTGGCGGTGTTGAACGGGCTGGTTCGCCATCCTGCGCAGCGCTGCCTGATCCTGAGCAGCACGGATGTGACCTTTCTGGCGCCCCGCGACTTGACGCTGCAGCTGCCGGTGGGATTGCGGTTCTCGTTGTTTCCGATGGGCCCGGTGGCGGGCCGCAGTCAGGGGCTGCGCTGGCCGTTGCAGGGGCTGCACTTCGCGCCAGCTGGGATGATTGGCACCTCGAACGAGGTGTCAGAGCCGGTGGTCCACCTGAGCTTTGATGCGGACCTGATGCTGGTCATACTGCCTCGGTCGGCAATGGCGGCGGCATTGGATGGTTTGCGGCCCGGTCATGTTCATGCTTGATGATGTAAAGGCCTGACCCGGTGATGAGCGCGATGCCAACCCAGGTCAGCCAGTTGGGGAAGTCGCCGAAGATGGCATAGCCGAGGAAGACGGCCATCGGCAGTTCCAGATAGTGCAGCGGGGCCAATGTGGCGGCGGGGGCGTATTTCATCGCCACGGTCATGCACAGATGGCTGATGGCGGCCCAGAAGCCCACGCCGAAGAGGTAAGCCCAGTTCAGAAGGTCAGGCGACACCGGGTCAAGCTCGGCAATGCCCGAGCCGTTGAAGAGCCACAGGAGCGGCAGGCAGATCAGGGTTCCGGCGATGGAGGTGTGCAGTTGCATCGTCACCGGGTGGACGCGGTTGGACATGGCTTGGGTTGCCATCTCGTAGAACGAGAAGGCCAAGGCACAGCCCAAGGGGAACAGGGCCACGAGACCGTAATGCGACAGCGAGGGCTGGATGACCAGCATGGCACCGGCAAAGCCCACGACGGAGGCCGCGATGCGGTTGGGGCCGATGGGATTGCCGAAGATCACCTTGCCCAGAAACATCAGGATGAAGGGCATGACGAAGACGATGGCGATGCTGTCGGCGATGGGCATGTATTGCACCGAGGCCACGAAGGAATAGGTCGACAGGATCAGGCAGCAGGCGCGCGCGGCCAGCAGCATCAGGTCGCGGGCCGAGGCGCGCCAGTTCAGCCGCATCAGCAGGATCACCGGCAGCATGCAGACGCCCTGAAACACAAAGCGCATCGCGGTGATCTGACCGACCGGCACCTGAGCGGTGGCGAGTTTCGAGCAGGCATCCAGCAGAGGGGCAAAGATGCAGAAGGCGACCATGAGGAAAAGGCCCCGGGAAACCGGCTTTTGCATGATCTTGATCCTCCTCCTCAGCCCGATGTGACCTTTTGGGCCGCCGGGCGTCCTGTGTGTTTTGCCCGGATGGGCTATGCTGGCGGAGGGATTGTCAAGGGCTGCGGTTTTGGCGGGTCCGTGCGTCAGTTGGCCAGAGCACCAGGGGGAATGTCATGGTCCCAATAGCGGATCAGGTTGCCCGCGAAGGCGCCGGGGTGGTTGGCAAAGCCTGCCTTGGCGGTGATCTTCCGCCAGTTCCTGATGCCGGCCATGGTCAGCTCTGGCCCCTCGGCTGCCAGTTTGGCGGGGCTGGAGTCATTGGGCCGGACGATGGCGACATGGCCCGGAGTGGTGGGGTCGGGGTTTTCATAGGTGGCCACGACCAGAAGGCCCCGGTTCGCCTCGGCCTGGGCCGTGGCGCCATCGGGCAGGGCGCGCCAGCCTTGCGCCTGACCGGGCCCCGCCAGCCATACGGCCTGCGCGTTGCTGAGCAGGGTCTGGCCGTGTTCGGGGGGGCGCAGGATATAGACGCCCAGCCGCTGGGCGGCGGCGGCGACGAAGGCCGAGCAATGGGTGTGATGGGCGGGCAAAGGCAGCGGGTCGCCGGTGGGCAGGCCGGTTTGCCAATCGACATGGGCGCCCGCGATCCACTTCTGTTCGACGTCCAGACTGTCCAGCACCTGCGCCAGCGCGAGCCCCTGCGCATCGGGCGGGGCGGCCAGCGCCGGGCGGGCAAGGGCCGCAAGCGACAGGACAAGCACGGCGCGGCGGGTCAGGTTCATGGGGCACCTTGCGGGACGGGCAGGGGCTTTATGCGTCGTCTGCCTGCCTTGGTGCGATCACATCGGTGTGACGTTCAGCAGTTGGGCACGTTGACGGCAAGGCCGCCGAGCGAGGTTTCCTTGTACTTCTCGTGCATGTCGCGGCCGGTCTGGCGCATGGTTTCAATGCAGACGTCAAGCGAGACAAGGTGCTGGCCATCGCCCCGGAGGGCCAGACTGGCGGCAGAGACGGCCTTGATGGCGCCAAGGCCGTTGCGTTCGATGCAAGGCACCTGGACAAGGCCGCGGACCGGGTCGCAGGTCATGCCGAGGTGGTGTTCGAGGGCGATTTCGGCGGCGTTTTCGACCTGCTCGACTGAGCCGCCCAAGACGGCGGCGAGGCCTGCGGCGGCCATGGCGGCGGCGGAGCCAACCTCGGCCTGGCAACCGCATTCGGCGCCGGAGATGGAGGCGTTATGCTTGCAAAGGCCGCCGATGGCGGAGGCGGTGAGAAGGAAGTCGGGGATCTTGGCGGTGGAGGCCCCCGGCACGTGGTCAAGGTAATAGCGCAGGACGGCGGGGAGGACGCCGGCGGCGCCGTTGGTGGGGGCGGTCACGACCTGGCCGCCGGCGGCGTTTTCCTCGTTCACGGCCATGGCGTAAAGCGACATCCAGTCGTTGATGACATGGGGGGCGGTCATGTTCAGGCCGCGTTCGGCGATCAGGGCGTCATGGATGCCTTTCGCCCTGCGGCGCACTTTCAGGCCGCCGGGCAGGATGCCCTCGCCCAGCATCCCGCGCGAGATGCAGGCGGTCATCACCTCCCACAGGCGGGCGATGCCCTTGTCAATCTCGGCCTTGGTGCGGAATTTCAGCTCGTTGGCGAGTTTCAGCTGGGCGATGGTCAGGCCGGATTTGGCGGCCATGGCCATCATTTCGGCAGCGGTCTCGAACGGGTAGGGGACATCGGCGCGGGCCTTGGATTTGGCGCCCGAGGCTTCGGCCTGTTCGGCGGCGGTCAGGACGAAGCCGCCGCCGATCGAGTAATAGGTCTCCTCGAGGATCACGTCGCCTTGGGCGTCGGTAGCGCGCAGGATCATGCCATTGGCGTGGCCGGGCAAATTGGGGCCGTAGTCGAAGGTCAGGTCCTTTTTCGGGTCGAAGGTCAGCGCGGGCAGGCCGGGCGGGGTGATCTTGTGGGTGGCGTGGATGGCGGCGAGGGTGGCTTCGGCCTTTTCGGCGTCATAGGTGGCGGGTTCAAACCCGGCCAGCCCAAGGATCGTGGCGCGGTCGGTGGCATGGCCGACCCCGGTGAAGGCCAGGGACCCGTGCAGCGAGGCCTTCAGGCCCGCCGCATGGAAGGGCGACTGGCGCAGAGTGTCCAGAAAGCGGGCGGCGGCGACCATCGGCCCCATCGTATGCGAGGAGGAGGGCCCGACGCCCACCTTGAACATGTCAAAGACCGAAAGGAACATGGGCGCCTCAATACGGAGCGGTGAAGAAGGTTGTAGCGCAGCCTTCGATCTCGGCCACGTCCTGCACGCAGGGGGTGGATTCGAGGGCGGTCAGGATCGGGCCCAGGGCCGGCAGATCGGCCACGGTGATGCGGGCGGGATGGCCCGCCGGGAAGCCCGACAGCCAGCGCACCAGAACCCCGACGTAAAGGCTGAGGGCCGAGGGTTTGGCCGACAGCCAGTCGGGCGCTTCGGTGGCGATCATGTGGTCGAGCACGCGGAAGTTGTCCTGCAGGGTGGCGCCGGCATGGGCGACGACCGCCTCGGCCGCGGCGGGGCCCGCGATGCGGTCGGGATAGAAGACCTGCATCAGGACGCTGTGCAGGTTGGTCGAGGTGAAGAACAGCCATTTCAGGAAAGCCGCGCGCTGCGGGCTGTCGGGGGCGGGGGCGAGGTTGTGGCGGTCGGCGAGGTACAGCAGGATCGCCGCCGTTTCGAACATCGGGCCATCGGGGGTCTGCATCGCCGGGATTTTGCCCAAGGGGTGCAGGGCGCGGTAGGCCGGCGAGGCCAGTTCCCCGGCCTCTCGGTTGATTTGCACCTCGGCGAAGGGGGCGCCGGTCAGGCGCAGGGCCAGGCGCACGATGATCGAGGCAGAATCGGGCGAGACATGCAGGGTATAAAGCGGGTGGGGGGCGGCTTTTGTCACGGGCGGATCTCCTCTTTCGGCCACGATAGCTTGGCGGGCGGCGGGATGGGGCGCAAAACCGACTATCGTTGTGAAAAAACGGCCCGTCTGTTGCAGGTCAGGTGGAATTTCGCTGATGTGTTCCGGTTTTGTTTACTGCGCCTTAACGATGAGGCGGCAGGATCAGGGGCAGAAACACACCACCAGAACGGAGGTTCCGATGCGCCTGATCCCGATGCTGTTCGCCCTTGTGCTGCCCCTTGCCGCGCAGGCGTCGCCCTTGTTGCCCGACACGCTGCTGAAGACGATCAAGGCCGATCCGGCTGGATACCTCGACAGTGTTTCGGTTCTGATCGCCTCGTATGGCGCGGCCGATGGCATTACCGAGGAGCAGGTCAATGCCAGCATGGCGCTGGCACGGGCCAAGGCGCGGACCACGGCGATTGTGCCGCTGATCGCCGCCGATCTGGATGCCGATGGCACGGTGACGCGCGATGAGGTGGCGGTGGCCGAGGGCGCGGCCAGCGTCTCGGCCCGGGCCAGGCTGGAAAAGGCGTTTCTGGCAGCGGATGCCGATGGCAATGCCATGGTGACGCCCGAGGAACTGGCCGATTTTGGCGCCGGGGCAGCGATGGCGGCCCTTGGACCGGCGGCGCTGGCCAAGGTCAAGGTGTTGATGGGCTTTGACGCCGACGGCGACGGCAAGGTGACGGTGAACGAGGTGCGGGCCGGGCTGGCGGGCCTGAGCTCGTGAGGGCCAGAGGCTGAGCGCCAGAGGCTGAGCGCCAGAGGCTGACGGTCAGAAGCTGACGGGGCGGCGGCGGTCGGGCGGCACCTGCCAGAAGGCTGCGGCCTCGGGGTGCAGCTTGGCAAGGCAGGCGTCCCAGTCAGCAGCGAGAACCTGTGCCGCAATCGCCTCGGCCACGGCGTCGAGGGTGTGCGGCGGGGTCAGGTTGTGGTGGGGGTGATAGGCCCGCACCTCGGACAATTGGTCCGCCCGGCTGCCCCAGGGCTTGGCTGGGGCGGGATGCCAATCGGCCACCAGAATGGCGCGCAGCACGGCGGGCAGAATGTCGGCGAAACGCAGGGTGTCGTCCAGAGAGGCCCGGGCGCGGAAGGTCAGGAACACGGCACGGGTGGCGGTATAGGCCATGGTGTCGGACTGCTGCAGATCCAGCAGGTCCTTGACCAAGGCCATATAGGCCGAAAATTCGGCGCTGGCGTGGCGGTAGGTATAGGGCATCGGCATCGGGCACCTGTGCCGGCAGTCTCCTGCGGTTCGGGCGTCTGTTCAAGGACCTTGTACCGGGAGACGGTTAAGCCCGTGGCGGGGGCGTCATCGGCGTGTGGCGGGATCGCTGAAGGCGGCGTCGCCGCGGCGGACATGTCTGTGGCGCCTTTCCGGAACCGCGATTGATCGCGGGCGGTACCGGTCAGGCCTGTGGGCACTTCGACAAGCGCGCGGGGGGATGGGATGACGTCGTCTACCTTGCCCTTGAGTCGATATCACTTCGACGGGCACGCGGGGGGACAGGCGCGCGGGGGGATCGGTGACGCTTCGCGAGGCATCCGGGCTGACAGAGGCGCGGCCGTGCAGGATAGGGGCCTGCGGTGCCAGCGGATCAGGCGGACAGGAAATCCCACAGCAGTTTGAGGTTCAGGACCACGATGGCCAAAGCCACCACCCAAGCCAGGACCGCCAGCCAGCGCGGGGCCACCAAGTCTGCCATCCGGGATCTGGAGGTGGTGAACAGCACCAAAGGCACCACGGCGAAGGACAGTTGCAGGCTGAGCACGACCTGGGTCAGGATCAAGAGCCGCCCGGTACCTGCGGTGCCGTAAAGGATCGTCACCCCGGCGGCGGGGATGATGGCAAGTCCGCGGGTGATCAGCCGCCGCAGCCAGGGCGGCAGACGGATTTGCAGAAAGCCCTCCATCACGGCCTGTCCGGCTAGGGTGGCTGTGACGGTAGAGTTCAGACCGCAGGCCAGCAGCGCCACGGCGAACAGCATCGGCGCGATCCCGGCACCGAGCAGGGGGCCCAGAAGCTTGTGGGCGTCGCTCAACTCGGCCACCTCGGTCTGGCCGGAGGCGTGGAACGACGCGGCGGCGAGGATCAGGATCGCCGCGTTGATCGACAGGGCGAACATCAGGGCCACCGTCGAATCGATGGTGGCAAAGCGCAACGCCTCGGCCCGGTCTTGCGGGCGGTCGCCCCAGTCCCGGGTCTGGACGATGGCGGAGTGCAGGTAAAGGTTGTGCGGCATCACGGTGGCACCCAGAATGCCCAAGGCAAGGTAAAGCATCTGGGGGTTGTGCAAGACGTCGGTCGTTGGCGCAAATCCGTGCAGGACGCCCGCCCAATCGGGATGGGCCAGCACGATCTGCACCGCAAAGCAGGCCGCGATCAGGGCGAGGAGGGCCACGACAAACCCCTCCAGCTTGCGAAAGCCGCGGCGTTGCAGCCACAGGATCAGGAACACATCCAGCGCGGTGATCAGGACGCCCAGTTCCAGCGGAATGCCGAACAGCAGGTTCAGGCCGATGGCGGTGCCGATCACCTCGGCGATGTCGGTGGCGATGATGGCCACCTCGGCGGCCAGCCAGAGGGGGATGGTGACAAGGCGGGGGAAGGCGTCGCGGCAGGCTTGCGCCAGATCGCGCCCGGTGCCGATGGCGAGGCGGGCGGACAGCGATTGCAGCACGATGGCCATCAGGTTGGACAGCAGCGCGACAAACAGCAGCGCGTAGCCGAACCTTGACCCACCGGCCAGCGAGGTCGCCCAGTTGCCCGGGTCCATGTAGCCCACCGCCACCATGTAGCCCGGCCCCAAGAATGCGAGGAAGCGTTTCCAGGGCGTGGCCCCGAGCGGAACCGAACGGTGGACCTCTGCCAGTGCCGCCGCGCCGCGCGGGGCACGCCAGACGGGTTTGCTCGGATGTTTGATGATGCTCACGGGTTTGGGGCTGCAATTGCGACTTATTCGCAATTTAGGTGCAACACCCCCAGTGTCAAGCGACTGTTTCCCCCTCGCCCCCGGCAAATGCTTTGCTATAAGCATTGCAGACCAGAAGGAGCCCGCGATGTCCGCCGATCTTTCCCCTATCGACAAGGCCAAGTATGTCGCCGCCAAGCGGGCGGTGGATTATGTGCATCCCGGCATGAAAGTCGGACTTGGCACCGGCTCGACCGCCGCATGGATGGTGCGCTGCCTGGGTGAGCGGGTGCGCGAGGAAGGTTTGCGCATCACCGGGGTGCCCACCTCGACCCGGACGGCGGAACTGGCGCGATCGGTCGGGATCAACGTGGTTTCGCTGGACGAGGCCAAGTGGCTGGACGTGACGATTGACGGCGCGGATGAATTTGACCGGCAACTGGCGCTGATCAAGGGCGGCGGGGCGGCGCTGTTGCAGGAGAAGATCGTGGCGACGGCCAGCGATCAGATGATCGTGATTGCCGATGCCGCCAAGGAAGTCGCGACGCTGGGTGCCTTCCCGCTGCCGATCGAGGTGATCCCGTTTGGCTGGCAAACCACCAAGGCGCTGGTCGAGGAAACGCTGGAGGCGCTGGACGTTCTGAACCGCGACGTGACCTTGCGGATGAACGGTGGACGGCCTTTGGTGACGGATGAAAGCAACTACATCCTTGATCTGCACCTGCGCCGGATCGGCAACCCTCGGCAACTGGCCCTGGTGCTGAACCAGATCCCCGGGGTGGTTGAAAACGGGCTGTTCATCGACATCTGTGACATCGTGGTGATCGGCCACCCGGATGGCCGGGTGACAGTGCGCGACATCAACGAGGGCACCGAGCGCGATGACCGCATCGAGATCGAGCCCAACGACAATATCTTCCGCGACCTTGGCGACTGAAGCAGTGGAGTTTGGCCTTGTCCTTTGACTATGACCTGTTCGTCATCGGTGGCGGCTCTGGTGGCGTGCGGGCGGCGCGGATTGCTGCGGCCGAAGGCGGCGCGCGGGTTGGTCTGGCCGAGGAAAGCCGGATGGGCGGCACCTGTGTGATCCGTGGCTGCGTGCCCAAGAAGCTGTTGGTCAATGCCTCGTCCTATCCCAAGGCGCTGGCGGATGCGGCGGCCTATGGCTGGCAGGTGACGGCGGGGCCGTTTGACTGGGACAGGTTCCGCACGACTTTGGCGGCAGAGCTGAACCGGCTGGAGGGCGCCTACCGCAACACGCTGAAGAACGCGGGCGTGGTGATCCATGACTGCCGGGCCATGCTGCTGGATGCGCACACGGTGCGGCTGGCCTCGGGGGAAAGCGTTTCGGCCAAGCATATCCTGATTGCAACGGGCGGCTGGCCTTTCGTGCCGCAGATTCCGGGGGCCGATCTGGCGGTGACCTCGAACGAGATGTTTGATCTGCCGACCTTGCCCAAGCGGGCTCTGGTGGTGGGCGGCGGCTATATTGCCAGCGAATTCGCCTGCATCCTCAATGGCTTTGGCACCAAGGTCACGCAATTTTACCGTGGTCCGCAAATCCTGCGCGGCTTTGATGACGAGGCGCGGACCCATGTTGCCACGGCGATGCTGGCCGACGGGATCAGCATTCGCTGCAACACCGACGTCGTGCGGCTGGAGCGCACGGCAAAGGGCATTCTGGCCACCGCGACCGATGGTACGACGCTTGAGGTGGATCTGGTGCTGTACGCGACCGGTCGTCGCCCCAATGCGCAGGGCCTTGGGCTGGAGGCGCTGGGCGTGCAATTGGGCAAGCTGGGTGAGATTGTCGTGGACGAGTGGAGCCAGACGGCGGTCCCCTCGATCTATGCGGTGGGCGATGTGACCAACCGGGTCAATCTGACCCCGGTGGCGATCCGCGAGGGCCATGCCTTTGCCGACACGGTGTTCCGCGCGGTGCCAGCCAAGGCCGACCATGCGCTGGTGCCCTCGGCCGTGTTCACGCAGCCTGAAATGGGGGCGGTGGGACTGACAGAGGAAGACGGCAAGGCGCGCGGCGGGGTGGAGGTTTATGCCACCAATTTCCGGCCGATGAAGACGCTGTTTGCCGGGCGGCAGGACCGCACCCTGATGAAGCTGATCGTCGATGAGGCGACGCGCAAGGTGCTGGGCTGCCACATCGTGGGCCCCGAGGCGGGCGAGATGATCCAGTTGGCGGCGATTGCCATCAAGATGGGGGCCACCAAGGACGATTTCGACCGCACCGTGGCCGTGCACCCCACCGCCGCCGAGGAACTGGTCACGATGCGCAAGCCCTCGCGCCGTCATCCGCCTGTTTAGGGCGTTTTGACTTGAAATCCGCCGGGCAATGCCCAGTTTACCCATGAACATCAGAGAAGGATAACCGATGGCAGGTGGGAATGGCCCCTGGGGCGGTGGAAACGGCCCCGAGGACGACAAGCGGCCCAAGACGGACCCGCGCGACGAACGGCGCGGACCGGGTTCGCAGATTCCCGAGCTGGATCAAGTGCTGCGCAAGGGGCAGGAGCGGTTGCGCCTGATCATGGGCGGCGGCGGCAAGGGGCCGGGGGGCGGCGCGTCCAACGGCGGCGGCAACTGGTTTCTGTCGCGTCAGGGGCTGATTTCCGGCGTGATCGCGCTTGGACTGGTCTGGTCCTATCTGTCTTTCTATCAGGTTCAGCCCAACGAACGTTCGGTCGAGCTGTTTCTGGGCAAGTTCTATCAGGTCAAGGCCGATGGTCTGAACATCGCACCCTGGCCCGTCGTCTCGGCGGAAATCGTCAACACCAGCCAGCAGCGCACAACGGAAATCGGCACGGGGGCGAATGGCGATCTGGACAACGGGCTGATGCTGACCGGCGATCAGAACATCGTGGATATCGAATTCCAGGTGGTCTGGAACGTCAGCGACCCGGCGAAATACCTGTTCAATCTGGCCGAACCGGAAGACACGATCCGTGCCGTGGCGGAATCTGCCGTGCGCGACATCGTGGCACGGTCCGAACTGGCGCCAATCCTGAACAAGAGCCGGGGCGAGGTCGAAGACAGCCTGATGAAGGAAGTGCAATCCACGCTGGACACCTATGACAGCGGGATTTCGGTGGTGCGGGTGAACCTGCTGAAATCGGACGTGCCGGCACAGGTGGCCGACAGCTTCCGTGCCGTGCAGGCCGCCCAGCAGATGCGCGACCAGTTGCAGAAAGAGGCGGATGCCTATGCCAACAAGGTGACCGCGGCCGCCCGTGGCCAAGCCTCGCAAACCGGGCAAGAGGCGCAGGCCTATGCGGCGCGGGTGGTCAATCAGGCCGAAGGTGACGCCAGCCGCTTCGTCTCGGTCTATGATCAATATGTCAAAGCGCCGGAGGTGACGCGCAAGCGGATGTACCTTGAGACGATGGAACAGGTTCTGGGTGGGGCCAATAAGGTGATCATGGATGGCGCAGCCAGTCAGGGCACGGTGCCCTATCTGCCCCTGACCAACCTGTTCACCCCCAAAGCACCCAACCAGACGCCCGCCACGCCGGCGCCTGCCTCGACCGGAGGAAGCAACTGATGAAGCTGATCTATACGCTTCCCGTGATGGCCATTCTGTTGGCCACGGCAATCTCTGCGGTCTTTGTGGTGGATGTGCGCGAAAAGGTGCTGGTCTTGCAGTTTGGCGAGGTCAAGCAGGTGATCGACGCGCCGGGCCTGTATTTCAAGGTGCCCTTCATTCAGGAGGTCTTCCGCTATGACGACCGCATTCTGGGGCTGGCCACCGATCCGCAGGAAATCACCTTTGCCGACCAGCGCCGTCTGGTGGTGGATGCCTTTGCCCGCTGGCGGATTGTCGACCTGCAGAAGTTCCGCCGCGCCGTGGGCCTTGGCGGGATCGAAGCCGCGCGCGACAACCTGTCCAAGATCGTGAACCCCGAAGTGCGTGACGTTCTGGGCTCGGTTCCGCTGCAATCGGTGCTGTCGGAAGACCGCGTCGCGCTGATGAACAAGATCCGCGACAATGCCAAGCTGAAGGCCGCGACGCTGGGGATTGACGTGATCGACGTCCGCCTGACCCGAACCGACCTGCCGCAGCAGAACCTGGATGCGACCTACAGCCGGATGCAGGCCGAACGGCAGCGCGATGCGACCGATGAGATCGCCCGCGGCAACGAGGCGGCGCAGACGCTGCGCGCCGAGGCCGATCGTCAGGCGGTGGAAATCACCTCGGAGGCCAGCAAGCAGGCGGAAATCGTGCGCGGTCAGGCGGATGCCAAACGCAGCGAAATCTATGCGTCGGCTTACGGCAAGGACCCGGAATTCTTCGCCTTCACCCGGTCCTTGTCAGCCTATGCCACGGCCTTCCAGCCCGGCAACACGGCCTTCGTGCTGGCGCCGCAGGGCGAGTTCTTCCAGTATCTTGGCGCGCAAGCCTCGGCTCCGGTGGCGTCGTCCAGTGGCGATACCGCAGCGGCAACGGGCAACGGCAGTACGGTGGCCGGCGGCAGCGCGCCCAAGGCGCCCTGAGACAACGGACGCGCAGGTGCCGGGAATGTTACAATCCGGCCCTGCGCTTCTCACGCGGCTTTGAGCCTACGAGAGTGGGTTTGCATTGCAAAACGCGCCCCGCAGCGGATGATGCGGACATGACACCTTCTGCCCCGTATTGGCGGGGCAAGGCACATCGAGAGGAGTTCGAACGTGCAAGCGACTGATCCTATCATCCGTTTCCCGGCTTTGCGGGCCGCCAAGCCGCGCCGTGCGCTGATGGCGCTGGGCATGGGCCTTGCACTGACGCTGAGCCCCATGGCCGGGGCCACCCAAGCGCAGGGCGTGCCGCCCAGTTTTGCCGACCTTGTGGAAAAATTCTCTCCGGCGGTGGTGGACATCACCACCTCCTCCATCGTGGCGGCGCAGGCCGACACGCAGATGCAAGTGCCGCCCGGCTCTCCGTTTGAGAAGTTCTTCAAGGATTTCAATGGACAGAATGGCCAGAATGGCCAAGCGCCTGACCAGCAGCCGATGGAACGCTCGGAGGCTTTGGGCTCGGGGTACATCATCTCGGCAGACGGCTATATCGTGACCAACAACCACGTGATCGACGGGGCTGACGATATCGAGATCGAGACCTTCGGCCACAAGACCTTCAAGGCCAAGCTGGTGGGCCGTGACCTGAAGACCGACGTGGCTTTGCTGAAGGTGGAAAGCAAGGACCCGCTGCCCTTCGTGGCCTTCGGCGACAGCGACAAGATGCGCGTCGGCGACTGGGTCGTGGCGATGGGCAACCCCTTGGGTCAGGGCTTCTCGGTTTCGGCCGGGATCGTTTCGGCCCGTGGGCGCGAGCTGAACGGCACCTACGACGACTTCCTGCAGACCGATGCGGCCATCAACAAGGGCAACTCGGGCGGGCCGCTGTTCAACGTGAACGGCGAAGTGATCGGGATGAACACCGCGATCCTGTCGCCCTCGGGCGGGTCGATCGGGATTGGCTTCTCGATGGCGTCGAACGTGGTCAGCAAGGTTGTCGATCAGCTGAAGCAATACGGGGAAACCCGTCGCGGCTGGCTTGGCGTGCGGATTCAGGACGTGAGCCAGGATGTGGCCGATGCGATGGGCTTGCCGGAAGCCAAGGGCGCTTTGGTGACCGACGTTCCCGCTGGCCCGGGCAAGGATGCGGGCATCCTGTCGGGTGACGTGATCATCACCTTCAACGGCAAGGACGTGAAGGATTCCAAGGAACTGGTCCGCATCGTCGCCGATGCGCCGATTGGCGAAACCGTTCCGGTCATTGTTCTGCGCGCCGGCAAGTCGACCGACCTCAGCGTCAAGCTGGGCCGTCGTGAAGACGCCGAGGCGCAAACTCAACCGGCGGCCGACAAAGCCCCGGCGACCCCGGACAAGCCCGCCACGGGCGTGGTGCTGGGGCTGACCCTGCAACCCTTCACCGACGGCATGGCCGCTGATCTGGGCATGCAGGCTGGCGATACCGGGCTGGTGGTGATGAAGGTCGACGTCGCCTCGGAAGCCTATACCAAGGGCCTGCGCGAGGGTGATGTGATCACCGACGCTGGTCAGCAAAAGGTGGCCACCCTGCAAGACCTGCAGGACCGGGTGTCGGAAGCCAAGGATGCCGGCCGCAAGTCGCTGCTGTTGCTGGTGCGCACCCAAGGTGACCCGCGTTTCGTGGCGCTGTCGCTGGAATAAGTGACCTGAAAGACGGAAAAGGCGGCGGGGTCAGACCCGCCGCCTTTTTCATGCGATCTCGTCCAGCAGCCGATTTCGGAAGGCGCGCATCACAGCGACCCACGCTTCGGCGAGGCTGCGGTCGCCGGCACCTGCAAGTCCGCCGGCCCGCCCTGAGCCCGTCTTTGGCAGGTGCGTCAGACCCGGCGCAGGTGTCCCAGATCATGCGCGCCGTCGCGCTGCCCGGCCCAGTGGCGCAGGACTTCGGCCTCCTGGACGCTTACAGCTTGGACGGGTCCACGGCGACCAGCCCGAGTGTCTCGGCCGCTTTCAGCGACAGAACCGGCGTGTCGAGCCCGTGGTCGGCCTGATAGCGGCGGATGGCGGTCATGGTGGCGGGGTCCAGCTGGCCGGTCAGGGTCGCAAGGTAATAGCCCCGTGCCTTCAGGGCGCGCTGCAGGGTGACGATGGTGTCTGGGGTCAACTGGTTATAGCAGGGCGTGCGGATGTAGACGTCCTCGCGGTCGTGCACCATGCGCTGCCGGGCGGTGCTGGAGTAGCTGGCCGGGCGGATCACCTTGCCGGTCTTGTCGCGCAGCTCTGGCTGGTCAAGCACGGTGTCGGTGACGGTTTCGATCATCGCGGGGATGATGTCATGGCCCCAGCAGGCGTCGGCGGGTGTGGCCGGCGGGCCGCCGGCGGACAGGCGGATCGCTTCGGTGCCGAGGTCCTCCGGTTCGGGGGCCGCCACCGGGATCAGCGTGCCGCAGCCGCCAAGGGACAGGGCTGCCACCAGTCCGACCCAAACTGCAACCTTCATATGCCTGCCCCGCCTTTTGTTGCGATCATCATAGGGGCAATGCGACCATTGGAAAAGCCTTACGGCTGATCCCCGGCCCGGGCAATCTCGGCCCGGAACGAGGCTCCGAACTCGGGCGAAAGCAGTCGGTCGAGCATCGGCGACATGTCCTCGATCACCTCGGCCACGACATGCACCACGCCGGCGTCCCGCTGCAAGCGGCCGGTGACGCGCAACAGGCGACCGGCAATCACGGCGCGGCGGTAGCGTTCGTACATGTTGGCCCAGACGACGACATTGGCCACCCCCGTCTCATCCTCCAGCGTCAGGAAAATCACGCCCTTGGCGGTGCCGGGCCGTTGGCGCACCAGCACCAGCCCGGCCACGCAGACCCGCGCCCCGGACGAGGGTTCGTTCAGCCGTGACGCCGGCAAGGCCGCAGGCGGGCGCGGCCAGGTGTTGGGCACGGGGGTGGGGGTCAACCAGTCTGACATGGAACAAAGTTAGAACATCCCGCCCCGCAAGGCAAGTCAGCTGCGGCCTTGCGTCACGATCTTGGTGTGGAACTCCCCGACCGAGTTGCCGTGCGGATAGGGCATCTCCGGCACCGCCACGCCCAGATGCGCGCATAAGGGCTCCCAGCCGTCGCCCAAGCGATGCACCAGAAGCCGGTCAGCCGGGACCTCCTCCAGCACCGCCTCGACATGGGCGCGGTACAGGGCGATGGCATGGTCGCGATCCGCCATCCGGCCGCCGAACACCTGCCCCGCGACCAGCACCTTGGCCACCGCGTCCGGGTCAGGGTTGGCCGCGACGGCCTTGGCGATGGTGTTGGAGAAGCTTTCCCACCAGCTTTCGGCACTCCGCCACGTCAGGATGACCTTGGCCTCGGGGTAAAGCGCCACCAACTCGCGCCAATAGGCTGCCGAGGGCCAGTCGACGCAAGAGCTATAGCCCTCCAGCAAACTGTCCCAATCCCGCACGCCACCCGCCACCATCGCCCGCCAGCGCGCCTTTTGTTCATCGTTTGCAATCACCTCGTACATGTGGTGGCAGGGCCCAAAGCCCAAGACCGTCAACGCGGCCCGCATGGAATCCGTCCCCGTGCGCCCAAACCCTGTGCCAATTACCTTCAAACCCATGCTTTCCTCCCAAATGCCGGATCACAGTGTCAGGAGTGATCCCACTGCGCAACAAGAGGGGTGGCAGCGCGTGCAGGGCTGGGCTAGATAAGTTGCCGAATGGCAATTGCGGGGCAATGCGGCGATGGCGAAGATCACTTATGTCGAATTCGGCGGCAAGGAACACACGCTTGAGGTGGCCAATGGCCTGACCGTGATGGAAGGGGCGCGCGACAACGGCATCCCCGGCATCGAGGCCGATTGCGGTGGTGCCTGCGCCTGCTCCACCTGCCATGTCTATGTCGATCCGGCCTGGGTTGACCGCCTGCCGAAGAAGGATGCGATGGAGGCTGACATGCTTGACTTCGCCTGGCAGCCCGATCCGGCCCGCTCGCGCCTGACCTGCCAGCTCAAGGTTTCGCCCGCGCTGGAAGGCCTGCGCGTGCAGATGCCGCAAAAGCAGATCTGACCCCTTTCAGACTTGTCCAAATATCCCACGGGAGGTCTGGAGGGTGTGAAACCCTCCAGCTGCCTTCCACGGTCGCAATCAGTTGGTCTTGCGCGCCGGCATAAAGGGCAAAGGTGCCACCGGCACGCCGTCTTCCAGCAGCTTGATCGCCTCTTCGGGCTTCGCCTCGCCATAGATCGAGCGTTCGGGCGCGGTGCCTTCGTGCATCTTGCGCGCTTCGGCCACGAAGTTCACGCCCACGTATTCCGAGTTTTCCTCGACCTTGCGCCGCAGCTCGGCCATGGCCTTTTCCATATCATTCTGCGGTGTCGTCAGGGCCTGCGCCTCTGACGTAGTCACCCGCGGCGCCATCAGCGCCTTTTCGACCGAGGTCACGCCGCAGACCGGGCAGGCCACATGACCGGAGCGCGCAAGGCTTTCATAGGCGGAAGCCGACTGGAACCAGCTGTCAAAGCCGTGATCGGCCGAGCATTTCAGAGTGTATCGGATCATGGTCTGGGGTGCCGGGGTTCATGTCACAGGCCCATGACATATGACCGCAGCGCCGGACTTTCCAGCCCGTCTGCGGTCATGTCGCGGACTTGATGCGTTTTGCCCTTGCGCCGGGGGCCAGCAGGCTTGGGTCTTCTGCCAGCCGCTCCAGCATGTCGCGCAACTGCGCCTCGGCGACAAGATGGGCGGCATCAAGGGCCGAGAACCATTTGCGCCGGCGTTCCTTGCGTTCGGGAAAGCTGCTTTTCAGGTTCTGCACCCGCAGCGGAAACACCTCCACCGCGCAGGGCAGGGTGTCGAGATTGCGCAGGACCTTGTCATAGCAATACTGGCCAATCGTGGTGGCGCTGACTTTGCCTTCAACCCCCGCCTCTTCCCAGGCTTCGCGGGCGGCAGCGGCCTCGGGGCCGCGCCCGGGCATCGGCCACCCCTTCGGCAAGACCCAACGACCGGTATCGCGCGAGGTGACCAGAAGCACTTCGGCCTGTCCCTTGTGCATCCGCCAGCACAGCGCCGCGACCTGTCCAGCCGGGACCGTCACGATGGAAACGTCTTGTGCATCTCCCTCATCGTGAGGGATCGGGGATGAAATGGACATATCTGCCTGTGCCTGTCGTCTTGCCCGTCTTGCCTGATGTTCGGGCATCAATGCCGGGGCACCTCAAGCCCGAATCTTGACACATCGGCGCGGCAAAACAAGCGGGTGCGGTACAGTTAGCGGTCCAGAAGCGTCAGTATTTCGTGAATAAGCTCTGCGCCATCGTCTGCGGTGCGCAGGGTTTGGGCACAGGCGGCGGTCAGGGCGGCCTGTTGCGCGCCATCCAGGGCCTGAAGCGCCGTGGCCAGCGTTGCGGGCCCGTCGACCGGAACGGCGGCATTCCCGGCATCAAGGGCGGCATAGGCCGCGGCAAAATTCGCAACCGAGGGGCCATGCAGAATGGCGCTGCCAAAACGCGCGGGCTCCCATGGCGAATGCCCGCCGCGCGGCGCAAGGCTGCCGCCGACAAAGCAGGCTCCGGCGCGGGCATACCATAGGTCCATCTCGCCCATCGTATCGGCAAGGAAAACCGCCTCTTGTCCCGGCATGGCACCGCTGGAGCGGCGGTCCAGCGAAAGGCCGCGCGAGGTCACCAAGGCTGCCACCTCGTCACCCCGGCGCGGGTGGCGCGGGGCCAGGATCAGGTGGTCGAACCGCTCGCGCGCGGCGATGAAGGCGTCCAGCACCGCTGCCTCCTCGCCCTCATGGGTCGAGGCGGCCAGAAGCCAGCGCGTCCGGCCGTCCTGCGGCGGCAGGCTGGGTGCCGGCAAGCGGCGGATGCCCACGGCCTTGAGGTCGCAGTCGGCCCGCAGCCTGTCCTGCAAAAGTCCCAGAGCCACCAGCCGCCGCCCCGAGGCCGGGTCTTGTGCCGAAGCCATGGTCACCGCTGCCAGCGCCCGCGCCATGACCGGTTGCAAGTCCTTCCAGCCCTGAAAGCTGCGCTCTGACATCCGCGCCCCGATCAACGCCACGGGAATGCCCGCAGCGGCACAGGCGGCGAAGCGGCGGGGATAGATCTCGCCTTCAACCGTCAGCAGCAGCTTTGGCACCCAACCGGTCAAAACCCGCCCCAGCGGGCCGCGCAGATCCAGTGGCGCAAAGGCCGCCGTGACGCCGGGCAGGTTCCAGCCCTGCACCATGGCCCGCGCCGTGGCGGTGTTTGTGGTGACCAGAACCGACAGGCCCGGGCGCTGGTCCAGAAGCGTCTCCAGCACCCAGCGGGCCGAGGCGACCTCGCCGTTGGAAGCGCCGTGCAGCCAGACCGCCGGCCCTTGGGCGGGGGGCAAGTGGCCCAGGCGTTCGGACAAGGCCGCTGCCGGTTCTGTTCGGGCAATCCTGCGCCAGACCGCGATCGCCAGCATGACCAGCGGCACCAAAGGCAGCAAGAACCGGGCCAATCCGCGCATGAAACCTCCGCTGAACGATGGCGTTCTTTAGGCCGCCCGGCGGATCAGAGCAAGGTTACAGCGTCGGCGGCTGACGTGCTGGCCAATCCGTCGCCAGGTGCCAGGCTTGGCCCATGGCCAGCACCTTGGCATCCGCGCCCACGGGTCCGGCCAGTTGCATCCCCATCGGCAGGCCGTTGGCGCCAAATCCCACCGGCAGCGACAGCGCGGGCAATCCGATCAGGCCAATCGGAATGACCACTTCCATCCAGCGGTGATAGGTGTCCATCTGGCGGCTGCCGATGCTTTGCGGCCAGCGCCACTCTATCGGGAAGGGCCAGACCTGCGCCGTGGGCAGGGCCACGGCGTCATAGGTTTTGAACAGCCGCGCCATCTGGGCATAGTAGCTGGAGCGGATGACGCTCGCCTTGTACACCGCTTGGGCCGACAGGGTCAGGCCCTGCTCGATTTCCCAGATGGTTTCCGGCTTGATCTGCGCGCGCTTGACGGGATCGCTGTACAGCGCCCGGAAGCCGTTGGCGTTCAGCATGGCGCGCAAGGTGACCCAGGACTGCCACAGCTTTTCCGCAGGGAAGGGCGGCGAGATTGGCTCTACAATCGCCCCCATCTCCTCCATCTGGTGCAGGGCGGCTTGGCACAAGTCCAGAATGCCCGGCTCCATCGCATAGGCGCCGCCCCAGTCGGCGGCCCAGGCGATGCGCTTGCCTTTCAGGCTGGCGCCGTTCAGCGCCGAGACATAGTCGCCCGCAGGCCTGTCAAACGGCACCTCGGGGTTGGGTCCGGCCTGGACCTGCAGCAGGTTGGCGATATCCTCGATGGTGCGGCCCATCGGGCCTTCGGTGGCAAGGGTCGCAAGGTGGGTGTCGCCCTCGGCATCGGCCGGCACCAGACCCCAGGACGGGCGAAAGCCGTAGATGTTGCAGAATGCCGCCGGGTTGCGCAGCGATCCCATCATGTCCGACCCATCGGCCACCGGCAGAAGCCGCGCCGCCAAGCCCGCCGCCGCGCCACCCGAGGATCCGCCCGGCGTGCGTGTGGGATCATAGGGATTGCGTGTCGGCCCAAACACCGGGTTGAAGGTGTTGCTGCCATGGCCCCATTCGGGCGAGTTGGTCTTGCCGATGAAGATCGCCCCGGCCCCGCGCATCCGCGCTGCCAAGAGATCGTCTTTGACCGGCACAAAATCCTTGAACAGGGGCGAACCCCAGGTCGTGCGCAACCCCTTGGTCGCACATAAATCCTTCACCGCAAAGGGCATGCCGTGCAGCCAGCCCGCAGGCGCCGCATCATCGGCCGCCCGCGCTTCAGCCATCAGCGCTTCGCCATCGCGCAGCGACACGATGGCATTCAGCGCCGGGTTCACCGCAGCAATCCGCGCCAGATAGGCCGCCATCACCTCTGACGGGGCGATCCGCCGGGCCGCAATCATCCGCGCCAGATCAGAGGCCGAAACCTGCCAGACTTCCATTTGCTCTTTGTCCAAATACTCTCGGAAGGTTGTGAGGAGGGCAGAAAGCCCTCCTCACGCGGTGGGGGGTGTGGGGGGAGGGCAAGGCCCTCCCCCCAACGCTCCGGTCACTTGTTCAGTTCGGTCCAGATCGCGGTGATATAGTCCTGCGCCTTGCCGGTGCAGCCCAACAGGAAGTGGCCCTTGTCCTTGAACTCGGCCGGGATCACGATTTCCGGCGCGTCTTTCATGTCGGCGGGCATGAAGGCTTCAGACCCCGAAATCCCGTTCGCATAACGCGCGAAGGCGGAAATCAGGGCGGCATTCTCAGGCTCGGCGATGAAGTTCAGGAACTTGTAGGCGTTGTCGACGTTCTTGGCGTCCTTCAGCAGGGCGACCTGGTCCATCCACAGCGGGAAGCCTTCCTTCGGATAGCCGTACTTCACATCCGGGTTGGCCAGACGGGCGCGGAAGATCGCACCGTTCCAGTACAGCGAGGCCATGACGTCGTTGTTCGACATCTTCTCGGTCATGCCATAGTCCATCGACAGCCATTTCGGCTTGGCTTCCAGAAGCTTGTCGCGGACCTTCTTCATCAGCACCGGGTCTTCCGAGCAGGGCTGGCCGCCTTCATACATCGTGGCCAGCGCCAGAACGTCGTTCATTTCCGGCGTCACGTTGACCTTGCCGACCAGTTCCGGCGGCGGGTCGAGGAAGATGGCGCTGGTGTTGATGTCGCCCGAATAGGTCTTCTGGTTCACGGCCATACCGGTCGTGCCCCATTGCCACGGAATCGTATAGGCGCGGCCCTTGTCGTAGGCCACGTCCATCCACTCCGGTGCGATGTTCTTGTGGTTCGGGATCTTGGTCAGGTCCAGCGGAACGATAAGGCCCTTTTGCACATAGATCTGCACGAAGTTGGCCGAGGGCACCACAAGGTCAAAGCCCGAACCACCGGCCTCGATCTTGGCCAAGGCGGTGTCGTTGCTGTCATAGTCGGTGACGGTGACCTTGATGCCGGTTTCGGCTTCGAATTTCTTCAAGAGTTCGGGGTTGGTGTAGTCGCCCCAGTTGTACAGCTGCAGTTCGCCGCCGTCCGCATGGGCGAACCCGGTGGTGGCCAGTATCAAGGCCACGGTGGAGAGGATTTTCTTCATGTCAGTCTCCCGGTTGGTGTTGTTATTGTCAGTCGCTCTTGCGAGTCAGCAAGAAGAAGAGGGTCAGAAGCGCCACGGTCAGCGCCAAGAGAACAGTGGAAATCGCATTGATCTCGGCGGTGACCTGCCGGCGGATCTGGCCCAGCATATAGGTGGGCAAGGTGTCCTGTCCCGCCGATTTGATGAAGACCGTGATGACCACGTCATCAAGCGAGGTCACGAAGGCCAGCATCATGCCCGCAAAGATCCCCGGCAGCAGCAAGGGCAGGGTGACAAAGCGGAAGGTTTGCCAGTTCGACGCGTAAAGATCAGAGGCGGCGGTTTCGAGGGTCAGATCCATGCCCTCCAGCCGGGCGCGGATCGGCAGGTAGGCGAAGGGGATGCAGAACGCCGCGTGGGCCGCGATCAGATAGCCCATGCCCTGATAATCGGTCAGTTGCCGGATCATCGCAAAGAAGATCAGCAGAGCCACCGCCGAGACGATTTCCGGCACCATCAGCGGCTGGTTGATCATGACGTAGATGAAGGTCTGGCCCTTGAAAGCCTTGCGCCGCGTCGTGCCCAAAGCCGCCAGCGTTGCCAGAAAGGTCGAGATCACCGCCGCAGCCAGGGCCAGATACAAGGACCGGATCGTGGCGTCCTTGACCTCGGCATTGTCCCAGGCGACGGCGTACCATTGCAGGGAGAACCCCTCCCACTGGGCGACGGATTTGCCGGCGTTGAAGGAATAGATCACCAGCATCAGGATCGGCAGGTAAAGCGCCACGAAAACGCCGATCGCCACGCCGTTGAAGCCGGGCAGGCGCGAGATGGCGAAGCCCTTATTGGCCATGGGTCGTCTCCCGGTTGGCATAGCGGACATAGACCAGCAGGGCACCGGTCACGATGATCAGAAGCGTGACCGACAGCGAGGCGCCCAGCGGCCAGTTGCGGCCCTGACCGAACTGCAACTCGATGAAGTTGCCGATCATCATGTTCTTGCCGCCGCCCAGAATGCGCGGCGTGACATAGGCGCCCAGCGAGGGGACGAACACCAGAATGGAGCCTGCGATGATCCCCGGTTTCACGATGGGCAGGATCACCCGGCGCAAGACCTGCAAGGGGCTTGCGTAAAGGTCGTAGGCCGCCTCCAGCAGGCGCATGTCGAAACGGTCAAGCGAGGCGAAGAGGGGCAGCACCATCAGGGGCAGGTAGACATAGGTCATGCCGATGAAGACAGCGAAGTCGGTGTAGATCATCTCGATCGGTTTCGAGATGAGGCCGAGTTTCATCATGGCGTTGTTCAGCAGGCCTTCGTTGCGGATGATCTCGTTGATGGCGAAGGTGCGGATCAACAGGTTGGTCCAGAATGGAATGGTAATCAGGAACAGCCACATGGCACGGGATTTCGGCGCGCGGGTGGCGATGAACCAGGCGGTGGGAAACCCCACTATGAAGGTGAAGATCGTGGTCAGTGTCGACAGCTTCACCGAGCGCCAGAAGATCGTCAGGTTGGCATCAGCCCAAGCCAGCGAGCCGTCGAAGATGTCCTTGGTGAACAGGATGCCCTGCCACGCGTCCAACGAAAACCCGGCCTCGACGTTGCCATATTGGCCGGGCAGCATGAAGGAATAGATCACGACGATGATCAGCGGACCCACGGCTGCCAAGGTCAGCACCACCAGCGCGGGGGCGGAGAGAAGCCAGCCGTTGCGGGCGGATTGGGTCACTTGCGCTTGTTCGGCGGGGCTCATTCAGTCCTCCAGAACTTGAATGGCTTCCGGCACGAAGCGCAGACCCACCGATTGGCCGATGGCAAGACCTGCATCGCCGGTGACCGGGCTTTGCAGGCGGGCGACAACCTCGGTGCCATCGGGCAAGGAGACATGGCAATGGGTGTCGGTGCCGAAATAGACAAGGTTGGTGATCTTGGCAGGCAGGGCGTCGGCCTCGGTTTCGGCCACGAGGCGGACCTGTTCGGGGCGCACCGTCAGGGTGACGCGGGCTGCGTTTGACGCAGGTGCGGTGATCTTGATGCCGCAGTCCAGACGGTAGAGGTCGCCGTCACGGGTGGCGGGCAAGAAGTTCGTCTCGCCGATGAAAGAGGCCACGAAGCGGTTGACCGGGTGGTTGTAGATTTCCTTCGGGCTGCCGACCTGCTGCAATTTGCCGGCACTCATCACGCCAATGCGGTCAGACATGGTCAGGGCTTCTTCCTGATCATGGGTGACGAAGATGAAGGTGATGCCGGTTTCAAGCTGCAAGCGCTTGAGTTCGATCTGCATTTCCTTGCGCAGCTTGAGGTCGAGGGCCGACAGGGGTTCGTCCAGCAGCAGCACTTTCGGCGAGGGTGCCAAGGCCCGGGCGAGCGCCACGCGCTGTTGCTGACCGCCCGAAAGCTGACTGGTCTTGCGGTTGGCCAGCGCCTCCAGCTTGACCAAGGCCAGCATGCGGGCCGTGGTGGCCTGCACCTCGGCCTTGGGACGGCCCAGCATTTCCAGACCGAAGCCGACGTTCTGTGCCACCGTCAGATGCGGAAACAGGGCATAGCTTTGGAACACCGTGTTCACCGGGCGCTTGTTGGGCGGCAAGGTGGTGATGTCCGCACCTTCCAGCAGGATCGTGCCGCCCGAAGGCATCTCGAACCCGGCGATCAGGCGCAACAGCGTGGTCTTGCCGCAGCCGGAGGGGCCCAGCAGAGTGAAGAACTCCCCTTTGCGGATCTGGACCGAGACATCATCCAAGGCACGGACGGCGGTGTCGGCATGACCGAAGGCCTTGACGACATTCTTAGCTTCAACGGCGATGGTTTGGGTCACCGCTCACTCCCTATTGTTTTGATCATATTGCGCGGGGGAAAGCGACGCTTGCAAATGATTCCTTGACGTTATGCCACAAGCGGTGGGCGGCGCGCAGCCCAAGGTTGCGCCAGCTCCAGTTCGGCGCACAAAGCGATTAATTCTTCATCGCTGCCAAAGGGCGCTGCAAGGTGGATGCCGATCGGCAGGCCGTCGCTGGATTGGCCCAAAGGAACCGATGCGGCGGGCTGGCCCGAGGCGTTGAAGACTGCACAGAAGGGGGAATAGGCGAAAATTCCTTTCGGACCAATGCGGTAGTCAAGATAATCCGTCGTCGTGTGGGCAAAGCGGCCGACTTTGGCGGCAGGCTCTGCGAGGGTGGCGGACAAAAGGATGTCATAGTCTGAAAAAGCGGCAGCCATCTGGCGGCCAAAGGCGTGAATTTCACCAACCGCCTCAAGATAGCGCAGGGGCGACAGGGTTTCGGCATGGGCCACGGCGCCGCGGCCGACGCCTTCCACCAGATCATCGGTCAGGGCGCGGCCGTGTAACCCACCACGGATCGACAAGGCCGTGCCCACGGCGACGATATCCGTCCAGGCCCGCATCATCATGGGCACGTCGGCGGATGGCAGGGCGGGCAAGACATGGTGACCCAGCGCTTCCAGCAGGCGACCGGTGGCGCGGACAGCCTCGGCCACCTGCGGGTGGATCGGCTGGCCGGTGAAGGTGGTGTCACAGATCGCCACCCGCAGGCGGCGGGGCGGACGGCTGATGGCATCGGCGTGACTTTTATGAAGCGGCGGGGCCACATAGGGCGCGCCAAGGTCGGGGCCAGAGCAGGCGTCCAGCATCCGGGCGGTGTCACGGACAGAGCGGGTCAGGAAGCCGTCAATCGACATGCCTGCCCAGCCCTCGCCCGCAAATGGCCCATCTGGCAGGCGTGCCCGGGTGGGTTTGAAGCCGAACAGTCCGCAGGAGGCCGCCGGGATCCGCACCGAGCCGCCGCCGTCCGAGCCATGCGCAAACGGCACGATCCCCGCCGCCACGGCCGCCCCGGCGCCGCCCGATGACCCGCCCGAGGTGTGGTCAAGGTTCCAAGGGTTGCGCGTCGGACCGCCGTACACCGCGCTTTCCGTCGCAGCACCAATGCCTCCCTCGGGCGACGTGGTGCGGCCGAAGGTGACGACGCCGGTGGCCTGAATTCGGTCGTAGATGGCACTGTTGCCCTTGTAGACCGTGTTGGCAAACAGGCGCGAGCCATTGTGCGAGGGGAAATCCACCGCCTCGCAGCCCAGATCCTTCAGAAGGAAGGGCAGACCGCGGAACGGCCCTTGCGGCAAGCCGGCGGCGATGGCGCGGCGGGCGGCGTCTTCCTGCACCAGCACGACGGCATTCAGGGCTGGGTTGACGGCGTCCACCTTGGCCAGGGCCGCGTCCAGCAATTCGGCGGGGGTGACTTGGCCGCTGGCCACCCGGGCGGCGAGGGCGGTGGCGTCCTCTGCCAGAAAATCGATCATGAAAGGTCCCCGTGCTTGCCGTACATTTCCCGCGATGGTGGGCTGTGAAACCGCGTGCGTCCCAGCCGCTTGCGGCCAGACCATGTCGCAATCAGGCCTTTCAGCGCGGGGCAGGGGTTCACCCTGCGGAACCCGCGCAATGCCGGGCAAGTGGCAACAGAACCTTGCTGAGTCCTTCGACGTTCAACGGTTTGTCGACATAGCCGTCAAAGCACGGACCCGCGCCATCGCCTGTGGATTGGGCGGCGGGATCGGCGGACATGACGACGACCGGCAGGTGCGACGCCGGACCTTCCAGCGCCCGGATCTGCCGCAGCGTTTCGAAACCGTCCATGTCCGGCATCAGAAGATCCAGCAACACCAGATCGGGCGGTGTGGGCCCGGTGATTTCTGCCAAAGCGGCCGCACCGCTGTCAGCCTCGATGGGCTGCGCGCCCAAGAGGCGCAGGTAGGTGCCCGCCACCAGCCGGTTGGTGGAAATGTCATCGACCACCAGCACGCGCACGCCGGCCAGACTGCCATCGCCCAATCGCTCCGGAGCGGGCAGGTCCGTGGCCAGCGCGGGCTCGGTCGCCAGGGTCAGCAGGAATTGCGCCCCGCTGACGGAGGGCAGCAGGACCAGATCGCCCCCCATGCGGCGCGCCAATGTGCGGGCGATGGACATGCCCAATCCGGTGCCGGGGACATTGAGCTGGCCGCGATGAAACGGCTCGAAGATCTTTTCGCGCAGGTCTTCGGGCACGCCGGGACCGCTGTCTGCCACCTTGATGGCCAGAATTCCGGGCTGATGTTCATACACATAGACCGAGATCAGCCCGACTTGCGTATATTTCACCGCGTTGGACAGGATGTTGGACAGGCACTGGCGCAGCCGTTGGCCATCCAGCCGGGCGAAGTGCGGGACGCCAGCATGAACGGTGAAACGCAAGATCAGCCCGGCATCCTCAACCTGCTGGCGGAACATGGCGACGGTGGAGGCGATTTCCGCCCTCAGGTCCAGCGGTTTGGGCCGGATCGGCAACTGACCGGCCTGCGCGGCCGAAAGGTCAAGAATGTCGTCCACCATCACTGCCAGCACCCGCGCCGATTGCACCAGAATGGCCAGCCGTTCGCGACTGTCTGGTGAGGAGGCCAGCGTCAGTTCTGCATTGCCCATGCCCAGAATGGCGTTCAGAGGGGTGCGCAATTCGTGGCTCATCTGTGCCAGAAACCGCGACTTGGCTTGATCCGCCGCCCGTGCGGCCCGGCTTTCGCGCAGGGTTTCGTCGTGCAGATGGTGGACCGACAGCATGGTGATCAGCGCGAAGTAAGCCGCAGCCGCGATGCATGCGGTGGAGATCACGAACCCCGCCGGGTTGCCGGCGTGCAGCCAATACCAGCCGTTGCCCAAGGCCGCAGCGAGGGTTATCACCGTCGCCCCCGTCAGCCCGAGGGGCAGATGCACGGTCCGCACCGTGGCGATATGAATCAGCGAAACCAATGTGGTGCCGACCGCGTAGGACTTCGCCAGCGGATCCTCCAGCTGCCAGCACAGGACCGGCACCAGACAATAGGCCGCTTGCGATAGCGTGTAGCAGGCCAGCATGCCGAAATAGCGATCGGGCTGGCGGGGCGGATCAAGCCGCTTCAAAAGCCTGAAACCCGACAGTTCCGCCGCCATGTCCAGACCGAACAACACGGCGCAGAGCCATAGCGGCAGGAAGACGGCCGAGGTCAGGAAAGCCACGAAGGCCAGAACCCTGCGGTCGATCTCCATGCCGTTTGCCACCGCAAACTGCCGCGCCACTTCTTCGGGCGATTGCCGTCTGGCAAAACGCTGCAAGGAGGCGGGCAGGGTGGGCGACGACGGAAGCGGCATGTCCGATACGATAGAGGCATTCGATCAGAAAAGGGGCAACTCTAAAGAGCGAGTCACTTGGCAGGTGGTTTGACGGCAATTTCCTGCCAGAATTGACCATCTGGTCCGAAGATCAAGATGCGGTTGTCGGTGGTGACGACGGCGACCCAGCCGGTGCCCATGGTGACGGCCGCTGCCGTGGCCCCGGCAGGCATCTGCAGGTGGGCCGGGGCAGTCGGATGCGCCCCGGGCATCGGGAGGCGGGTGACAAGCAACCAAACCACGGTTAAGACGCCACCGATCAGGCTGAGCGTCAATGTCATGACCAGCCACTTCAGCCAGCGCAACGACGGCGGCAGCGTCGCATCATCCTCGGGAGTTTCGGCCATGGTCCCCTCTTATACGTCTGACGACCTGCCGGAGGATGATGCGATCTTCATCTCCATCCCGTTCGGCGCGCCTGTCCGCCTTGATAAGGCGCTGGCTGTCCTTGTGCCAGAGGGGGCCGCCCTGTCGCGCAGCCGTCTGGCGCGGATGATCGACGAAGGCGCGGTGATGCGCGATGGTGTTGCGGTGCGCGACGGCAAGGCGAAGGTGGTCGAGGGCGAGGTGTACCGTATCCAGCTGGATCCGCCAGAGGACGTCGAGACCCTGGCCGAAGACATCCCGTTGTCGGTGATCTGGGAAGATGGCGACCTGATCGTGATCGACAAGCCGGCGGGTATGGTGGTGCATCCTGCGCCCGGCAGCCCGCGCGGCACCTTGGTCAACGCCCTGCTGCATCATTGCGGCGATACTCTGTCGGGCATCGGTGGCGAGCGGCGGCCCGGCATCGTCCACCGCATCGACAAGGACACGACGGGCCTTCTGGTCGTGGCAAAGTCTGACCGTGCCCATCACGGGCTGGCCAAGCAGTTCGAGGAACACTCGGTTGATCGCCGTTACATGGCCGTGGTGCATGGCGTCCCACAAGCCGGCGATCCACGTCTGCGCGGCTTGCGCGGCATCACGGTAGAGGCGGGCGGCATCATCCGCATCGCCACCGAACTGGCCCGACATCGGACCGACCGCCAGCGTCAGGCCGTGGTCTGGGATGGCGTGGGCCGCCATGCCGTGACGCGGGTGCGGGTGATGGAGGACTACCGGGGCGGTGCCGCTTTGGTGGAATGCTGGCTGGAAACCGGGCGGACCCATCAGATCCGGGTCCACATGTCCTATGCCGGACACGGGCTGATCGGGGATCCGACCTATGGCGGCACCCGCAAGCTGGCGCCCAAGACCTTCGAAACCGCAGCGGATCTGGCCAACAGCTTCCCCCGGCAGGCCCTGCACGCCGCCACCCTGGGCTTTGACCATCCGGTGACGGGCGAGCGGTTGTCCTTCGCCTCGCCCCTGCCCGAGGATTTCGCCGGGCTCGTCGCGGCCCTGCGCAGCGCCAGTTGACGGCTGGCGCACCCTTGCCGCGCGAAAATGCGCAGAGAAGGTGCTGGAAGGACGACGGAAAGCGGTTCACGCTGCGTTAATGCCTGCAGGATTAGGCTGCGACACGGTCGGGCACATGCAGGTTAGGGCGGGGCTTGAACCAACGTGGTTGGGTTCCTACTTGATGTAGCCATGTCCGGGGGCGCAGTCGCACCGGATCGTCACAGGGGGCGTCGAATATGAGCACCTATGCAAATCTGCCGGCACCAAGCCCGGAACAGGGGCTGAACCGGTATATGCAGGAAATCCGCAAGTTCCCGCTGCTGGAACCTGAGGAAGAATACATGCTGGCCAAGCGTTGGGTCGACCATCAGGACACCCAGGCCGCGCACAAGATGGTAACCTCGCACCTGAGGTTGGCCGCCAAGATCGCCATGGGCTATCGCGGCTATGGTTTGCCGCAGGCTGAGGTGATTTCAGAGGCCAATGTCGGCCTGATGCAGGCGGTCAAGCGGTTTGACCCCGAGCGCGGCTTCCGGCTTGCGACCTATGCGATGTGGTGGATCCGCGCCTCGATTCAGGAATATATCCTGCGGTCATGGTCCTTGGTGAAGCTGGGCACCACCTCGGCGCAAAAGAAGCTGTTCTTCAACCTGCGCAAGGCCAAGGCCAAGGTTGGCGCGCTGGAAGAGGGTGATCTGCGGCCCGAAAACCTCGCACAGATCGCCAAGGAGCTTTCGGTGTCCGAAGCGGAAGTGACGGCGATGAACCGGCGTCTGTCGGGTGGCGATGCCTCGCTTAACGCGACCGTCGGCTCCGATGGCGAAGGCACGACGCAGTGGCAGGACTGGCTGGAGGATGAAGACAGCGATCAGGCCGGCGACTATGCCGAAAAGAACGAGTTCGATACGCGTCTTGCCCTGCTGACCCAGGCGATGGACGCGCTGAACGAACGGGAACGCGACGTGCTGACCAAGCGCCGCCTGGCCGAGACGCCGATCACGCTGGAAGAACTGTCGGAAAGCTACAAGGTCAGCCGCGAGCGGATCCGCCAGATCGAAGTGCGCGCCTTTGAAAAGCTGCAAGAGCGCATGCGTGACCTTGCCCGCGGAAAAGGCATGGTTGTGCCGGCTTGAGCCGACGCGCCCATGCCGAAGGGCGGTCACGGTTGCAACCCTGACCGCCCCCGCGTATCACCCGCCCTGACACCATGACCAAGCGCCATGTGAGGAGCGGACCCATGACCATGCTGGAAACCTTCATAAAGCCGATGCACCCGGAAGGTTACCGCTTCGTCGGGATCTTCGCGGTCATCACGGCCATTCTGTTCTGGATCTGGGTGCCCTTTGGCTGGATCGGCGTTGGCCTGACCGTCTGGTGCTATTACTTCTTCCGTGACCCCAAGCGTTCGGTTCCCCTGACCGAAAATCTGGTGCTGAGCCCGGCTGACGGTGTGATCTCGTTGATCGAACCGGCGGTGCCGCCGGTGGAGCTGGGCATGGGGCCGCAGCCCTTGACGCGGGTGTCGGTCTTCATGTCGGTGTTCAATTGCCATGTGAACCGGATGCCCGTCGGTGGCAAGATCGAGGCGGTGGCTTACCGGCCCGGCACCTTCGTCAACGCCTCCCTCGACAAGGCGTCGGAAGACAACGAGCGCAATGCGGTGCTGATCTCGATGGTGGATGGCACGCGGGTCGCCGTGGTACAGATTGCAGGTCTGGTGGCGCGGCGGATCGTGTGTTTCACCAAGCCCGGCGCGCAGCTTCGGGCGGGCGACCGCTTCGGCCTGATCCGCTTTGGCTCGCGGTTGGATGTCTACTTGCCGCCCGGTGTGGCGCCGATGGTGGCGCTGGGGCAGACGATGATCGCCGGCGAAAGCATTATTGCCGACCTGTCCTCGCAATCCGCCGCCCGCCTTGCCCGGAGGGAGTGACATGTCCGAAAGCCCGCGCGGCGGATCAGAACTGCATCTGGTCCAGCTTCTGCCCAATCTGATGACGATTTCTGCGATGTGTTCCGGCCTGACCGGCATCCGTTTCGCCGTGGAGGGGTTGTTTACCGCGGCGGTCGGGATGATTCTGCTGGCGGCGGTGCTGGATGGGTTGGACGGCCGGGTGGCGCGGCTGCTGCGCAGCGAAAGCGAGATTGGCGCGGAACTCGACTCGCTGGTCGATTTCGTCAATTTCGGTGTGGCGCCGGGGTTGATCATGTATCTGTGGGGCCTGCATGGCGTGCAAAGCGGCGGCTGGATCGCCACGCTGGTCTACGCCACCTGCTGCCTGCTGCGGTTGGCGCGGTTCAACATCGGCAACCGGATGCTGATGGAAAAAGCCGCCGAGAACCCAAGCGAAAAGCCGACCAGCAACTTCACCGGCGTGCCCTCGCCCGCCGGGGCGATGCTGGCGATGCTGCCACTGTATTTCTCGTTCATGCTGCCTGATGCACCGCATATTCCGGCCTCTGTGCTGGCAGTCTGGATGGTGCTGATCGGTGGGCTGATGATCAGCCGGATCCCGACGCCCTCGTTCAAATCGGTGACCGTCTATTCCGAGAATGTCCGTTTCGTCATCGTGGGATTCGTGGCGCTGGTCGCGGCCTTGCTGACCTTCCCGTGGGAGACGATGGTGGCCATCGATCTGGGCTATGTGGCCATCGTGCTGAAATCCGTGTGGCTCTTTCGCAAGAGCCGCAAGGGTTTGCGCGGTCTTTGATCAAATGGCCCTTGCCGCCCGCGCGGGTTCTTTCTAGCGTTGCGTGACATTTTGGGGGAGACGGCGATGGCGGCAGTGAAATGGGGCGTCCTTGGCGCAGCTAAGTTTGCGCGAGAGCACATGGCTCCAGCGATCCACGCGGCCAAAGGATCGCAGCTTTACGCGTTGGCCACGCATTCAACCGAAAAGGCAGCGCCTTTTGTGGAGTTCTGCCCCGGTCTGAAGGTGCATGACACCTATGACGCGCTGCTGGCCGACCCCGAGGTGGAGGCGGTCTACATTCCGTTGCCCAACCACCTGCATGTCATCTGGACGCTGAAGGCGCTCGCGGCGGGCAAGCATGTGCTGACTGAAAAACCGATCGCCATGCACGCGAGGGAGGTCGATCAGATCATCCACGCCCGCGATGCGGCCAAGAAACTGGCTGCCGAGGCCTATATGATCGTTTTCCACCCGCAATGGCAGCGCGCCAAACAGTTGGTGGAAGAGGGCGCCATTGGCAAGGTCACCCATGTTGACGCGGCATTTTCCTATGACAACCGCTCTGACCTGACCAATATCCGCAACCGCGCCGATGCGGGCGGCGGTGGCATCCGGGATATTGGCGTTTACACCTATGGTTCGGTGCGCTTTGTCACCGGGGCGGAACCGGTGGAACTGCAGTCCAAGATCCGGCGCGAAAATGGCGTCGATGTCTGGGCGCAGGTGACGTCGGTGATGGGCGGGCCGTTGGGTCGCTTCACCTATTCGGCCATGACCTCGATGCGGTTGTTCAACCGTCAGGAAGTTGTGTTCCAGGGTGACAAGGGCATGATCCGCGTGGCAAACGCGCCCTTCAACGCCGCGGTGCATGATCAGGCGCAACTGGAGCTGCATCAACCCGGCAACAAGGTCACCATCGAACGCTTCCCGGGCGTGAACCAGTACAAGCTGCAGGTCGAGGCGTTCAGCCGCTCGGTCCGTGAGGGCGTGCCCTATCCCTGCCCGCTGGAATTTGTGCGCGGCACTCAAGCCATGATCGACCGCGTGTTCCAGATGGAAAGCCCGGTTTCGCTGTAAAAGGGCCGGGCAGCACCCATGTAAGTGCGGCCCATGCTTCCCATATGTCAGGCATGTTCAACCTTGGAGGATGACATGCCCGACCCTATCCCTGCCGCTGGCGAGTCGCTTTGGTTGCGGCTTCTGTGGATGATCCTGATCGGCATTATGATGAGCCTGGCGCAAACCCTGCTCAACGTTCTGGCCGTGGTTCAGTTGATCGTGATGGCGGTGACCACCGCTGTGCCAAACCCCGAGATTGCCGCCTTCGGCAAGCGTCTTGGCCTGTGGCTGGGCAAGGCGACGCGCTATCAGACTGCGGCGAGTGCGGCCAAGCCTTGGCCTTGGGCACCGCTGGACTGAACGCCCGCGCGTTGCTGCAGATCAAAGCACAGGCTTTCAAGTCTGCGATAATGGCCACATCGAAGATGGAGAACACGATGAAAAAGTTGCAGTCCCTTTACCTGATCGCCTCGGACGAAGGTTATCGGCTGGTCCATACCCATGACCTTGATCTGGCAGAGATTTCGCTGGCCGGCACGGATGAGGGTTCTGGCCATGGCCACGGTGTTGCGGTTACGGACAGCAACGGTCCCGAAGGCAAGCTGGAGCAGGAGCGCAACCAGCTTGCCAAGTCCGCCATCGAGACTTTGCAGAAAGTCTGGGCCAAGGGCACCTATGACCGGATCATCATCGCGGCAAGCCCCAAGACTCTGGGCCATTTGCGCGCCGCCCTGCCCAAATCCCTGCATGCCCATGTGGCAGCAGAACTGCACAAGGATCTGCTGAAAATCCCGGTGCATGAACTTGCCGCGCACTTCAAGGAAGTGACCGAAGCGTAAGGGGTGGAGGGCGCCTAGCCCTCCATCGCCTCCAACTCGTCAATGAAGCCTGCAATCATCGACAGCCCGCGATCCCAGAACTTGGGGTCGCTGGCGTCGAGTCCGAAGGGGGCCAACAACTCTTTGTGGTGCTTGCTGCCGCCCGCCTTCAGCATGTCGAAATACTTGTCCTCAAAGCCCGGCAGCCCTTCGGCATAGGTGGCGTACAGCGCATTCACCAGTCCGTCACCGAAGGCGTAGGCGTAGACGTAGAAGGGCGAGTGGATGAAGTGGGGGATGTAGGACCAGAAGGTTTCATACCCGTCCATGAACTCGAACACCGGGCCGAGCGATTGCGCTTGGACAGACATCCACAGCGCGTTGATGTCGTCGGGCGTCAGTTCTCCGTCCGCGCGGGCGGCGTGCAGTTTGCATTCGAAGTCGTAGAAGGCGATCTGGCGGACCACCGTGTTGATCATGTCCTCGACCTTGCCGGCCAGCAGGGTCTTGCGTTCGGCCGGGGTCTTGGCGTTGTCCAGAAGCTTGCGGAAGGTCAGCATTTCGCCGAACACGCTTGCGGTTTCGGCCAGCGTCAGAGGGGTTGAGGACAGGAGTTCGCCCTGGCCAGCCGCCAGAACCTGGTGGACACCGTGGCCCAGTTCATGCGCGAGCGTCATCACATCGCGCGGTTTGCCCAGGTAGTTCAACATGACATAGGGGTGAACGGTGGTGACGGTCGGGTGCGCGAAGGCGCCCGGTGCTTTGCCCGGTTTTACGCCTGCGTCGATCCAGCCCTTGGTGAAGAAGGGGGCGGCAATCTGGGACATGCGGGGGTCGAAGGCGGCATAGGCGGATTGCACGGTTTCCACCGCTTCGTCCCAGCCCACGAGGCGCGGGGTTTCAATCGGCAGGGGCGCGTTGCGGTCCCAGACTTGCAGCTTGTCCAGACCCATCCATTTGGCCTTCAGCTTGTAATAGCGGTGCGACAGCTTGGGGTAGGCCGCGACAACGGCATTGCGCAGGGCCTCGACCACTTCGGGTTCGACGTGGTTGGCAAGGTGGCGACCGGCTTGCGGGCTGGGCATCTTGCGCCAGCGGTCATGGATTTCCTTTTCCTTGGCGAGCGTATTGTGGACCCGGGCGAAGAGTTTGACATTCTTTTCAAAGACCTCGGCCAAGGCATGCGCCGCAGCCTCGCGCTTGGACCGATCGGTGTCGGTCAGGAAGTTCAGGGTGGCTTCCAGCGACAACTCTTCCGGCTCGCCCTCGACCTTGAACATCAGGCCGGCCATCGTCTCGTCAAACAGCTTGTTCCATGCCGAGGCGCCAACGACAGAGGTGTCGTGCAGGAATTGTTCCATTTCGTCCGACAACTGGTGCGGGCGCATGGCGCGCATGCGGTCGAAAACGGGTTTGTAGCGGGCAAGGGCAGGGTTCTGCGCCAGCAAGCCTGCCAGATGCTCATCCTCCAGACGGTTGAACTCAAGGCTGAAGAACACCAACGAGGAGGTGAAGTCGGTGATCTGGCCTTCGGCGTCGGCCATGAATTTGGCACGGTCGCTGTCGAGCGTGTTCTGGTAGTAGCGCAGGCCCGCGTAGGACATGACCCGCCCGCCGGTGGTTTCGATCCGCTCATAGCTTTGCACGCAATCGAGCAGCGCATCGGCGGAAAGGGTGGCAAGTTTGCCCTGATAGGTCGCAGCGAAACCGGCGCAGGATTGCTTCAGCCACGACATGTCGCGCGCGAATTCCGGGCTGTCGGGGCTGGGGTAAAGATCGGTCAGGTCCCAGTCGGGCAGGTTGCCGAAGTTGTCTGCGGAACCGGTGGGGTTGGCGTCAAGGACGGGACGGAATTTGGTGAGCATGAGGACCTCGTTTGGCTTTGGTCTTATGTAGGGGGGCGGGGCAGGAATGGAAACGGGGTTTCGTGGGGCAGGCCGCCGGGGGTTTCACACCCCCGGGCCCCCGTGGGATATTTATGAACAAATGAAGGGGGGCTATTGAAGCGCCTTGAGGGCCGTGGCGCGGTCAGGGCTGAGGCTGGGGTGCCAGGCGATGAGGCGGGGAGCAACAAGGTCGATGCCGGATTTGCGGCGCGGGTTTGGGGTGGTGCCGTCGTAGGCCAGCTCGAATATCTGGCTCGGGATGACCTGGCGGAGGGGGCCGAACCGGTCGGTGGTGTTGGATTTGGCCCATGTCAGGATTTGTGACGTTTCGGGCAGGGTGAGTTTCAGGCGGGTCAGGGGCACGAGGGCGTTGCCATGGGGCAGGGCGAAAGTGGCCTCGGGGCCCGAGTGGTCCAGAAGGGTCAGAAGGGCCAGGCAAGTTCCCGGCGTTTGGTTGATCTCGAGAGGGACGGCAAGTTTGGCGCGGAAGGTGCCGGAGGCGAGGCGGTTCAGGATCAGGCGGGCTGGTAAGGGCAGGGATGCGGCAAGGGTCAGGTAGGCGTCGCGGTCGGTGAGGCGGGCAAGGGTTTCGGTCAGGGTGGGCGCGGGACCTGCGGCGGGGGGCAGCAGCAGGGCTGCGACTTCAGCCTTGTCGAGGGTGACCTTCAGGCAGGCTTCGAGGAGAAAATGTGGGGTGTTGGTCGCCTCGGCCAGCCAGGCGAGAAGTTCGCCGGGGGCCGCAAGACGTTTGGGGCGTTGGCCGGAGAGGATTGCTTGGGCGGTCGCGGCGTCCTGCGGTCCGACCTCGGCGGCGTAGGCGGCTAAGGCCTGGGGCGTGGGGGTGCCTGTGGCGAGGAGAGCGGCGAAACGGATCATGCGATGACACCGGACTGCAGGCCTTGAGTGGCGAGCCACGCGGCGAAGGGCTTGGTGTAGCCATGCATGGTCAGGACTTGGATCGCCCCGGTCGCCTTGACCGCGGAATTGAGGCCGGGCCAGTCGGCGTGGTCTGACAGGGTGAAGGCGGCGGCGGTACCTTTGCGGCGAGCGGCCAGCGCCATCCAGCCGGAGGCGGCCGCGACCTCGTGCGGGCCGAGGGTCAGGGCCCAGTCGGAGGCCATGGCATTCGGCGTGGCGATGATCAGCGCGCCCTTCGGCGCTGGACCATGCAGCGCCGTGGTGGGGGGTAGCGCGTAGCCTTGGGCGCGTAGGGTGGCCGTAACGTCTTCGACCACGGGATGCGTGCAGATTGGGCCAAGACCCGCCAGCCCGGCCATCAGCCGCTGCGCCTTACCGAAGGAATAGGCGAGCAAGACCGCGGCGCGGCCTGCGGCGGAATTGGCCTGCCACCATGCCGCGATCTGGGCCAGAACCTGCGCCTCTGGCTGCCACTGGAAGATCGGCAGGCCGAAGGTGCATTCGGTCAGGAAGGTGTGGCAGCGCACTGGCTCGAACGGCTCGCACAGGGCATCGGCTTCGGTCTTGTAGTCGCCGGAGTTCACCCAGACCTCGCCCTGATGTTCGATGCGGATTTGCGCCGAGCCGGGCACATGGCCTGCGGGGTGAAAGCTGACGGTGACATCGCCGATCTGACGACGCTCGCCATAGGCGATGCCTTCGGCATTGATCCGGCCGAGGCGGTGACGAATCACGGGCAGGGCCTGGTGGGTGCAAAGGTAAGCGCCCATCCCGCGCGCCGCGTGGTCGGAATGGCCGTGCGTGACAAGGGCGCGCGGCACGCGGCCCATCGGGTCGATGTGGAAATCCCCGGCGGGGCAGTAAAGGCCCTGAGGGGTGGCGATGATCAGGGGCGCGCACGACATGGCGGCAGCATAGACCGAAAGCCGGACGGTTATAATCCCGTTTTGTTCCCGACCTGCAGCGCCCTCCGGCGAATCCGCCGTAAAAACAAACTGCATTTCGCCCAATATTTGGGCTTTTCTGCAAGTTAACGCCGTTTTACCGCGCCACCCCCTTTCCGTGGGCTGAAGGGGTGGATTTACTGGTGCCAGACAAGAAAGGTCGCCCGAATGACCCAGCACTTCAACGAGATGTATCTCGACGCCTCCGTCCGCGAGCCCTACGCAAGGTTGGAGGCCTGGATGCGCACCATGCCTGCCGATCTGCGCATCCAGAAACAGGCTGAGGCCGAGGCCCTGTTCCGTCGCATCGGCATCACCTTTGCCGTCTATGGCGAGGGTGGCGACCCGGATCGGCTGATCCCCTTCGACATGTTCCCCCGGGTGTTTACCCACACTGAATGGGCCAAGCTGGAACGCGGCATCAAGCAGCGGGCGCGGGCGTTGAATGCGTTTCTGGTCGATGTGTACGGACGCGGCGAAATCATCCGCGCGGGCCGCATTCCCGGCAATCTGGTCTATCAGAACGAGGCTTACGAGAAGGCCGTGGCAGGCTTCGTGCCGCCCATGGGTGTTTATTCGCACATCGTCGGCATCGACATCGTCCGCACCGGGCCGACCGACTTCTTCGTGCTGGAAGACAACTGCCGCACGCCCTCGGGTGTCAGTTACATGCTGGAAAGTCGCGAGATGATGATGCGGATGTTCCCGGACCTGTTCCGGGAAAATCGCATTGAACCGGTGGATCGCTATCACGAACTGCTGCGCCGCACGCTGACCTCGGTGGCGCCCGCCAAGTGCAAGCATGAGCCGACTGTCGTGATCCTGACGCCCGGGCACTACAACTCGGCCTATTACGAGCACAGCTTTCTGGCTGACCTGATGGGCGTTGAACTGGTTGAGGGGCAGGATCTGTTCGTCGAGGGCGAGTTTGTCTACATGCGGACGACCGAGGGGCCTAAGCGGGTGGATGTGATCTACCGCCGGATCGATGACGCCTACATCGACCCCTTGTGCTTCCGGCCGGATTCCATGCTGGGTGTGCCGGGGCTGATGGATGTCTACCGCTCGGGCGGGGTGTCGATCTGCTCGGCCCCCGGCGCGGGCGTGGCGGATGACAAGGCGGTTTACACCTTTGTGCCGGAGATGATCCGTTTCTATCTGGGCGAAGAGCCCATCCTGAACAACGTCCCCACCTGGCAATGTGCCAAGCAGGATGATCTGAAATACGTCCTCGACCGTTTGCCGGAACTGGTGGTCAAGGAAGTGCACGGCTCGGGCGGCTACGGCATGCTGGTCGGGCCGAAATCGACCAAGGAACAAGTGGAAACCTTCCGCCACAAGATCCTGAAGGATCCCGGCAACTACATCGCACAACCGACTTTGGCCCTTTCAGCCACGCCGACCTTTGTCGCCGAGGGTGTGGCGCCTCGGCACGTAGACCTGCGGCCCTATTGTCTGGTAGGCGAGCGCATCGAACTGGTGCCGGGCGGGTTGACGCGGGTGGCCCTGACCGAGGGCTCGCTGGTCGTGAACTCGTCGCAGGGTGGCGGTGTCAAGGATACCTGGGTGTTGGCGGAGTAAGTCATGCTGTCGAGAACTGCCGATAACCTTTACTGGATTGCCCGCTATATGGAGCGCGCAGAAACGGCGGCCCGCCTGCTGGAGGTGGGGGCGCGCATTTCCTTGCTGCCCACGGCGCACGGATACCGCAACGAGTGGGAGTCGATCCTGCAGTCCACCGGCACCTATGCGGCCTTTGAGGCGAAATACGGCCAGGCGGTGCAGCGCAATATTGAAAGCTTTCTGTTCTTTGACCGGGATAACCCGTCTTCGGTGGCGTCCTGCATCACCCAGGCCCGCGAAAATGGCCGGATCGTGCGCACAGCCCTGACCGGGCAGGTCTGGGATGCCCTCAACACCGCGTTTCAGGAACTGCGCCAAATCGAACGGACACCGCGCAGCGAACTGGAATTGTCCCGCCTGACCGATTGGACGATGAAACATGCGGCCATGGTGCGCGGTGGCATCGAAGCGACCCTGCTGCGCGATGACGGTTATGACTTCCTGAACCTTGGCTACGCGCTGGAGCGGGGGGATGCCACGGCGCGGTTGATGGACGTGAAATACTATGTGCTGCTGCCGCGCATGGGGGTGGGATCGGGCGTCGACAATGACCAATGGTCGATGATGCTGCGGGCGCTGTCGCTGAACCGGGCCTTCCACTGGGCCTATGGCGGCGACGTCAGTGCGGCCAAGATCGCACATTTCCTGATCCTGAACCCGCATTGCCCCCGCGCATTGATCACCTGCGTCACCGACACCAACAACCATCTGGCGCGAATTGCCAAGCTTTACGGCAAATCCACCGATGTGCAGGCCAAGGCACAAGCCCTGCAGGCCGAACTCGACGCCCTGACGCCCGAGGTGATCTTCGAGGAGGGTCTGCACGAATTCCTGTCGCGCTTCATTCTGCACACGGCAGAAATCGCCGGGATGGTTCACGACACTTACCTGTCCGGAGACATGCGCTGATGCTGCTGCTGATCGACCATGTGACGCTGTATCGCTACGATGCCCCGGTGCGGGGTGTGGTGCAAAGCCATCGCCTGACGCCCTCGGGCTGCGAGGGGCAGAGGGTGCTGGAGTGGGAGGTCACCGTGTCAGGCGGCGTCAAGGGCGGCGGCTTTCGTGACGGTGCTGGGGATTGGGTGCAGGGTTGGAGCGTCAAGGGTCCTGTGTCTGAAATATCTGTGCATGTCCGAGGCAGGGTGCAAACCGCCGATATGGCTGGCGTCCTGAAAGGTCACCGGGAGATTGTGGCGCCCGAGGTCTACTTGGCGGAAACTGCCGCCACCGAACTCGCCGGTGGTTTGGTCGCCTTGGCCAAGGCAGCCGAGGGGGCCGAGACCCGGCTGGCCGCAGCCCATGCGATGTCGCGGGCGGTGTCAGAGGCCGTCGCATACAAACCCGGTGCGACCCACGCCCGGACCACGGCCGCCGAGGCCTTGGAGCAGGGCGAGGGTGTCTGTCAGGACCACACCCATATCCTGTGCGCCATTGCCCGGGCCAACGGAATTCCAGCGCGCTATGTCTCGGGCTACTTGCTGGCCGATGCCGAAGGGACGCCGCACGAGGCTGCCCATGCCTGGGCAGAGCTGCACATTCCGGGTCTGGGCTGGGTCGGGTTCGACCCCGCCAACGAATGCTGCCCGGATGACCGCTATGTCAGGCTCGGCTCTGGCCTTGATTCGCGCGAAGCCGCACCCATCCGCGGATCGGCCCGGTCCAATGGGGCGGAAAGTCTGGATGTGACGGTTGCGGTTCTGGCAACGCAGCAATAGGGTCACGCCCTGAGAATATGGGGAAGCGACGATGACCTATTGCGTGGGGCTTTTGCTGAACGAAGGCATGGTGATGCTGTCGGACACCCGCACCAATGCGGGGCTCGACAATATTTCCACCTATCGCAAGATGTTCTTCTTCGAACAGCCCGGGGAACGGGTGATCGCGATCATGACAGCCGGTTCGCTCTCGGTGACGCAAACCACCATCGCCCGTCTGCAAGAGGCGATCGACGACCCGGATGCGACCGAGGACACCTCGATCCTGAAGGCGCCGACCCTGCTGAAAGCTGCATCGATCATCGGCAACATGCTGGCCACCGTGCGGGGCGAGATTGACGAAAAGATGCACGCGATGAAGCAGGGTGTCACCGCCAGCATGATCGTGGCCGGGCAAAGGAAGGGCGGTCCGATGCGGCTGTTCCTGATTTACCCGGAAGGCAACTTCATTCAGGCGACCGAAGACACGCCCTTCCTGCAGATCGGCGAGCATAAATATGGCAAGCCGATCCTTGACCGCGTGGTGAAGCCTTCGACCAGCCTTGCCGATGCGCAAAAGGCGGTGCTGCTGTCAATGGACTCAACCCTGCGGTCGAACCTTTCGGTGGGCATGCCGCTGGATCTGTGCATCATCGAGAAAGACGCGCTGAAGATCGGCCGCAAACGGCGGATCGAGGCGGGCGATGAGCAGTTCCGCGCCATGAGCGAGGCGTGGAGCAAGGCCCTGCGCGACGGCTTCACCCAGATCAACATCTGACGCGCCCTTGGCCGGCAGCCGGGGGTTTCACACCCCCGGACCCCCGTGGGATATTTGGGCCTGAATGAAGGGGCTAGGTTCCGAACAGGGCAATCGCGTCCGCAAGAAACGCATCGCGTATGCCCGGGCGTTCCATCAGGATTTCATGCTCGGCCCCCTGAACGAGGCTCAGCCGGCCCATGCGCCAATGGTGCATGCGGGTGAGAATCGGGGTGGGGTCCACGATCCGCTCATGGCTGCCAAGGGCGCAAAGGGTTCGGACAGCGGGCGAGGGCAGGCGGGCGAGGGCGCGACACTCGGTGAGGGCGGCATGCAGCCAGCCAAAAGACGGGCCGCCGAGCGATAGCGCTGGCTGGGCCAAGGCTTGGCGGCGCATGTAGTCCCACATGTCAGGGTCGGTGGTGAGGGTATTGTCCTGAAACGGCGCTTCGATCACGTAGATCGCCGCACCGGTGCCGAGGACATAGCGGTGGTCGAACTTCAGGGGGCGAGCGACGGCCGACAGGATGGTGGCCACCGGACGCATCAGCGCCGAGATCAGAATGCCCCACATCGGGCCGCTGAAGGCCGCCGATGCGAACGGCAGGTTTCGCAGCAAGGCGCGCAAGCCGATGCAGCCACCCATCGAATGGGCCAGCAGGTGGAAGGGCTGGGGGAGGCCTGCGGACGTCGCATAGGCCAGAAGGGCATCAAGGTCCTGTTGATACTCTGCAAAATCAGAGACATGGCCGACAAGCGGGTCGATCAGCGCGCGGTCCGACATGCCTTGACCACGCCAATCGAGGGTCAGGGTGGCAAACCCGGACTTGGCCAGAACGGCTGCGGTGCGACCATATTTCTCGATGTATTCCGAGCGCCCGGGCAGCAACACGACCGTGCCCTTGGGTGCGGTGCCATTCCAAACGCCGGCCCGGATCCGGGTGCCGTCGGCAGCAGTCAGCCAGATACCCTGCCCATCCGGCGGCCCTTCGGCCACCGTGTTGAACAGGGGGGGCGCGGTCAACTCAGCACCTGGCCCAGTTTCATCGCCAAACCCATCGGGCCATCGACGGTCAGCTTGCCGGACATGAAGGCCGAGGCGGCGGAAAGCTCTCCACCCAGAAGGGCTTGAAACACCTCGGTTGTGGCGGTCAGGGTGACATCGGCCGGCTCATCGCCAGCCCGTGCCCCGCTGGCGTCGAACATGATCGAACCCTCGCCGATAAAGGTGAACTTTGCCACCGCGTCAAAGCCCTTGCCCGCGCGGGCCGTCAGGGCCGCAATCGCAGTATCGATAACTTTGCTCATCTCTGTCCCTTTCGTGATGGCGCAGCACTGGCGTTTTCGGCGCCATGCGTTACCTTGCAGCTTATGAAAGCCCTGCGTCCACTTGCCAATGGTATCCTTGCAGTCCTTCTGCTGATTGCATCGGGACTCTGCCCGGCTTTGGCCGATACCGCAAAGCTGGACGACCTTTTCCAGCAATTGCAGACTGCGACGGACGAGGAAGCCGGGGCCATCACCCAGAACATCTGGCTGGAATGGTCGAAATCCGGATCGGCCTCGATGGACCTGCTGTTGAAGCGTGGGCAAGACGCGCTGGCGGCCGGTGATCCGCAAAGCGCGATTGACCATCTGACTGCGCTGATCGACCACGCCCCTGACTTTCCCGAAGGGTATAATGAGCGGGCGACCGCTTATTTCCAGATCGGCCAGTTGGGGCTGGCGATTGCCGACATTGCCAAGACACTGGCGCTGAACCCAAGGCATTTTGGGGCGCTCTCCGGGCTTGGCATGATCTTTGAACAGCTGAACGAGCCCGACAAGGCGCTGGAAGTCTACCGCGAGGCCTTGAAAATCAACCCGCATATGAAAGATGTGCAGGACGCGGTGAAACGGCTGGACGCCCAGCTTGGCGGGCAGGAGCTGTAAGACAGACATGAGCGAACCCTCACGGGTGACGGCGGTCCTTGGGCCGACCAACACCGGCAAGACTCATTATGCCATCGAAAAGATGCTGTCGCACCGCACCGGGGTGATCGGCCTGCCGCTGCGTCTGCTGGCGCGAGAGGTGTACGACCGCGTGGTCAAGCTGCGCGGGCCCTCCGTCGTGGCGCTGATCACCGGGGAGGAGCGGATCGTGCCGGAGAGGCCCCTGTACTGGGTGGCCACGACCGAGGCGATGCCTTTGGAGATTGGGGCGGACATCGTCATCGTCGACGAGATCCAGTTGTGTGCAGATCCGGAGCGGGGGCATGTGTTCACCAACCGCCTGCTGCACGCGCGCGGGCTGCTGGAGACGCTGTTTCTGGGCTCTGACACAATGCGTCCGGCGATTGCTGGCCTGGTCCCCGGCGTGCAGTTCATGCGCAAGGAGCGGATGTCGACTTTGACCTTCGCAGGTTCGAAAAAGATAAGCCGCATGCCGGAACGCTCTGCCATCGTCGGCTTTTCTGTTGAAAATGTCTATGCCATCGCCGAGCTGATCCGGCGCACCAAAGGCGGTTGCGCGGTGGTGATGGGGGCATTGAGCCCGCGGACACGGAACGCTCAGGTCGCCATGTATCAAAACGGCGATGTGGATTATCTGGTCGCGACCGATGCCATCGGCATGGGGCTGAACCTTGATATAAAGCACGTTGCTTTCGCTTCGACCTCGAAGTTCGACGGGCGGCGGATGCGGATGCTGAACACCCAGGAGATTGGTCAGATCGCCGGTCGTGCCGGGCGCCACATGGAAAATGGCACTTTCGGCGTGACGGGAGAGGCGCGGCCCTTCGATGAGGAAGAGATCGAGGCGATCGAGGCGCACAAGTTCGATCCGGTCCGCAAGCTGATGTGGCGCAATGCCGATCTGGATTTTGGCAGTGCCGACCGGCTGATCCGCAGTCTTGAAGCCCCGACCTTTGACCCCTGGCTGAGCCGTGCGCGTGATGCCGACGATGTGCTGGCGCTGAAATACCTCTCTGCTTTGCCCGAGGTACAGGGGAAACTGACCGGCCCACAGCGGGTGCGGTTGCTGTGGGACGTCTGCCGTGTGCCCGATTTCCGCAGTGCGTCCGACAACGAACACCTGACGCTTCTGGCGCGAATCTTTGATTTCTTGACGGGCCGGGGCCTGTCGCAAACGCGCATCCCCGCCGATTGGCTGAAAAAAGCCATAGAACGCATCGACAAACCGGGTGGCGACATTGACACTATCTCGAAACGTCTGGCCTATATCCGCACCTGGACCTATGTTGCGCAGCGCAAAGGCTGGGTCGAGGACGAAAGCCATTGGCGCGACGAGACGCGTGCAGTAGAAGACCGCCTGTCAGATGGCCTCCATTTGGCGCTGACGCAAAGATTTGTTGACCGGCGCACCAGCGTGTTGCTGCGGCGGTTGAAGCAGAAGGAGACCCTCGTGGCCGAGGTGAATGACAAGGGCGAAGTCACTGTAAGTGGCGAATTCGTAGGCAAGCTGGACGGGTTCCGCTTCCGGCAGGACGCGACCAAGTCGCCGGAAGAGGCGCAGACCCTGCGCACGGCGGCGCTGGCGGCGTTGAAGCCCGAATTCCACCTCAGGGCGGATCGGTTCTACAACGCGCCGGACACTGAGATGGATTACACCACTCAGGGTGGCCTGATGTGGGGCAGTTCTGCCGTGGGCAAGCTGGTGAAGGGCGCTGAAGCCCTGCGCCCGCAGGTCGAGGTCTTCGTGGACGAGGAAGCCGGTCCCGACGTGGCCGACAAGGTGCGCCGCCGCGCCCAGCACTTCATCGACCGCAAGATTGCAGCCCTCTTCGAACCTCTCGCGGCGATGAGCCGGGACGAGGCGCTGACCGGGTTGGCCCGTGGCTTTGCCTTCCGTCTGGTCGAAGCAATGGGTGTCATTCAGCGCGATGACGTGGCGAATGATGTGAAGGCGCTGGATCAGGACTCCCGTGCCGCCTTGCGCAAGCATGGCGTGCGCTTCGGTCAGTTCACCATTTTCCTGCCCCTGCTGCTGAAGCCCGCCGCCACGCGTCTGCGTCTGGTGCTGTGGAGCCTGTGGTCCGGCCTGCAGGATTTCCCCGAAAGCCCGCCTCCGGGCCTGGTGACGATTCCCAATCTGCCCGAAGTGCCGCGCAGCCATTACACGCTGTCGGGCTATCACCCCTCGGGCGTGCGGGCGATCCGGATCGATATGCTGGAGCGTCTGGCCGATATCCTGCGCACCAAGGACAGTCGCGTGGGGTTTGAAGCGACACCGGACATGTTGTCGATCACCGGCATGACGCTGGAACAGTTCGTCGATCTGATGGCGGGTCTGGGTTACAAGGGCGAAAAGGGTGAACGCGCCAAGGTCAAGGCGGCCCCGGTCGTTGCGGCCAAGGTCGAAGAGCCTGTCTCGCTGAACCCGGTGCCGGAAGAGGTCTCGCTGATCAACCCCGTGGTCGATGAGCCTGCGGTTGAGGTCGAAGAGGCCGCGCCCGAAATGGAGGCCTATTTCACCTTCACCTGGGCCCCGAAGCCGCGCCCGCGTCCGGAACGGCCCGCGCGCCCTGAACGCAGCGGCGAACGTTCTGGCGAGCCGCGCGGCGAACGCGCGCCGCGGTCTGGTGCACCGCGCCATGACCGCAACGCCGAACGTGGTCCGCGCAAGGAAGCCGCCCCGGCGGATGCCGCGACGCCTGCTGTCGCCGCCGTCGAAGGTGCTCCGGCAGCCGAGGCCGAGGTGAAGCCGCGCCGCGAGGGGGATCGTGGCGGCTACAAGGGCAATAAACCGCGCGACGGTGGTGGCGAAGGCCGGGGCGAACGTTCAGACCGCAAGCCGCGTCCAAAAGAGGGCGGTCGCGACGGCGGCAAGTTCGAAGGCGGCAAGCCGCAGGACAAGCCGCAGCGCAGCTTCGAAGCCCGTCCGCCGCGTGCGGAAAAGCCCGTTGATCCTGACAATCCGTTCGCTGTGCTCGCGGCGCTCAAGCTGAACAAGTAATTGGCTGGGCCCGGCGATAAGACGACTCTGTCCAGCCCGAAGATGCGGCTGGACAAGTGGCTGGCGCAAGCGCGCTTCTTTCGGCGGCGTGAAATCGCCTCTGACATGGTCAGCGAGGGGCATCTGCGCCTGAACGGTCAGCACTGCGCCAAACCGGGACATGGCGTCTCGGTGGGCGATGTGCTGACCTTTGCGCAGGCCGACCGGATCAGGGTCGTGCGTATCCTGTCTTTGGGCACAAGGCGCGGCCCCGCGCCAGAAGCACGACTGCTCTACGCTGACCTTGATGCCACATCCCCGGTGGATGACGCTTCGACCCTTGAATGATCCTGAAGCCTCGTCTAGTCAAACCTCGCGGAATTCGAAGGATGGACCTGCCATGACCTATGTGGTGATCGACAACTGCATCGCCTGCAAATACACCGACTGCGTCGAAGTGTGTCCGGTGGACTGCTTCTACGAAGGCGAAAACATGCTTGTCATCCATCCCGATGAATGCATTGACTGCGGGGTGTGCGAACCGGAATGCCCCGCCGATGCGATCCGCCCGGATACAGAACCGGATCTGGACCATTGGGTGACCTTCAACCGCAAATATGCCGAACTTTGGCCGGTGATCGTCACCAAGAAAGACGCCTTGCCCGAAGCCACCGAGCGCGATGGCGAAAAGGACAAGGTCAAGAAGTACTTCTCTGAGGCAGCGGGCCTCGGCGGCTGAGTCGCAACAGTTCGGGCGATTCGGACAAATTCGCCAAATTTGGCGGCAACCTTGTGAAAAACCCTTGGGGATCAACCTTCAAGGTTCCTTTAGCGCATAACGCGGACCTTGGTTTTTCGCATTTTTTGTGTTATACACCCGTTACAATCAATGAAGGATGCCTGAAACCCTTCCAGAGCTGCTCGCCTGGGGTGGTTTTGCCGACGAATGTGAGCCTTGGAAACGATGGGTTTATGACCTGTCGCTGTGAATTTTCGTCTGTCCGGGCCGTGCCCCATAGGAAGTGACTGAATGACCAAGAGTAAGAAGCCTGACTTCCACCCGAATGATTTCGTGGTGTATCCTGCCCATGGCGTTGGCAAAATCATGTCCATCGAAGAACAGGAAATCGCCGGGTACCGGCTGGAACTGTTCGTCATCTCGTTCGAGAAGGACAAGATGACCCTCCGCGTGCCGACGCACAAGGCGACCGAAATCGGGATGCGCTCGCTGTCGACTCCGGACGTGGTGACCAAGGCGCTGGACACGCTGAAGGGCAAGGCCCGCGTCAAGCGCGCCATGTGGTCACGTCGGGCGCAGGAATACGAACAGAAGATCAACTCGGGCGACCTGATGGCGATTGCGGAGGTCGTACGCGACTTGCATCGCTCTGACGATCAGCGCGAGCAAAGCTATTCCGAGCGTCAGTTGTATGAAGCGGCGCTGGAGCGGCTTACACGCGAAGTGGCGGCTGTGGCTGGCGTCGATGAAGCGGGCGCGCAGAAGAAAGTCGGCGAAGTTCTGGTCGGCCGCGCGGCCTGACCCGCTTTACAAGTCTGCAAGGGCGGTCCGCTGGGGCCGCCCTTTTGCATGTCGGGAATGGCATCCAAAAGGTCCGCAGCGTCTGGCCATTTATTTGCCCAACGGCTAGGTCACGGGCAACCGCCAAGGAGGCATCCGTGACCCAAACCCCCGCCACCCTGTCTGACATCCGCACCATCCTCGTCAACCTGCCCGCTGCCGATCCAGCGGCCACCGCCGGGGCCGTCGCCCGCAACGGCCAGTTGACCAAGCCACCGGGCGCATTGGGGCGGCTGGAGGATGTGGCGATCTGGCTGGCAGGGTGGCAGGGCACCGACACACCGCGCATCACCGCACCGCAAATCGCGATCTTCGCAGGTAACCATGGCGTGGTTGCAAAGGGCGTTTCGGCCTTCCCGGCTGAGGTGACCGTGCAGATGGTGGCCAATTTCCAGCATGGCGGTGCGGCGATCAACCAACTCGCCCGCAGCTTCGGCGCCAAGATGACGGTTGATGCGATCGAGCTTGACCGTCCCACGGCCGATTTCACCGAGCATGACGCAATGACCGAGGCTGACCTGCTCGCCGCCCTGTTGGTCGGCTGGAACGCGGTCGACCCAAGGGCCGACCTCCTGGTGCCCGGTGAGATGGGGATCGGCAACACCACCTCTGCCGCAGCCATCGCCTGTGCCTTGTTCGGCGGCGCGGCGGAGGACTGGGTTGGGCGTGGCACCGGCGTCGACGACGCGGGTCTGACCCGCAAGGCCAACGCCGTGCGCGCCGGTGTCGCCCGCCTGACCTCGCGCGAGGCGTTGGCGGTGTTGGCCGCAGTGGGGGGGCGCGAGGTCGCCGCCATGACCGGGGCCATGCTGCATGCCCGTGTCCTGCGCATTCCGGTGATCCTGGACGGCTTCATCGCCTGCTCTGCCGCCGCGATCCTGCATGCCGCTGCGCCTGGAGCGTTGGACCACTGCATCGCGGGCCATGCCAGCGCCGAGGCCGCCCACACCCGGCTTTTGGCCGCGCTGAACAAGACCCCCTTGCTCTCCCTCGGCCTGCGCCTTGGCGAAGGATCCGGCGCCGCTCTGGCGCTCGGCATCGTCAAGGCCGCCGCCGAGTGTCATTCGGGCATGGCCACCTTTGCCGAAGCCGGGGTTGCTGCCGGCTGAGGCTTTCGCCTCGCCTTCTCCAAATATCCCGCGGGGATCCGGGGGGCGCGAAGCCCCCCGGCTGGGTCCGCAGAGCGGCGGGCGCCGGGGCTTGCCTCGGCGCCCGCTTTCAGTCCTTGGTGCCATCCATCGGACGCAGCTCGTAAATCTCGTGGATCAGCGCCGTCTCCAGATCGCGGTCAAGCTTCTTGGCGCGTTCGATATAGGCCGGGTTGCGGTCGACTGGCTGGCCCGGCACCCACAACTCTGCCAGATCTCTCATCGCGGCGCGGTCGAGCCGGAAGAATGCCTTCGATACGTTTGCGGCCTCGTATCCTGAAAACCCCATGTTCTCCAACACATAGCGCCCCGCGCGGACAGATGAGTCAAAGGTCTCGCGCACGATGTCGTTGGCACCGGCCTGATACAGTTCATAGACATGTACCCGGTCGAAAGCGCGGGCCACGATGTGGATGTCTGGTCGTTTGGAGCGCACGAATTTGACGATCTGTACGGCTTTGGCCGGTTCATCCACTGCAACCACCAGAACCTGCGCTTCCGAAAGGCCCGCCGCCTCCAGCAGTTCCGGACGCGAGGGGTCGCCGAAGTAGCCCTTCACGCCAAATCGGCGCAAGGTGTCGATCATGGCCATGTCGCTGTCCAGAACCACCGTCGCGATGCCAGAGTTGCGCACCAGCCGGTTGACCACCTGCCCGAAGCGCCCGACCCCAGCGATGATCACCGCGCCCTTTTCGTCGATCACATCGGCGGGTCGCTCCGGATGACGGGCCGACAAGCCGCGGGACAGGGCCTCGTAGCCCAGAAACAGCAGCGGCGTCAGCAGCATCGAGAGGGATATCACCAATTGCGCCATTTGCCCTGCCACGACCGGCAAGGCAGCCTCGTTGCGGGCTATCGAGATGATCAGGAAGCCGAACTCGCCGCCCTGCGCCAACCCAAGCGCAAAGAGCGTGCAGTCGCGCAGACGCAGCCGGAATAGTGCCCCGATCGCGAACAACACGGCGCTCTTGATGACGATCAGGCCCAGCACCAGCGCCAGGACCATCAGCGGCTCGCGGAACAACAGGGCAAAGTTGATGCCGACGCCAACTGTCATGAAGAACAGCCCCATCAGCAGGCCCTTGAAGGGCTGCAGATCGGCCTCCAGCTGATGCCGGAATTCAGAGTTTGCCAGAACCACTCCGGCGACGAAGGTGCCCAAAGCGGGCGAAAGCCCCACCATCATCATCAGGAATGCAATTCCCAGCACCAGAAGCAACGAGATGAAGGTCGACATCTCGGGCAACCGTGCGGCATGGACAAAACGGAAGATCGGGCGCGTCAGGTAATGGCCTGACAGAATGATCGCCGCGACGATCGCCAGGGTCAACGCAGTCACCTGCCATGCGGGCAGGTTCTGGATCATGGTCAGCAAGGGCTCTGCGACACCGGCAGAAGGATCGGCGGGGGCAACCGACGGGTTGGTTACGCCGAAGGTGTTCACAGTCAGTCCGGTCGCCACGGGAAGCGCCAGCAGCGGCATCACCGACAGGATCGGGACCACGGCAAGGTCTTGCGTAAGAAGCACCGCAAAACTCGCCCGTCCGCCCGCCGTTCGCATCAGGTTCTTTTCCGCCAGTGTCTGCAAGACGATCGCAGTCGAGGACATCGCCCCGATCATCCCGGCAATCAGCGCCACCTGTTTGGGTGCCCCAAAGGCGTAAAGCGTGCCCCCGACGGCCCCCATGGTCACCAAGACCTGCAACCCGCCCATGCCCAAAAGCTTGATCCGCATGTCCCACAGGGCCTTCGGCTCCAGCTCCAGCCCGATCAGGAACAGCATCAGCACCACGCCGAATTCTGCAAAATGCTGCAGGTCAGTGGTGCCCGCCCCGGCCAGACCCATCACCGGCCCCATCAGGATGCCCGCTGCCAGGTAGCCCAGAACCGAACCCAGCCCAAGCCTGACAGACAAGGGTACGACAAGGACGGCAGCCCCCAGATAGATCGAGGCTTGCAAAAGAAAACTTTCCATCCGGTCCTTTCAAGTCGTGGTTCTGGTATCCCGGTGACCGGCGAAAATCGGTCGCCTCGCTGCGCAATATATCAGGTTGTGCGTCCAAGATAGGAAGCCCTTGCTGCGGAATAGTCCGCTGCAGTCCGGGAAACATAGGATGTCTGCCGCAGAATTCGTCGGCAAATTGTCCCGGGGGCCAACGTCGCGCTGACGTCAGCCTTTGGGCAGGGCAAGGGTAACGATTTGGCCACCCTTCTGGTATTGAATGGACGTGTCGGTGATTGCATCCACTCGCCCACCGTCAACGCTGTCACCCACCTTGATGGTCTTGACGGTGCCATTGCCCTGCCGAACCATGGCAAAACGGCTCGACACTGTGCCAAAGACCGCCAGAAGCGCCAGTCTGTTGGTGTTCAGGGCGTGTTTGGCGGTCGCCTGTTTGTCGACAGAGGCGCTGACCGGCAAGCGGGGCGCCGGACCCTCGGCCGGATCCGGCTCAGCCTGTGCCTCGGGTGCGGCCGTGTCGTTGCTGACAACCTGCGTGTCTGGCGCAGGTTGATTGAGCGCGGCCTCCACCGCCGTGTCAACGGCCTTGTCCAGACCCGACGGTCGGGCAGGCGGCTTGGGCGAGGTGGCCAGTGCAAAGCCCTTCGCGGCCAAAGAGGCTGAAGCGGCGTTGGCATCTGCGCCAGTGTCGGACGCCAAGGGCGAGGGCAGGTCGGCCGGGCGTGCTTCCGGACGCAAGCTCGCTAGGAGGGCGTCTTCCGGGCTTGTCGCGGCAGTGCCTTGCTGGCCGGGTGCCGGGGCGAGGCCGGCAGGTTTGCCCTTCGGGCGCTTGCCTGCCAGAGTTGGGTCTTGCGCAAGCGCAGGGGCGGCCGCTGCCGGTTCCGCCGTGTCTGGTGTCAAAACTGCGGTAGCGGTCGCCGTGGTTCCCGAGGTGTCAGGCGTTGCCGCCGCCGATGACGCGCGTGTCGCATCCGGGGGCGTGTTGGTGGTCGGTGCGGGGGCCGCGGCCGCGGTGGTTGGTGCATCCGCCACCGGGGCTGTTGCATCTGAGGCCGCAGGGGCGGCGACAGCGGGTGCCAAATCCGCAGGTCGTTCGGGGGGGAGCACCTTCGGCTTGCCCGCAATAAGCAGAACGCCCTCGGGCGTTACGATGCCTTCGGGCGTTGGGATGATGTGGCCATCTGCGTCGAACTTGTAAACCGTGCCGTAGGGCGGTGGAGCAGGTTCGGCGGCGGGGCTCGCATCGGCGCCCGCCGCAAGGGCAGGCAGCGCAAGTGGCCCCGCCGCCTTTGGCGGCGTATCGGCCATTGCCAGCACGATCTTGTCTTGCCCTGCCGTACCGGGGGCTGTTGGCGCCACGCCGGTCGAGGACACCTCGGTCTTCGGGGCTGGTTCCGCCACCGGCGGAGCGGGCGTTGCCGTCGCCTGTGGGGCTGCGGCTGCATCGGCGGTCGGTGTCGATGCAGCCACGGTGTTATCTGTGGTCGTTGTTGGCGCCGCATCTGGCGCAGCACTCGCCACGGTCTGGTCCGCCGTCGGGTTCGAAGCCGGGGCGGTCGGGGTGCTGCTGGTGTCCACAGTCGCGCTGGTCTGGGTTGTCTGAGACGCGGGCGGTGTCAGCTTGGCTGCATCAGGTGCTGCCAAACTGGCCTGCTGCGACGCAGGGGCCGCGGCGTCCGGCGTCGACAGGCTGGCCGCCGGAGAGGACGTCGTGGGGGCGCCGGCGCCTGTCCCCGTCGTATCATTTGCGCCCATCTTCAGGCTGGACCATGCCGCAACCGCAATCAGCAGCAGCAGCAAGATTACTGTCAGGATCAGGCCAAGGTAACGCGGTTTGCCCTTGATGGGGGTTGAGCGGCTGCCGAGCCCCGTAGGCTTGGTCGTGGCCTTGCGGGCCGCCGCTGCGGCCTGTTCTTCCGGCGTGCCCGCCGTGGGCAGTGCCACGACATTACGTTCGCGCCGCGCGCCCAGAATGCCGGCAGCGGTGACCGATCCGGTGCCGGTCTTGCCAGGCTTTGCAGCCGCGGTCTTGGCGGCTCCTGCGGTGGTCTTGACGGGAAAAGGCAGGGTGTCGCGGGGTGAGGCCGGTGCCGGACGCGCCACGTTGGGACGGGGCACCGAGGGACGCTGCGCAGGTGCCGCACCGACCGAGGGAATCTTCGAGACGGCAGGGGCGCTTTGCTTGGCGGCACCCGCCGTCGCGGCGGCGATCGCGGCGGTGCGGCGGCTGGCAAAGGCCGCCACAATCTCGGCTGCCGGGGCAGGCGGGACATCATCGTCCTGAACGCTGGCAAGGTCTGCCACATCCATGGCCATCGGCGCCTCGGGGACCTCGACGACGACCGGCTTGACCGGGTCGGGTTTGGACTGTCGCTGAACGGGCGGCGGCAGCGGATCCACCGCAGGCGCGGCCGGTTTGGAGCGAACCGGGTCTGCCTCGGCTGCGGCCACCGGGGCAACCTCGACCGGTACAATGGCGGGGCTGGCAGCGGGATGAGAGACTGCTGGCGCAGCGACGGGTGCGGGCGTTTCGGCAACCGGTTCAGGCTGTGCGGGCAAATCCGCGACCGGGATGCTTGCAGATGCAGGCTGGATCTGTGGTGCCTCTGACGAGGCTTCTGCGGTCGGATCGCCAGGCGCTGGTTCCTCAGCGGCGGTCTCGGCGATCACCGGCGCGGCGTTTTCGGGCACCATGTCCTTGTCGTCCGGCGCAACGGGCTTGGCCTTGGGTTCGCTGCGGTGGAAGTCGCGCGCGATGACCGTGATCGGATCCTGATCCCGCTCAACCTTCTCACCCTCGGCCAGAAGTGTCGCGGCGAGGGCGGACGGACCAAAGAAGGGCTCGTTCAAAATGGCGGCGTCGTCTGGCACAGCGACGAAGCTGACCGGATTGAAGCGGTGCTCCGTTGCGAAGGCTTCGGCCTCGGCCAGGGTTTCCTTGGCAACCACGGCCACGTTCAGGTCTGCCCCGGTGCCCCACCAGTCATAGACCAGATCGTCAATAGCATAGGGGGTCAGGCCCTCAAGCCCGGCGCGGATCTGGCGCTTGCGCTTTGCAGCATCCGGACCTGGCGCGTGGACGGCCGTATACAGGATCTGCTCGTTCGGGATCACCAGTTTGGTGGTGATCCCGCGCGGCGAGAGGCCAAGCGCGGTAGAGCGCATGTAGCCCAAAGCCTCGGCAAAGTCGGGGGCATCAAGGGCCGTGGATCCCACCTGGCTCCAGCCACGCGAGGTCCGGTGCAGCAAGGTGACGAGACCGTCACGGAAGTCTAGGGCGAACGAAGGTTTCATGAGGAGCGTCTAGCACAGCCATCAGATCGCCGGGAAGTAACCCCGGTTTGGCGGCCTGCTTACAGCAGGATTCTGCCGAATGAAAGAAAAAGCCCGGCCTCCGCCAAGGATCATCTTGCGAGCGGCGTCGTAGAAGGCAATGACGGATCATTCATGGAGGAACCGATGCGCATCCTGACCGCCTTTGCCCTGTCCAGTGTCTTGCTTGCCCCAATCCTGTGCGCCCCGACAGCCGCTTTTGCCGATACGGCCGGCACGATCACCGTCACCGGCAGCGCGACGGTCAATGTGGTGCCTGACCTTGCCACGATCTCGTTGGGTGTCACAACGACGGGTGACAGCGCTGCGGCGGCAATGTCGGCCAACAATGATGCGGTGTCGGCGGTGATTGCGCGGCTGATCGCCGCAAAGGTGGCGGACCGGGACATGCAGACCTCCAGCCTGTCGATCAACCCGAACTGGGTGACCAATGATGCGGGCACCGGGCAGGTGGTGAAGGGGTATGTCGCCTCCAATATGCTGACGGTGCGAATCAAGGCCTTGGACACCACTGGCGCCATTCTGGACGCTGCCATCACCGACGGCGCCAATACGCTGAACGGCTTGACCTTTGGCTTGCAAGACCAGCGTCCGACCGAGGACGAGGCGCGCAAGGCGGCTGTCGCTGACGCCGTGGCGCGGGCCAAGCTGCTGGCGCAGGCGGCGGGTGAAAAGCTGGGGCCGATCGTATCTATCACCGAAGGCGGTGGCGATCCGCCGCCGGGTCCGATGATGTCAAAGATGGTGGGCAGCGCCGCTGTCCCGGTTGCTGCAGGCGAGGTAGGCATCTCTGCCAGCGTCACCATCGTCTGGCAACTGGCGCAGTGAGGGCGGGGTGCGCATCCCTTGCGCACCCCGCGGTTTTCTCAGGCGGTGGCGCGCGTCAGCGCCTGATCCAGATCGGCGATGATATCGCGCACGTCTTCGATCCCGATCGACAGGCGCACCACGTTGGGCAGGGCACCGGCCGCCGCGCGCTGATCATCCGACAGCTGGCGGTGCGTGGTCGAGGCCGAGTGAATAACCAGACTGCGCGTGTCGCCAAGGTTGGCGACATGGCTGAACAGCTTCAGATTGTCGACGAATTTGACGCAGGCATCATAGCCGCCCTTGATCGCGAAGGTGAACAAGGCGCCGGCACCGCCCGGCACGATCATCTTGGCCAGGTTGTGGTAGGGCGAGGATTTCAGGCCCGGATAGGTTACATAATCGACGCGCGGGTCCTGCTCCAGGTATTCGGCCACCGTTTGGGCGTTCTGGACATGGCGTTCCATCCGCAAGGGCAGCGTCTCGATCCCCATCAGGGTGTAGTGCGCGCCTTGCGGGTTCATCGTCATGCCCAGATCGCGCAAGCCCACGGCAATGGAATGGAAGGTGAAGGCCATGGCTCCCAGCGCCGCATGGAAGTTCAGTCCGTGATAGGCCGGCTCTGGTGCCGCCAGCGACGGGAACTTGCCCGAGGCCGACCAATCGAACTTGCCCGAATCAACCACGATGCCGCCAGTGACGGTGCCGTTGCCGGTCAGGTATTTGGTGGCCGAATGCACGACCAGCGTCGCACCATGCTCGATGGGGCGGCAGAGGAACGGCGTGGCGGTGGTGTTGTCGACGATCAGCGGAATGCCGGCCTGGTTTGCAACGCGCGCGATGGCGTCAAGATCGGAAATCGCACCGCCGGGGTTGCAGATCGTCTCGCAGAACAGCGCCCGTGTGTTTTCGTCAATCGCCGCCTCGATCGCCTTCAGGTCGTCAAAGTCGACCAGCTTGGCCGACCAGCCGAACTTGCGGATCGTGTTGGTGAATTGCTGAACGGTGCCGCCGTAAAGCTTGGTGGAGGCGACGACGTTGGTGCCCGGCTGCATCAAGGGAAACAGCGCCATGATCTGCGCCGCATGACCGGACGAGCAGCAAACCGCCCCCGCGCCGCCTTCCAGAGCCGCCACACGGTTGGCCAGGGCCGACACGGTGGGGTTGGTCAGACGGGAATAGATGTAGCCGACTTCCTGCAGATTGAAGAGTTTCGCCGCATGGTCGCTGTCGCGGAACACATAGGCTGTGGTCTGGTAGATCGGTACCTGACGGGCGCCGGTGGCGGGGTCAGGCTCGGTTCCGGCATGGACGGCAAGGGTGTTGAAGCCAAGGGTCATTCTGTCCTCCTTCAGTGGATGGGCGGACGCTAGGGCAGGGCGCAAAATCAGGCAACTGTTAATCAGGCCGTGCGACGAATAAACACGTCAGTTTCTATCGTCTTTTGGGCTATCCATGACAACAAAGGTCGTGATGGCCTGCACCTGCGGCAAAACCCCGAGGATTTCGGTGTGCCAGTGCTTGTAATGCGCCAGATCCCGCGCCTCGACCCGCAACAGGTATTCGACGGTGCCGGTGACGTTGTGACACTCGCGCACTTCCGTTGCGCGGGAGATCGCGCGTTCAAACGCCTCTTGCGCGGCCTTGGTGTGGCTGTTGAGGCCTACCGTCACATAGGCCACAAAGCCGATGCCCACCTTGGCGGAGTCGATGACGGCGCGGTAGCCCTTGATCACGCCGGACCGCTCCAGTTCCTGCACGCGGCGCAGGCAGGCAGAGGGCGAGAGGCCGACCTTTTCCGCGAGGTCCAGGTTCGAGATGCGACCGTCCTGCGACAGGACGCGCAATATCCGGGTGTTTATATCATCCAGTTTCGTCATTTATTGCAAATAATGCTATTGAAGCGGACAGATTGCAATCCTTCGTCCCGTAAGGTGGTGAAGAATTGCGCCATGACACATGACATCCTTCTTGCGCTGATCTCTTTCGCCTTCGTGACCTCGGTGACACCGGGACCGAACAACCTGATGTTGATGGCCTCGGGCGTGAATTTCGGCTTTCGGCGAACGCTGCCGCATATGCTGGGGGTCAGCCTTGGACATGGACTGATGGTGTTTCTGGTGGGCTTCGGCCTGTCAGGCGTGTTTCAGGCGGTTCCCGCGAGCAAGCTGGCGCTGAAGGTGGTCTCGGTCGCCTATATGCTGTGGCTGGCGTGGAAGATCGCCCATGCCTCTGCCCCCGGAGAAGGCACGGCGCGGCCGCATCCGATGACCTTCCTGCAGGCGGCGGCGTTTCAGTGGGTCAACCCCAAGGCTTGGGCGATGGCTTTGGGGGCGATCAGCAACTACGGGCAGGGCGGGATTTCGGCGGTTCTGGTCGTCTGCGTGGTCTTTGCCAGCATCAATCTGCCCTCGGTGTCGTTGTGGTGCTACGCCGGGGAGAGGCTGCGGGCCTTCCTGTCCAATCCGCGCCGTCTGGTGCAATTCAACTGGACGATGGCGGGTTTGCTGGTGCTGTCACTGTGGCCGGTGCTGGAGATTTAGCCGGCTGCCATCGCCGAATAGGCCGTCCGCCCGGCCACCAGCGTCAAGCGCGGCGCTGGGGTGCCCCCCTCTGGCCAGTCGATCAGGGTCAGGTCGGCGCGCTGGCCCACTGCGATCTCGCCCCGGTCACTCAGGCCAGAGGCGCGGGCGGGGTTGGTGGAAACCAACTTCCACAGGGCTGGCAGGGCGTGGCCATCCGCTTGCAACCGCGCCACGGCGGTCAGCATCGCCGGGTAGAAGTAATCCGACGCGAGGATATCGCAGAGCCCCCGCTTGAGCATGTCAGAGGCGCCGGGTGAACCCAGATGGCTGCCGCCCCGCGCCGCATTGGGGGCACCGAAGACGATCCAGTCGCCGGCCTCACGTGCCGCTTCAGCGGTGTGGGCATTCATCGGAAACTCGCTGATCCGGGCGCCAAGGTCACGATAGAAGCGCCGGGTTTCGATCTGGCTGTCATCGTGGCTGAGCATCGGCACAGCGGCGGCCCGTCCTTTGGCAGCCACTTGTTCGATGATGCCGGACACTTGCGGGCGACGGTTCCATGTGTGGCGGATCAGGTCGACGAAGTCTGCAACCGAAAGACCTGACCGTTTGGCGCGCTCAGCCATTTTGGCGGCGAAAGCGGCAGACGTCATGTCGGCCAGCGGAAAGGCCGGGTCTTGGTCGAACGGACGGGATTGCAGCGGGGTGCCCGGGTGCAGAACCGCCATCGAGGTGTGATCGTTGAAGGCGATCGACGGCGCCAGTGGCCCGGCCAAGGCTTGCTCGATCAGGGGCACAGCCTCAAAGCAGAATGTCTCCCACCGCAGTTGCACGCGGTTTTCCACTGTCAGTCGGGGGCCGAGGGCGGCCAGCGCCTCGACCACCCGGCGCGCGGTCGCCACCGAGCGCAGCCCCGGCTCCCAAGACAGGGTCAGGGCGTGATAGGCGGTGGCGATGCCATTGGCGGCCAACTGGCGGTCGGTTTCCAGTAAGGCGGCCTCCAGCGGGAAATCGACGCCGGGACGCGGCATCAGTTGGCGCTCGAAGGCGTCCCCGTGAATGTCGATCATGGCGGGGGCGAGGATCATGCCTTTGGCGTCGATCACTCGGGCCCCATGGCGGGGCATGTCCAGCCCGACGATCTTGTCGCCCTCAATGCGGACCGAAACCCGCGCCAGTGCGCCGGGCAGCAGAACCCGCGCTCCCTCGATGATGATCGCGTCCATGCGGGCTCCTGTCGTGTCAGCTTCTGGCTGCATGGCAAAGCGGCGTGACAGGGTGATGACACTTCGTCACCGTAGCCAAAGACCCTCGCGTTTCAAGGTGTTGCGGATTGCCTGTTCGCGCACGGGCAAGTTGGCGCGGTCAAAAAGCGCCCGCGCCTCCAGCCCTTTGCGCTGATAGATCATGCGGCGGAACGGGTCGTGGGATTTGAGAACCTTCTTGACCGCATTGCGTCCGGCCACCTCTTCCAGCACCGCCACGGCGCGGTCACTTTCGCGGGCATAAAGCAGCGGCAGGGTGCGGTAATGGCAAGTGACCGCGCCATCCATTCCATTCAGATCCGGCCCCGGACGACCGCCGCCGAAGGAATGGATCACCAGGGGCAGCACCACCTGATCAAGCCAGGGGTTCATCTCCTGACAGGCCAGCGTCGCGGGCGGCCGGTCGCGGATCTCGGTTGCGTAGGCCAGAAAGCGGGCGCCGAAGGCCTGCGGGCTTTCATGAAAGAACCAGCCCGCGTTGAAGTAAAGATAACGCTTCCAATATTCATCCGGCTGAGAGGTGTCCAGCGAACTGGCGTAGTCGAGCCCGAGCCGGTCATACAGCGATTGCCAGATCTGCCCGTAGCCCGGACCGTACAGCTCTATCTGCGGCCAGGTCCCCTCGCGCCGCATAGAGGCGGAAGGTTTGGTGAAATCGAAAGCCACTTTGGCAAAGCGGTCCAGCACCAGCGTGTCGGAATCCAGAAACAGGAAGGGTTCGTCTGGCAGCGCGGTCAAAGCCTCGATCTTGTTGCCGTAGGGGTAAGAGGCGCCAAAGACCTTGTTGTCGAAGGGCAGAACTTCCGCGCCAAGATCGGACAACAGGCCAAGTAGGGCAGGGTCGGTGATCCGCGGGTCCTCGGGCCACTGGGGGCCGTGCTGAGGTTCGGCGATGAAGATCTTGCCAGGAAAGTCCGGATCCTGCGCCCGAATCGAAGCCACCAGCAACGCCGCCTCATAGGCCAGCCGCCCGGATTGACCGATGGCGAGGATGTTGAAGACCTGACGTTCCACGCAATACACCTTCGGCCCAAACGTCCCGCCATTCCCGGCAATGGGGCCGGGAATGTCAAGGCTTCGTTAGGCTTTGGGGGTGAACCTCAGGCTAAGGCAGGACATGCCGCCGTCCAGCTTGGCGCATTCAGAGTTGCCAATCTCACGCACCGCGAAGCCCGCCGTGACCAGCTTGTCGCGGGTGCGCGGAAAGCCTGCGGGCATCAACACGATGTCATTGAAGCGGATCGCGTTGGCGCAAGCCTCTTCGCCCGTGGCCGTATGGATGACCTTGTATCCGCTGAAGCAGCCAGAGACGTCCAGCCGTTGGGTGGACAGGATGGTTTCGGCGTCCAAAAGCGAGCAGTCGGTCTTGAAGTGCAGCACGCCAGGAGGGGTGAAGACCTCACGCACCTTATGGCCCCAGTCAGCGACCTTGGCCGCCAGTTCGGCAATGCCTGCGCCATTGGTGCGGGCAGAGCGGCCAATCAGAACCTCGGTTTCGGTGGTCAGGATGTCACCGCCTTCGATGAAGCTGTCCGCCCCGTCGATCCAGCGCACATCGCCATAAAGGGACACCAGATTTGGCGCCATCTGCGCCGCTTCGCCCAAACGGGTCGGCGCACCGGGGCGCATGACGATAGCACCCTCAGGCAGGCACAGGGCCGTGTCCTCGACAAAGACCGAATCCGGGAACGCCTCCAGAGCCTCCAGTTCCACCACAATGGCCCCGGTCGAGCGCAGGGCGTCGATATAGTCGGCGTGATGCTGGCGCATCAGCGAAAGTGAGGGCGTACCGGTATCAACCGCCCGCAGGCCATTGATGATAGACGCCGCAGGCTTGCGCGTGATGGCATGGGAAAAGCGGTAAGACCGGTCGGACATTGGAAACCTCATGCCAAAGCAGATGGGAGGGCTATTGCCCTGCCGCATCTTGCTTCGGCAATATCCGGTAGAATGGTGGGCGACCCTGGAATCGAACCAGGCATGAGTCGCCTCGGGAGAGTTACAGTCTCCTGCCACACCTTGTAGCATGTCGCCCACTGAGCGGGGGAGATAAACAAGGGGCGCAGGGGCGTCAAGGGGGCCAATCGCAATGGTTTGCGCTTGCGTGAAATCCTTTGCGGGGCCAAATGGAGGTCGAAAGACGAGGGGACCATGAGCGGTTATAGCGAAAGCACCAAGCCCAGTTGGGTGATTGACAAGGAACGGGCCAAGCGGGCCGAGGCGAAAGAGACGTTGTGGCTGTTCGGCATCCATGCGGTGCGCGACGCTTTGTTGAACCCAAACCGCGAAAAACTGCGTCTGGTCCTGACCAAGAACGCGGCTGACAGGCTGGCGGACGCTTTGCCCCATGCTGGCATTGAACCAGAAATCGTTGACCCGCGGAAATTCCAGGTGCCGATCGCGGAAGATTCGGTTCACCAGGGCGCTGCGATGGAAGTGAAGCCCCTGAACTGGGGCAAACTTGAGGACGTCTGCATCTCGGGCAAGGGTAACGCGCTGGTGGTCTGTCTTGACCGCGTGACCGATCCGCACAACGCGGGTGCTGTTCTGCGTTCCGCCGAAGTGTTTGGCGCGCGTGCCGTGATTGCCCCGCGCCACCATTCTGCGCCCGAAACCGGGGCGCTGGCCAAGACCGCCTCGGGTGCGCTGGAACGTCAACCCTACCTGCGGGTGACCAATCTGGCCGATTCCATGGTGACCCTGCGTGAGATGGGCTATGTGCTGATTGGTCTGGATGGGGAAGGCACCGTGACCTTGGCCGAGGCCATGACCAATGCCGGAAACCGTGCGGTGGCGCTGGTGATGGGGGCTGAAGGGCCGGGCTTGCGCGAAAAGACGCGGGAAACTTGCGATGTGATCGCCCGCATTCCTTTTGCGGATGCGTTCGGGTCCCTGAACGTGTCGAACGCAGCGGCGATTGCGCTTTATGCGGCGTCTGTCCGTTGAAACACAAACAATCCTAACCTGCACAAGTTTGTGAATGCTTTTGCGGAAGTTGCCCCTTTAATGGCTTTCTCGCACTCTTATATCTGAAGGGAAGGCATGGCCCGGAACGCCGCTTTCAGATCACTGTCCCTCGTTCCGCACTGGCGCCCGGCTTTTCGTCCGGGCGCTTTTTTCTTGGGGAAATCATGGTTGAAGATGATTCGATTCGCCGCATCCTGACCGAAACCAAGGTGATCGCCCTTGTCGGCTGGTCTCCCAAGCCTGACAGGCCCAGTCATGGCGTTGCGGCCTACCTTGCCCGGCGCGGCTACCGTGTCATCCCGGTCAATCCAGGTCAGGCGGGCCAGATCAGCCCTTGGGGCGAATCTGTCCGTGGCAGCCTGTCCGAGATTGGCGAACCGGTCGACATGGTCGACATCTTCCGTGCATCCGACTCGGTGGGGCCTGTGGTGGATGACGCCATTGCGCACCTTGCTGGACGCCGCGCCATCTGGATGCAACTTGGTGTCGTCAACGAGGCCGCCGCCACCACCGCCCGCGCTGCTGGCCTTGAGGTCGTGATGAACCGTTGCCCCGCCATCGAGATTCCTCGCCTCGGCCTCTGATCTCTTGGAAGATGGGGGTCCGCTTCCGCGAAGTCGGCATCAAGCGCCACGCCCCTCTGGCACGCCGTGCCACTTTGCGCTAAGGGACGCCATCCCAAACAGGAGCGTCCGATGAAAGCCGCCGTCATCACCTTCCCCGGTTCCAATTGCGATCGCGATCTGGCCGTGGCGTTCGAAAAGGCTGGATTTCAGGTGGCGCGGGTCTGGCACAAGGACACAAGCCTGCCTGCGGGCACCGATGTGGTTGGCCTGCCGGGCGGATTTTCCTTCGGCGACTATCTGCGATGTGGCGCCATTGCCGCCCAATCGCCCATCGCTACAGCCGTCAAGGCCCATGCGGAGCGTGGTGGTTTTGTGCTTGGCGTCTGCAACGGCTTTCAGGTCCTGACCGAAATGCACCTGTTGCCCGGGGCCCTGATGCGCAACGCCGGGTTGAAATTCGTCTGCCGCTCGGTCGGGCTGCGGGTGGCCACGACGAACAGCGCCTTCACCTCGGCCTTTGGCCGCGGTCAGGAAATCAGCGTGCCGATCGCGCACCATGATGGAAATTTCACCATTGATGCCGAAGGGCTTAAGGCCCTGAAGGATCAGGACCGTATCGCCTTCACCTACCTCGATAATCCCAACGGCGCCACGGCGGACATCGCGGGGGTCCTGTCGGCCAACCGCCGCGTGCTGGGCATGATGCCGCATCCGGAGCGTGTGGTGGAAGCGGCGCAGGGCGGCAGCGACGGGCTGGCGGTTTTCGCCAGCCTGATGGGCGGGATGGCGCTGGCCTGACCCTTTCCCCCGGGGCTTTCCTTGAGGTGACCCGGTCACAGGCCTAGATTTGTGCGCATGAGCGACAAAGTCCCCCAGAAATCCCGCACAGACCGCCTTCAGGGCGGCTCGTTCTGGATCAAGGTGATCGTTGCCATCCTGATCTTGTTTGCCGTTGCCGTGGTTCTGATCACCAATCGTTGGCTGACCGAACGATTTACCGAAACGACCCGCAACAAGGCGGAACTGCGGCTGGCGCTTTACAGCGGCAACGTGGTGTCGGAACTGCAGCGCACGTCCGTGGTACCGCTTTTGCTGTCCCGCGATCCCGCGATTTCCGAGGCCTTGGTGAAAGGCGATTTCTCGCGCACCACGCAACGGCTGGTGCAGGTGCAGGCTGATATCGGTGTCGCCTCAATCCTGCTCCTAGACAGCTCGGGTCGCACCGTGGGGGCCACCAACCGCAACCTTTTGGGCACCAATTACCGCAACGCCGACTTCTACGTCGCCGCGGCCCGCTCAATGGACACTGTGTTTTCGGCCTCGCAGCGCGATGGCGGCGGCTTCCAGTTCACCTATAGCCAAGAGGTGTTTGCGGAAGGCAAACCGATGGGCGTCATCGTGGTCGCGGTCGATCTGATGAAGTTCGAGCGTGCCTGGGCTGCCTTGCAGGATGTGGTACTGGTCACCGATTCCGAAGGCCGTGTGATCTTGTCCACCGAACCGCGCTGGCGTGGCCAACCGCTGGACGCGGCGATTGCCGCACCAGATAGCCCGTCGGCGCTGGACCTTGCGCTGAACCGCGCCTTTTCGGTGACGTCAGACCTGACGCAGAACCATCCAGACGCCTATGTCCGGGGCGTGGCCGTCTTGCGCACCGACAACCGGATGACCTTCCGCGGTTGGCGCATGGCCAGCTTCACCGCCTATGATTCGGTGCGGGAACGGGTGAATGGCATTCTGGCGTTGGAGATCATGGGCTTTGCCATCCTCGCCGCCATGACCTTTTATCTGCTGTCGCGCCGGGCCTGGTCCGAAACTCTGTCGTTCCGGCGCGAGTCGCTGGAACTGCGCCAGTTGAACGCCCGTCTGCAGCGCGAAATTGCCGAGCGCGAGAAGGTTCAGAAAGACCTCGCCGTGGCCGAACAGACCCTCGCCCAGTCGTCCAAACTGGCGGCCCTTGGGGAAATGTCTGCGGCCGTCAGCCACGAGTTGAACCAACCGCTGGCCGCGATGAAAACCTACCTTGCCGGCGCCCGCCTGCTGCTGCAGCGCAAGCGGCCCGATGAGGCGCTGTCTTCGTTCCAGCGGATCGACGACCTGATCGACCGCATGGGTGCCATCACCCGCCAGCTGAAATCCTATGCCCGCAAGGGTGGGGAGGCGTTTGAGCCGGTGGACCTGCGCATCTGCCTGTCGTCCGCATTGGCGATGATGGAACCGCAACTGAAATTGCGCGTTGTGAAGATAACCCGCTCGATTCCGCGGCAGGCGGTCATGGTCATGGCCGACCGGCTGCGGCTGGAGCAGGTCATGATCAACCTGCTGCGTAATGCGTTGGATGCTACCAAAGATGTGAAAGAACCACAGATTGACCTCATGCTCGCTTCGGGCGACATGGCCATCCTGTCGGTGCGCGACAATGGCCACGGGATTGCCGATCTCGTGAACCTGTTCGAGCCGTTCTACACCACCAAGAAAGCCGGCGAAGGTGTCGGGCTGGGGCTGGCGATCAGCTCTGGCATTGTCACCGACCTCGGTGGGCGACTGACCGCGCACAATGCTGAAACCGGGGGCGCGGTGTTTGAGATGCAACTTCCGATCCTGCAGGCCGAGGCGGCCGAAGATCGCGGGCAAAACGTAAAAGCAGCGGAATGAGGGATTGATGGCGCGAGCGATGAAGGTGGCAATCGTCGATGACGAAGCCGATATGCGGCAATCCATCAGCCAATGGCTGGCCTTGTCTGGGTTCGATACCGAAACCTTCCCCTCCGCCGAGGAGGCTCTGAAGTCGATCGGCGCCGATTTCCCCGGTGTCATCGTGTCCGACATCAAGATGCCCGGCATGGATGGCATGGCCTTCCTGAAAAAGCTGATGGGAATGGATTCGGGGCTGCCGGTCATCCTGATCACTGGCCACGGTGACGTGCCGATGGCGGTGGAGGCGATGCGGGTTGGCGCTTTCGACTTTCTCGAAAAGCCGTTCAACCCGGACCGGATGACGGAACTAGCCAAGAAAGCGACGCAGGCACGCCGGATGACGTTGGACAACCGGGCGCTGCGCAAGGAGCTGTCGGACGGTTCGGTTCTTATGAAGAAGCTGATCGGCACCTCGCCGGTGATGGAGCGGCTGCGCGAAGATATCCTCGACCTCGGTCAAGCCGACGCCCACGTGCTCATCGACGGCGAAACTGGCACCGGCAAGACCCTGGTGGCGCATGCATTGCATGCTGTTGGCCCGCGCGCCGGCCGCAAGTTCGTGACGATCTCTTGCGCCGCATGGTCGGAAGACCAACTCGCCTCCCGTCTCTTCGGGCCCGCCGAAGACGGCACGATCCCGCTGGTCGAAGAGGCGCGCGGTGGCACGATCTGCCTTGAGGATATCGAGGCCCTGTCAGGGTCCATGCAGGCCCGCCTGCTGACCATGATCAACGAACAAGGCACCCCGCCGGAAACCCGGATCATTGCCATCTGCAATCGCCACGCACCCGACAAGACGTTGGAAGACACGCTGCGGCCCGACCTGTTCTACCGCTTGGGTGCCATGACCATCGTCTTGCCGCCGCTGCGAGCCCGTGGCGAGGACATCCTGACGCTCTTCAACCGCCTGACGGAGCAGTTCTCGGAGGAATACGGCTGCGACGCCCCGCAGGTGACGGCCCAGGAAGCCGCGCAATTGCTGCAGGCACCTTGGCCCGGCAATGTGCGCCAACTGGTCAACATCGCTGAACGCGCTGTCCTGCAGAACCGTCGCGGTTCCGGCTCCATCGCCTCGCTTCTGATGGCCGACAACGAAGCCACCGGTCCGGCGCTGACCACCGAAGGCAAGCCTCTGAAGGACTACGTCGAAGCTTTCGAACGCATGCTGATCGACAACACGATGCGCCGCCACAAGGGCTCCATCGTCGCGGTCATGGAGGAGCTTTGCCTGCCGCGGCGGACGTTGAACGAGAAGATGGCGAAATACAGCTTGCAGCGGCAGGATTACGTCTGACACCGGGGAAGGGGGGCCGTCTGCCCCCCTCGCGCCAAAGCGCTCACCCCCCGAGAGTATTTCGCAAGGAGCAAATGCAAGGGGGCTCTTTTTCCTGCTCCCATCGAAATATTCCACGGGGCTCAGGGGGCGCCAAACCTCCGACCTCGGCCAAGCAGACTAGCGCTTGGAAAGCATGAGCCAGATCCCATCCTTCGCGCGTACTGTCAGATGCGCAACCGGAACCGGTGCACGCCCGGGCACTGCCTCAAACCGGAAGGCCTTGGTCATTTGCGCAAGCAGAAGCGGGCCTTCCACCATGGCAAAGCCAGCCCCGGTGCAGACGCGGGGACCGGCGGAGAACGGCATGAAGGCGTCGCGGGCGCAGGTTCGGTTCTCCTCGCGGCTCCAGCGGTCGGGGTCGAAACTGTCGGGTGCGGTCCAGAAGCGGTCGTTGCGGTGCAGGTGCCAGGGGGAGAGCACCACTTGCGCTCCGGGCCTGACGGGGCGGCCGCGGAAGTCTTCCGGGCAGGTGTTTTCACGGACCATCATCGGCACTGGCGGGTAGAGGCGCAGGGTCTCGCGGAAGACATCCCGGGTGAATTTCAAGCGAGAGAGGGCGGCAAAATCTGGCGCGTCGGGCAGGGTGGCAGCCTCAATCGCCACGCGGTCCTGGACCTCGGGGTGCGTCGCCAGCAGGTACAGCGCCCAAGCGAGGGCAGAGGCCGAGGTTTCGTGGCCGGCAAGGAAGAAGATCGCCACCTGATCGACCATTTCCGCAGTCTGGAACCGCTGCCCGGTCAGGGGATCGACGGCGGTCATGATCTTGGTGGCAAGGTCGTCCGGGGCCTTGCCGCGGGCGATCTCAGCGGCGCGCGCTTCCGTCAGGCGGGTGATCAGGCCCCGTATGATGCGGGCCGAGCGTTTCGTGGCGCGGCGATGAAAGCGCGGGAACCAGTCGGGCAGGGGCAGGAAGGCTGCAAGGTTCAGGATCGGCTGGGTGCGCTGATAGGTCTTGAACTCGGTGAAGGTGGCGGCGGCGATTTCGTTCTCGATCGGGATCGAGAACAGTGTGCGGAAGATCACGTCGGCGGCAGCGTGTGAGGTTTGCTCTTCGATTTCCACCTCGCCTTCCTTCAGGCGCGCGACGGCCGCTTGACCCGAAGCCCAGATGGCAGGGAACGTGTCACGCAACCTGCCGCCCTCGAAGGCGGGGTCGATGATGCGGCGCTGGCGTTTCCAGACCTCGCCGTTGGTGACGAAGACGGATTGGCCAAGGAGGGGGCGCAGGCCTTCGGCGATGCGGAGCGATTTTGGGAAGTCATCGGGGCGCTCGGTCAGGACGCGGGCGATCAAGGCGGGGTCGTTGATCAGGTAACTGCGGAAGAAGGGGGTGCGGAACTCGGCCATCAGGGCGTGGTAAAGGCGGGCGGGCTGGGCAGACAGGATATCGGCGCGGAACAGTTTCAGGTAGCGCAGCAGCGAGACCTTGTCGGCGCGGGGCGTGGGTTTGGGCGGGATCATATGCTGCGCCACGGGGAAAGCGGCGTCTCGATCCGCGATTTGGAAGGCGGGCGGTCACGGTAGCGATCAGCGAGCGTTTTGGGGCCGGCGGTGATCTGGAAATAGTCATAGTCGCCGGGCCGGTCAAAGGCGCAAAGGTATTGAAAATGCAGGCGGAAGAAGCGCCAGCGCAGTTCCTTCCAGCGCTCGGGCGACAGGGTTTGCGTAAAGGCGGCGGAGATGATGAGGGGCCAGCGTTTGTCTGGCGGGGCCACTCCAGTGACCGAAACCGGATCACACAGCGCAAAGGCGCAGCCGTCGCCGGGGGCAGTGACATCGACCCAAGTCAGTTCGGGCCGTGCCGACAGATAGGCCAGATCGCCGCGCAGGCGCTGCGCTTTGGGCAGGAAGGACACCATCGGCACGACCTGCCCAAGGCTCAGGAAAGCCAGCGGCGGGTGGCTTTGCGGCAGGCCAGCGCGGATCATGTCAGACAGGATTGACACGGCCAGATGCGCGCCGGAGGAGTGGCCCACCACCAGAACCTCGTCGCAATCAGCCAGCGAGGCGCGGATGCGGCCGGCGAACTCGGTCATCCGCGTCTCCAGTTCCGCCGGGTTGGACCCGCCCGATTGCGCGGAATAGGCATAGTCGTGCATCAGGTAATAGGCCAAGACCTTGTTGTCGTAGCGGCGAAAGGTCTGCAGGATCAGGGGTATGACGGCCAGCCCCAGAACGGCGCCCAAGGCTGGATGCAGCAGGGAGCCCAACGCGTACAGACCCCAGGCAGCCAGCAGTGCTACCACCAATTGCATGATCAACAGGCCAATCGGATAGAGCGCCGCAATCATCGGCCCCTTGCGCAGTTTCATCAGGGCAAACAGCGCACCAGAGCCGATATAGGCCCAGGCGGTACGGACCAGTTGCAGATAGGTGCCGGGAATCCCCTGCTCCATGGAAGAACGTACAAGGTCCGACCAGACGAGCACCTCGAAATCGGCCTCGGTCCGGGTCACGATCTCGGACTTGACGCGCCAGCCATAGGGGCCGCCGCCTTTGCGCGGCATCAGGGTCAGGCTGTAGCCGGTGGTCTGCGCCTGCGCCGCACCCTCTTTCCGGTAAAGCTCGCGGTAGCGGCGCGGGTGGATCGGGTCATAGCCGGGAATATAGAACACCTTGCGGCGGAACACGGGCTCCGTCGGGGTCTCGGGTTTGGGGTCGGGTGTCTGTTCCATGGCGGCCTCTGCCACAGTCTGCGCAGAAAATGCGGCGAGGGAAAGGCCGGGATCGGGCGGGATTCTTGCCGTCAGCCAAGCTGGCTGAGGGCGGGCAGATGCTCCAGCAGCCAGTAGGAGAATTGCGAGAAGCCGCCGGTCAGCATCAGAAGGCCGATGGTCCACAGCATCAGGCCCATGATCTTCTCAATCCGCTCCATATGGCGTTTCATGAAGTTCAAAAGCGGCGCGAATTTCGTGAAGAAGGCGGCGACCAGAAGGAAGGGCAGGCCCAAGCCGATGGCATAGACCGCCAAAAGAAGGGTCCCGCGTCCGACGGACCCCTCTTGCGCGGCAATCGTCAGGATCGCGCCCAGTTGCGGGCCGATGCAGGGCGTCCATCCAAAGGCAAAGGCCAGACCCAGCACATAGGCGCCAAGCGCCGAGCCGCCACGGTCGCCGGCGTCCATCCGGATGTCCTGATCCAGGAACTTCAGCCGGAACACGCCGATGAAATGCGCACCGAAGATCATCACCACGATCGCCGAGATGGTGGCGAATGTCTGCGACCGGGCCAGAAAGAAGGCGCCGAAGGCCGAGGAGGCGGCACCCATCAGCAGGAATACGGTCGACAGGCCCAGCACGAAGAAACAGGCTGCCAGCAGGGCTTTGCGGCCTGATTTCAACTCTCCCATGCTGATGCCGGACATATAGGCCAGATAGGGCGGCACGATCGGCAGCACGCAAGGGCTCAGGAATGACAAAATGCCTGCCGCAAGCGCCACGAGGGCGGCGGGCAGAAGGCTGGCGTCTAGGATATCAATTCCAAACATGGCTGCTACCTAGCGGGTTTGGGGTCTGTCGTCACCTGAAGATTGAACAACTCGCCGTGTGGCCATCGGTCGCGTTGTTGGGTAATCCAGTGCCAAAGAGGGCCAGAGCGGATGACACTTGGGACATGGGACGTGGAGTTGGATTGCGAGGGGCTCTTGTGCCCCTTACCGGTGCTGAAGACGCGCAAAAGGCTGGCCTCAATGACGGGGGGGCAGATCTTGTGTGTGCGCGCCACGGACGGCATGGCCCGGATTGATCTGCCGCATTTCTGCGATCAGGCCGGGCACGCCTATCTGACAGCACAGGACGAAGGTGCGGTGACGCTGCATTTGATCCGCGTCGGGTGATCTTTGGGCTGAGACGTTTCTCTTGTCGGACACATAAGGAAACGCCCGGGCCTTTCGGCACCGGGCGTTTGTTTTTGCAATCCGCGATCAGCGGCCCAAGGACCACCAGCCCTTGCGCTTGGGCTTGTTGGGGTCCTCCGGCTCGGGTTGCGGTGCAGCGACCTCCGCCTGTTCTGCCGGGGCAGGAACGAGGGTGGGTTGCGCTTCAACCGAAGCGTCTGCCGCGGCAGCCGTTTCAACTGCAGTTGGCGCAGCCTCAACCTGTGCCGCTTCGGCAGCAGCCTTGCTGCGCGTCCGGCTGGCCGAAGTGCGGGTCCTGGTCTTCGGCGCTGCTGCCTCTGCCGGGGCCGCCTCGCTGACCTCAGCGGCCGCAGGAGCAGCCTTGGCGCGTGATGCCGTCGTCTTGGCCGTACCGGCCTTCGCAGTGCCGGTCTTTGCAGCACCCGACTTGGGCTTTTCCCCACCATCGGCTTCTGCTGCTGCCTTGGCCGCAGCGCTGCGCGACCGGGTCGAAGGCTTCTTGACAGTCGCCGCCTCGGGTTGCGGGGCCTCGCCTGCTTCGGTCACGCTTTCGACCACCGCGCTGGTTGTTTCCGGCATGTTCTCGGCTTCGATTGCAGCGTCAAGCACGGCCTCAACTTCCGACGCGACGCCATCCGCCGCAGCGGTGACCTCTTCGCCTTCGGTCGATGCCGATGCAGTTACCGTGGCAGCGGAACCCGGCTTCTTCTTCCGACGACGCCGACGCTTCTTCTTGCCATTGGCCGACGGGGCCGCAGAGGTGCCGGCGGCTGCGGGTGCATCGCCTTCTGCTTCGCCATCATCCTCTGCCTCGTCGCCCTCGACGTCATCTTCGATATCCTCTTCGAGAATATCTTCCTCTTCATCCTCGACCACCGCCGCGCCCATCAGGCTGGCGTTGCCCGAGATCACCGGAGCGGCCTCTGCCAACACACGGGTGGCGGTCTTGAACTTCTCGATCAGGAAATCCGGGCTGATCATCTGCGGATCAGCCTCGATCCGCACCGACATGCCATAGCGGGCCTCGATCAAGGCCAGATGCTCACGCTTCTGGTTGAACAGGAAGTTGACGATGCCGACCGGTGCCTTCAACAGCACCTCTTTCGAGCGTTTGCGGGTGCCTTCCTCTTCCAAGGCGCGCAGCACTTGCAGGCCAAGGCTGTCATCCGAGCGGATCAGGCCCGTGCCATGGCAATGGGCGCAAGGCTGCGTGGTCGATTCCAGCATGCCGGGGCGCAGGCGCTGCCGCGACATCTCCAGCAGACCGAAGCCGCTGATCCGGCCGACCTGAATGCGGGCGCGGTCGGTTTTCAGCTTGTCCTTGATGCGCTTTTCAACGGCCAGGTTGTTGCGCCGCTCTTCCATGTCGATGAAGTCGATGACGATCAGGCCAGCGAGGTCGCGCAGCCGCAACTGGCGGGCAATCTCTTCGGCAGCTTCAAGGTTGGTCTTCAAAGCGGTGTCTTCAATCGACCCCTCTTTGGTGGCGCGGCCCGAGTTCACGTCGATGGCCACCAGCGCTTCCGTCACACCGATCACGATGTAACCGCCGGACTTCAGCTGCACGGTGGGGTTGAACATGCCGCCCAGATAGCTTTCGACCTGGAAGCGGGCAAAGAGAGGCATCTGTTCGTTGTAGCGCTGCACGACCTTGGCGTGGGACGGCATGATCATCTTCATGAAGTCTTTGGCGGTGCGATAACCGCCCTCGCCTTCGACAAGAATCTCGTCAATCTCGCGGGAATAAAGGTCGCGGATCGAGCGTTTGATCAGGTCGCCTTCCTCATAGATCGCGGCAGGCGCAATCGACTTCAGGGTCAGTTCGCGGATCTGTTCCCAAAGCCGCATCAGGTATTCGTAATCGCGGTTGATTTCCGGCTTGGTCCGCTTGGCCCCTGCTGTCCGGATGATCAGGCCGGCGCCTTCCGGCACCTCCAGCTCGCTCGCGATTTCCTTCAGCTTCTTGCGGTCGGCGGCGATGGTGATCTTGCGGCTGATGCCGCCGCCCCGTGCGGTGTTCGGCATCAGCACGCAATAGCGGCCAGCGAGCGACAGGTACGTCGTCAACGCCGCACCCTTGTTACCGCGTTCTTCCTTGACGACTTGAACCAGCATGATCTGCCGGACCTTGACGACTTCCTGAATCTTGTAGCGTCGGGCGCGCGGTTTGCGGGGCGCGCTGATTTCCTCGTGCACATCCTCTTCCGCGATCGACTCGATTTCGTCGTCGGTGTCGGCGGCGTGGTCGATGGCGCGGAAAGGGGCCTCTGGGTCTTCGCTGTCATGCACATGGGTGTTGTCATGGGCATGATCGTGCGGTTGATGCTCAGCATGATCATGGCCGGCATGATCATGATCGGCTGTGGCATGGTCGGCTGCGGCCTCTTCATTCAGATCGACAACATCCATGCTGCCGATCTCAGAGCCGCCCTCTTTCACGACATCCTGCACGTCAACCTTGGCCGCTTGCGGGCGCGGACGCGGGGCTTGGCGGCTGCGGCGGTTGTCTTCATCATCCTCAGCGCGGGCAAAGGCGCGCTCTTCTTCCAGCAGGGCTTTGCGGTCTGCCACCGGGATCTGGTAATAATCCGGGTGGATTTCAGCGAAAGCCAGGAAGCCGTGGCGGTTTCCACCGTAATCGACAAAAGCCGCCTGAAGCGAAGGCTCCACCCGGGTTACTTTGGCGAGGTAAATATTCCCGGCAAGCTGGCGCTTGTTCAGGGTTTCAAAGTCGAATTCTTCAACCTTGTTTCCGTCCACCACGACAACGCGAGTTTCCTCTGCGTGGGTGGCGTCGATGAGCATTTTCTTGGACATTTTGTTCCATAGCGCCCGGCTTCCGTGGATCCGCGCGGCGGCGAGGCGCTGCGCGGCGTGGCGGTGGGGGGGCGACTTGTTCGGGCGACGGGACGCGCATGCAAAATCGGGGCGATACCCGATGGGCAGCCCTCAACCTTCACCAATGTTAACGCGCGCGTCATCGCGGTTCTCTTCCGGGCCGCGTAGGCCCCAATGAAAACCCGGAAAATCAAGGACTTGCCGGGCAACTCTCCGGTCTTGCGACCGATCCGACTGCCTGCCGTTTCGACGCCGATAGGGGCGCCAGAGCGGGCGAGCAGAGAATTCTTGCGCGAAAGCTTCGCGTAGAACGACCCTAAGGGCAAAGCGGCAGCAATGACAATGGGTGATTTTGGAGCAGGATTTGGCAGCGCGGTCGAAACGGTCGAATTGGCCGCGAGCCAAGCAAGGATGCGGGGAGGGCCGGAGGCGTGAAGCCTGGCTGTTTCGTAAAGTGCCCTCGACAAGGGGCAATCCGATCTGGCGGACGGGATCATGGAACCTGACGGCGCAGCCAGCCAAGAACGTGCACCCGGATTGCCGAGGCCAAGCCGATATCCGCCCTGTTTGCATCGATCTCGGCCGCAAGATCGTTCAAGGATCGGTCTTCTGTGACGGCCAACTTGCGAAATTCCTCCCAGAAGGCCGCCTCAAGCGACACGGAAGTGCGATGGCCGCGCAGGGTCAGGCTATGCTTCACCGGCCGGGCGGAGGATGGAGACATGACGATCTGGTTCCGATCACGGGGCGGGCTGCGCCGCCGGTTTTCATGACCAGCATGTCACGCGGCGCCTCCCGGGGCCAGAAATCTTCAGATCATCACGCGCAGGGGGGCACGATTGAGTGTCAGGATGAACTGGCCGCCTTCTTCTTTGGCGCGGTAACCTCGAAGCTTCACTTCACTCAAGAACCGGTCGCGGCCAATGTTGACCTCGACTTCAGACACGTCGCGGTACAAAGGCCCGCCCTTGGCAACCGCAAGGGGCGAGAACAGTTGATACAGCCAGCGATCCGGCGAAAATGCAGGGATCACAGCAGCGGGGATCGGGGCGGGGGTGATGTGTGTTTGCATGATGCCGTCAGACTGCCGCATCCCGGTTAAAGCCCGGTTAAGCCGGATCGCCGCCGTCCAGCTTTTTTCCGTCCAATTCGGCCTTTATCCGGGCCGCTTCAGAGGCCTCCAGCGCCACTTGCGCCTTGGTGCGGCCAAACTTTGCTGCATTCTCATTCGCTTGCGCCGAGGCAGCCTTGCGGGCCGCCTCTTTGCGCTTTGAACGAAGATTGACGATTTCCGCCATCAGCCCTTGGGTCCGACCATGTCTTCCGGTCGCACGATTCGGTCGAAGGTTTCGCCATCGACATAGCCCAGCGCAATCGCCTCTTCGCGCAGGGTGGTGCCGTTTTTGTGCGCGGTCTTGGCGACCTTGGTGGCGGCATCGTAGCCGATGGTCGGCGCCAGAGCCGTCACCAGCATCAGGCTTTCCTTCATCAGCTTTTCGATCCGCGGGATATTCGCCTGCGTGCCCACCACCATGTTGTCGGTGAAAGACCCTGAGGCGTCACCCAGAAGCTGCATGGATTGCAGCACGTTATAGGCCATCATCGGGTTGTAGACGTTCAGTTCGAAATGCCCCTGCGACCCTGCAAACCCCACCGCCGCATCGTTGCCCATGACATGGGCGCACACCATGGTCAGCGCCTCGGCCTGCGTCGGGTTGACCTTGCCCGGCATGATCGACGATCCCGGCTCGTTCTCCGGCAGGATCAGTTCCCCAAGGCCCGAGCGGGGGCCCGAGCCCAGCAGCCGCAGGTCGTTGGCAATCTTGAACAGGCTCGCCGCCACCGTCTTCAAGGCGCCCGAGAACATCACCATCGCATCATGCGCAGCCAACGATTCGAATTTGTTGGGGGCCGTGACGAAAGGCAGGCCGGTTATTTCGGCAATCGCCGCCGCCACCCGAACGTCCCAACCAACCCGGGTGTTCAGCCCGGTGCCAACCGCCGTGCCCCCTTGGGCCAGCTCGTAAATGTCGGGCAGGCACATCTTGACCCGCGCAATCCCCTTGGCGACCTGTGTGGCATAGCCCGAGAATTCCTGGCCAAGGGTCAGCGGCGTCGCATCTTGAGTATGCGTCCGGCCAATCTTGATGATGTCCTTGAATTCCAAAGCCTTGGCGTCCAAAGCGGCATGCAGCTTCACCAGACCCGGCAGAAGCACATCGCGCGCCATCATGCCAATTGCCACATGCATTGCCGTCGGGAACGTGTCGTTCGAGGACTGCCCCATGTTCACATGGTCATTCGGATGCACCGGCTTTTTGGAGCCCATCACCCCGCCCAACATCTCGATCGCGCGGTTGGAGATCACTTCGTTGGCGTTCATGTTCGACTGGGTGCCCGATCCGGTCTGCCAGACCACCAGCGGGAAGTTGTCGTCGAACTTGCCGTCGATCACCTCTTGCGCCGCCGCCGCAATCGTCTGGCCCAGGGCCGGATCGATATCTCCCTGCGCGATGTTGACCAACGCGCAGGCCTTCTTGATCACCCCCAAAGCGCGGATGATCGCGACCGGCTGCCGTTCCCACCCAATCGGGAAGTTGATGATCGAGCGCTGCGTCTGCGCGCCCCAGTATTTGTCAGCGGGGACATCCAGCGGGCCAAAGCTGTCAGTCTCGACACGGATTGCGGTCATGGCGCAAGCTCCCTTGATTGCGCCCGCCTTCTACCGCCGCAGCGCGGAAAATTCAATCGGCATACTGTGGTATACCGTCACCCGCGACGAAATGTGTGAACGCGAGCAGGCGGCAGGTTCAGCGGCACATAGGCCGTCTGTTTCCACGTCAGACCAAGGCTGGCAATTTGGGATTCGTCCAGCGCGGGACGCGGGCCATAGGTGAACTGTACGTAAAGTCCGTCCGGCGCCAGAATCTCGAAGGCGGCCGCGACGATGGATTGGCGCAGCGGCAGCGGCATCGACAGCAGGGGAAGACCCGATACGACGGCTCCGACGCCTTTGGCCAGAACGTCCGGTGCGGTTTGTGCGCCCGCAAGATGCACCGTAACGCCGGGAAATCGGTTGCGCAGGTGGATCACGAATTCAGGGTTCATCTCGAACAGCGTCAGGTCCTGCGGGCGTACGCCTGCGTTCAAGATGCCTTGGGTCAACCTCCCGGTCCCGGGGCCGAACTCGACCACGCGGCCGGTTTTTGGCCCCAGATCCTTGGCCATCGCCCGCGCCAGGAAGCGCGACGAGGGTGCTATGGCGGAAATCTGCAGGGGCCGGCTGATCAACTGGCGCAGAAACAACAGGGTTTCTGACATTCCTCAGGACTTCCGGAACTTGTCGAGCCGTACAATCTGTGCATCTTGCTGCGGTGGCGTCGGATCGTCTTCCGGACCATCGTCGTCCTCGTCATCCTCGTCGTCGTCATGATGCGTCTCAAACCGCAGGCCGAATTCGACCGAGGGGTCGACGAAGGTGCGCATCGCGTCGAACGGAATCGTCATGCGTTCAGGGTTGTTGCCAAAGTTCAGCGTGATGGAAAATCCATCCTCGGTGACCCGCAGATCGTCGAACCAGTGCTGCATGACAACGGTCATTTCGCCCGGATAGCGCGCCCGCAGCCAATCGGCCATCTCGACACCCTCTACCGTGGTGTCGAAGGTGATGAAGAAATGATGCTCGCCCGGCAGGCCATTGGCGGCCACGTCGTTCAGAACGGTCTGGATCAGACCGCGCATGGCTTTATGCATCAGGTTGCCGTAGTCGATTGACTTTGCCATGCGAACTCCCCGTGCTCCGTTGCGCCCAACATAGGCAATTTGGATCGGAAGGGAAGAGCGGGCGTCAGAGGAAGGCAACCGCCGCCGAGGTAATTGCTGCAAGTGCGAGAACGAGGGGCAGCGACCAGTGCCGCTTCAGCAGAAGATAAGCGGCGGCAAGGGCCAGAGCCGTCGGGATCAGGCGCAGCGACAGGGGGTCTGGCAGAATACTGTGCAAGCCAAAGGAGTCGATTCGGCCAATCCGCGCGAAAAAAACATGCGCTGCGAACCACAGTGACAGGTTGGCAATGACACCGACCACCGCAGCCGTGATGGATTTCAGGGCACCTGACAGGCGCGGTGCGGCCGTCAGATGGGCAATCCAGGGCGCCCCGGCGAAAATCCACAGAAAGCACGGGGCGAAGGTCATCCAAAGGGTGATCAGCGCCGCCAGCATACCCCCCAGCCAGCCATCCCGCTGGTAGGCTGCGACATATCCCACGAACTCGGTCACCAGAATAAGTGGCCCCGGCGTGGTTTCGGCCAGCCCCAGCCCATCCATCATCTGCGGCAAGGTCAACCAATGATTGCCCTCCACCACCGCCTGAGACATCCAGGCGAGCACCGCATAGGCCCCGCCAAAGGTCACCACCGCCAATTTGGAGAAGAACACCGCGATATCGGCATAGATACCCGGGCTGAACATGACCAAGGCCGCCAGCGGCACCAGCCAGATGGCGCCCCAGATCAGCCCAGCCCACGCCGTTTCGCCCCAGGGATGCGGCAAGTGCTGGGGCAGGGGCGCGTCCTTGGTCGTCAGATAACCGTAAAGCCCCGCCGCCAGGATCACGGCCGGAAACGGCAATCCGAACAAGAACAGTGCCAGAAAGCCCAGACCGGCCGTCACCCAATGCGCCTGCGACTTCAATGCGCGTTTTGAGACGCGCAACAAGGCCTCAACCACCACGGCCACCACCGCCGCCTGCACCCCGGTAAAAAGTGCTGCCACCAAAGGCAATTGTCCCAAGGCGGCATAGATGGCCGAAAGGGTCAGAACCACGGCTGCGCCGGGCAGCACGAACAGCAAGCCAGCCAGCAGCCCCCCGCCCACGCCCCGCAAACGCCAGCCAATCCATGTGGCCAGCTGCATCGCCTCGGGCCCCGGCAACAGCATGCAGAAGGACAGCGCCGATAGATACTCCTCTTCGCTGACCCATTTGCGGTCTTCAACCAACTCGCGGTGCATCAGGGCAATCTGGGCGGCTGGTCCGCCAAAGGACAGCAGGCCTATCCGACCAAAGGTCTTGAACAGGCTGCTCCACGCGTTCGACTCTGCCAATTCCGTCCCCCTCGCCACCTGGCCTTCTTCAAACCATCGCGCTGCGCGCCGCGCAACCAAAGTTGCTCGTTGCTTTTCATTCAGGCGCAAATATCCCACGGGGGTGCGGGGGTGTGAAACCCCCGCCTTCGGGCAGGTCATGTGGTTTGGGGGAAAGGCGCAGGTTTCTGTTGCCAGGTACCTGCAAACCCCGCCTTACGGTGCTACCCGCAAGGACTTAGTTTGGCTTTCTCGAACTGCTCACGCAGCCAGAGCATAAGCCGGAGCACTGTTGTCATTGGCAACTGTGATCTTGGACCGATAACGGTGGTACCTCACCGAGCAAAAGCTGGCCCCTTTGAACGTCCGTCGATCCTATTTCGGCCCCAGATCCCGCAATGAACAGGAGTTTGGTGGAGCCGCCGGGTACCGCCCCCGGGTCCGATCCGTCTATTATGGGTGCGTTTATCGCCATAGTCCGAGTTGCCCCGGACAAGCCCAATATAGGCGGGCGCAGATGCTTGCGCAACCCGCTCAATCCTTCGAACGGATATATCCCAGGGCAATGTCACGCATCGCGCCGCGGGTCAGGGCGGGACCATGGCCTGCCAGCACCCGACGGCAGTCCAGATCCCTCAGCCGTGCCATGCTCTTCAGGTAGTCCGTCACCGAGGCGCCGGGAATGTCATCTACAAGGCCGCCTTCATAAATGGCATCGCCGGCCAACAGCAGGCCATCCTTCTCGTCCAGCAGGGCAATGCCGCCGGGCGAATGGCCGGGCAGGTGCAGAACCGTCAGGCTGCGGTTGCCAAGGTCGATCCTGTCCCCCTCGGCCAGCGTGGCGGTCAGCGGCGCCGCAGTCAGATCCCATGTGGCCAGCTGAAAACCAGGCTCCGGCGCGCGGGCAAGACTTGGCCCGAAAACCTCGTCGCGGAACAGATGCTTGAGGGTGAAGGCCTCTGACATCGTGGCGAAACCGTCAGCCTCGGCGGCATGGCCAAGCCGGGTGCCAAACTCGGCAAAGCCGCCGACATGGTCGATATGGGCATGACTTGCCACGGCCAGAACCGGCGCGCCTGAAAGTGGCAATGCCGCGCGGTAAGGGCGCAGGCCGGACCCGAAGTCGAATTGCAGATCGGCGTCGCGGCCCCGCACCGTGTAACAATTGGCGCGAAAGAAGCTTTGCACCCAGGGCTCTGTCGTCAGGTGAATGCCGGGGGCCACCTCGGTCGTCTGGAACCAGTCCGTCATAGTGCCTCCGCAAAGGAAAACGCCCGGAGTGTCCTCCGGGCGTTCGGGGTCTTTCAAGTGGCTCAGAAGCCCGATTTGATCTGTTCGAACTCGTTCACCATGCGGTCGCGCAGGGCCGGGTCGATCGGGGTCTGCGCCAGCAGGGTCGAGGTGATCGGGTCGACATCCGCAGCCTTCAGGTCAGCGGCGGGAATGGCGCCTTCAGCCACCGAGTTGGTCGAGGCATAGCCCACATTCTTCAACAATGCAGGCGCCGCATCCGGCCCGGTCCAGGCATTGATGAAGTCATAGGCCTTGTCCGCACTGCCCGGCCCGTTCTTCAGCTTGACCCAGCCGCAGAACCAGCTGGAGGCACCCTCTTTGGCCTGACGCTGGAAGCCCACCGGGAAGTTCTGCGATTTCAGCAGCGCAACCGCATCATTCCACGACCAGGCCACCGTCACTTCGCCCGAGGCCATCAGCTGGCTCAACTGCGAGGGGTCAGCCCAATAGGCCAGCACGTTCGGGTGGACCTTGCGCAGCCACGCGGCTGCCGCCTTGAACTGGGCGTCATTTATATTGGTCCAGTCGCTGACCCCGGTTGCCAGCAGCGCCAGTGCCCAGACGTCATCGGCATTGTCCGGCAACGAGATCTTGCCCGCGTATTTCGGATTGGTGAAGACCTGCAGCGAGGCCACATCCTCCGCCGGGACTTCCTTTGTGTTGTAGGCAATGGCGGTGTAGGCGTAGTCGGTCGGGATGTACCACACTCCCTTGTCGTCGCTGAAGATCTTGGAGTTCAGGAAGCGCGGGTCGATGTTCTTGAAATTCGTGATCTTCGAGGTGTCCCAAGGCTCGATCAGCCCGGCATCGCGGTACTTCTGGATCATCTGGCTGCACGGGTGCGCCACGTCTGCCTTGAAGCCCGAGGACAGCTTCTGAAACGCCTCGTCATCGTCGGCGAAGATCGAATAGGTCGGCATGTCGCCATTCTTGGACACGTAAGATGCCAGAAGGTCCGGCAGTTCGAAGCTTGACCAGTCAAAGACCGTCAGGTCCTTGTCGGCGGCATGGGACAGGGACGCCCCGAAGGTCAGAGACAGCGCCAACGCCGTTCCGGTGAACAGTTTCGTGAAGCGGGACATAGGTTCTCCTTGCTGGATCGGTCCGGTTCTGGTGCCGGGGGGAACATGAATAAGGGAAAAGACAGCGCGTGTGCGCCCCCAATGCCGCTATTTTGCGCCAATGGGAAAGCCGCGCAAGTCACGTTTTGGTCGGATCGCGGGAATTGCCCTGAAATGCTGCAAGATCACCCGATCCCCGGCGTTTTTTGCAGCGGGCAATCCGCCTGCTTGCGGGGCGGCGGGGGGCTTGCTAGGTCTTGCGGCGGAGCCTGCTCAGGATGCTGACCCGCATGCCGTCCTTTGCCCCGGCGCCTGCCGCATCTGTCGCGGCTTGGCTGGAAGACCTGCCACCATATCCCGATGTGGGAGCAACCTGATGGAGGGGCCCGTGATGACCCAACTTGATCTGACTTTCGTGCGTTCGCAGTTTCCGGCCTTTCAAAGCCCGATGCTGTCGGGCCATGCTTTCTTCGAAAATGCTGGCGGATCGTTCCCCTGCAAACCTGTGGTCGACCGGCTGCACCGCTTTTACACTGACCGCAAGGTTCAGCCCTATGCCCCCTATCCCGGTTCCGAAGAGGGCGGGGCAGAGATGGACGAGGCGCGCGGTCGCCTGTCGGCCCTGATGGGGTGTGCCAAGGAAGAGCTGTCCTTCGGCCCCTCGACCTCGGCCAACACCTTCGTGCTGGCCAACGCGGTGCGCCTGTGGCTGCGCGGGAAGAATGCCGCCATTGTCGTGACCAATCAGGACCACGAGGCGAACTCGGGTGTCTGGCGCCGGTTGGCCGATGAAGGAATCGAGGTGCGCGAGTGGCAGATCGACCCCGCCACCGGACATCTGGACGTGGAGCGCCTGACGCCCCTGCTGGCGGATGGCAAGGTCAAGCTGCTGGCTTTCCCGCATTGCTCCAACGTGGTGGCCGAAATCAATCCGGTGGCCGAGATCTGCGCGCTTGCCCGTGCTGCCGGCGTTCGGACGGTGGTGGACGGCGTGAGCTATGCGCCCCATGGCCTGCCGGATTTCTCCGCCTTGGGGGCGGATGTCTATCTGTTCAGCGCCTACAAGGTCTACGGCCCGCATCAGGGTCTGATGCTGATCCGGTCCGACTTTGGGGCAGAACTTCCCGCCCAAGGCCATTGGTTCAACGCGGGCAGCCTGTACAAACGCTTCACCCCTGCGGGCCCCGACCATGCCCAGATCGCCGCCAGCGCCGGGATGGCCGACTATATCGACGCGCTTTACGCCCACCACGGTGGCACTGAAGCCGCCCCGGCAGAGCGCAACCGGGTCGTCCATGACCTGATGCGGGCGCAAGAGGTCAGCGTCATCCAGCCGCTTCTGGACTATCTTGGCCAACGCAACGACCTGCGCCTGATCGGACCGCGCGATGGCGCAAAACGGGCCCCTACCGTGGCTGTGGCCTTTGACCGCGACGCCGAGCCGATTTCGACTGCGCTTGCTGCGGAGGGGATCGCCTGCTGGGCCGGCGATTTCTATGCCGTTCGCCCGATCGAGGCGATGGGTCTGGACCGCGCCAAGGGCGTGTTGCGGATGAGCGCGGTACACTACACCAGTGCGCAAGACGTGGCGCGCCTGATCGCCGCACTGGACCGCGTGCTGTAAACGGACAGGGGGGCCTCGCCCCCCTTCACCCCCCGCGAGTATTTGCGCCGCAGCAACGAGGAAAGTGATCCGGGGTGTCGCGTTGGGCGTAAACACTTGACGTGACTTGGAGATATGATGACCGACGCCCCCGTGATCCTGTGGTTCCGCCGTGATCTGCGCCTGACCGACAACCCGATGCTGACGGAGGCTTTGGCCTTGGGACGCCCGGTGATCCCGGTTTTCATTCTTGACCCCGAGACCGAGGCCATCGGCGCCGCGGCCAGATGGCGGCTGGGTTTGGCGGTCGAAGCCTTTGCCAAGACGCTGGCGGTGCATGGCAGCCGACTGATCTTGCGCCGGGGCAAGGCTGCGGATGTACTGGCCGCTTTGGTCGCTGAAACTGCTGCGGCAGGCGTGTGCTGGACGCGCAGTTATGACCCTGCGACGCGGCCCCGGGATGAAGCGGTCAAGGCGCTGTTGAAAGGGCAGGGGTTGTTGGCGAGGTCGGTGCCGGGGTTCTTGTTGCATGAACCTTGGGACGTCACGACCGGCGAAGGTGGGTTCTACCGCGTCTACACCCCTTACTGGAAAGCGGTGCGCGGCCGCGCGGTGCCAGATTGCCTTGCCTCCCCCAAGGGGCTTCCTGCACCCTCGGCTTGGCCCTCAAGCGAAGATCTGGCCATGTGGAACCTTGGGGCTGCCATGCAGCGCGGTGCGGCAATTGTCCTGCCACATCAGCGGGTGGGCGAGGCCGCGGCACGGGCGCGGCTCGTCGACTTTCTCGATCGCAAGGTCGCAGCCTACAAGGACCGCCGCGATTTTCTGGCCGAAGAGGCCACATCGGGCCTGTCCGAAAACCTGACCTATGGCGAGATCAGCCCGCGGCAGATCTGGCATGCCGGCTGGCGCGCGATGGAGCAGGGTGCTGCGGGTGCCGAACATTTCCTGAAGGAACTGGTCTGGCGCGAATTCGCCTGGCACTTGCTGCATCATACGCCGCATATCGCGCACACCTCGTGGCGGCCGGAGTGGGATGCGTTTCCGTGGCGCGCGGACAACAAGGATGCGGGCTATTGGCGGCGCGGCATGACCGGCGAACCGGTGGTCGACGCGGCCATGCGTCAGCTTTACGTGACGGGGACCATGCACAACCGGGCGCGGATGATTGTCGCCTCGTATCTGACCAAGCACCTTCTGACCCATTGGAAGGTCGGCCTGGACTGGTTTGCAGACACGCTGACCGATTGGGATCCCGCCGCCAATGCCATGGGTTGGCAATGGGTGGCAGGTTCCGGCCCCGACGCAGCCCCGTATTTCCGCGTCTTCAACCCGGCGACGCAGGCCAAGACCTATGACCCCGAATCCGTCTACCGTCATCGCCATGTTGCGGAACTGACGCGCAGTCCCGGCAAACTCGCGCTGGATTTCTTCGCGGCAGCGCCGCTGTCTTGGGCGCTGGATGCAAAACGGCCCTATCCCCCCCCTCTGGTTGCGCTGGATGTCGGGCGGGCGCGCGCGCTTGATGCCTTCCAGCAACGAAACGCTTGAGTGCGGTTCAATGATCTGCAAAAAATTCGTGAAGACGTTACTGGGGGACCTATGACTGTTCTGACCTCGACCAAAGGCCAGAAAGGCCTGCCGCGCTACTTTGGCCCGGCTTTCGATGTGATCTCGCGTTTGCAAAACGGGCGGCTGGATTTCCGTCTGCCCGATGGACGCACCTTCCGGGCCGAGGGGGCCAAACCCGGCCCCGTCGTGCTGATCGAGGTTCACAACACCGATGTGTTTGCCCGCCTGATCCGCGAGGGCGATCTGGGGTTCTGCGAAGCCTATCTGGACGGCTGGTGGTCGACACCCGACCTATTGGCGTTCATGGATCTGGTCCAGACCGACAACAGCCAAGTCTATGACTCCTTCCCGGGCATGGGGCTGGTGCGGGCCTATGAACGGCTGCGGTTTTGGCTGCAATCCAACAGCAAGCGTCAAGCGCGCAAGAACATCAGCTATCATTACGACCTTGGCAACGATTTCTACAGCCTGTGGCTGGATGAAAGCATGACCTATTCCTCGGCCCTGTACAAAACCGGGCAGGAAAGTCTGGAAAAGGCGCAAGAGCAGAAATACGCCTCGATGGTCGATCTGATGGGGGCCAAGCCGGGCGATCACGTGCTGGAGATCGGCTGCGGCTGGGGCGGGTTTGCCGAATATGCGGCCGCCAAGCGCGGGTTGCGGGTGACCTGCCTGACGATCAGCGAAGAGCAGTACAAATACGCGGTGGACCGGATGGCCAAGGCGGGCCTGTCGGACCGGGTCGAGATCAAGCTGCAGGACTATCGCGACGAGACCGGGGTATATGACGGCATTGCCAGCATCGAAATGTTCGAAGCGGTCGGAGAGAAGTACTGGCCGATCTACTTTGACACCGTGCTGAAGCGTCTGCGCCCAGGCAAGAACGCCACCTTGCAGATCATCACCATCGCCGACCATCGGTTTGAAACCTATCGCAAATCGGTCGATTTTATCCAGAAGTACATCTTCCCCGGCGGCATGCTGCCGTCGCCTTCCGTGCTGCGGCGCGAGGTGGAGCGGGCGGGGCTGAAGGTGCTGGGCTCCATCGAGATCGGCAAGAGCTACAGCACGACCCTGCGGCGCTGGCACGAAACCTTCAACGCCCGCTGGGGCGAGGTGGCGTCACTGGGTTTTGATGACCGCTTCCGCCGGATGTGGAATTTCTACCTGACCTCTTGCGCAGGCGCCTTCGAGGGCGGAAACTGCGACGTAACGCAAATCACGATTGCCCGCCCGGCGGTTTGAGCCGGGCAAAGCACCGCTTCCGGACGCTTGTGCCGGGCGAAAGGAGACGATGCCAACCGCCTCGAAACTGGTTTCCGCCGTGGCCTTTGCCCTTGTGGCGCTATGGGCCACCGTCGCCTATATCCCGCAGCTTCCCGAAGGCACAGACGTGGGATACCTGCGCGAAATCATGGTGGCGCTTGGTCTGCTGATCGGGTGGCGGTCGCTTGGACGTGATGCCGGGCGCGGCTATGGGGAGTCGGTCGGCTACGGCCTTCGTACCTCGATCCTGCTGGTGTTTTGGGCCTTGCTGGGATTTTCTGTCTATACGATGCTGCTGCGTTCCACCCGGCAAATCTACCGGGCTGATGTGGGCAAGGCGCTTTTGGATGTGCCCAGCATCATGCTGGATTATGGCCGTCTTATGATGGTGCAGGATGTGCTGGTGGCACTTGCCGTGGGCGGCCTTTTGGCCGGGCTGGTCGCCGAATGGACGGCGCGGCGCTGGAGTTGACGATGACATCACGTGTTTTTCTGGCGGGATTGGCCGCAGAGGCCAGTCTGCTGCGCTTGATCCTTGGCGACCGAATGGAGACAACACCCGTGCAGGCGGAAGGGCTGGCGCTGGTGGAGTCGGCAGAGGGCCCTTGGCCCGTAGCGCAAGTCGCCGCGACGGGCGCGGTCGATGGGCTCGTGCTGGTCCTTGACGCTGAACCGGCAGCGCGGCTGGACTTCGTTCTGCGGGGGCTCGGCCTTTTGCCGGTGCCCTTGGCCGCCCTTTCGGCGCAGACCTATGTCGGCCCGGGCCAACCCGGCCTAACTCATGTGGCCGCCTCGGTTCTGGCCGTGGTCGAGGCGCTGGTCGCTGACATTCTGACGCTTCAGGGCCATGCCAGCCCAGAGATCATCCATCGCCGTCTTTATCTGATGATGGTGCGCGCAGCCTCGGGCCTGCGCGCGGCGTCCGAGGTGCGCCCGACCACGCTGCGCCATCATGCCAGTGCCGAAGATATGGTCGTCGTCGCGCACCGTCAGCCCTATGCCTTCTTCTTTGCGATGGAAGAATACGATGTGGCGTGGCGCAAGTTCGACGGCACGCTTGGCGCGCCCGTCACCCGTGCCGCCTTCATCACCGGCGATGCGGTGACCGTGCTGCCCTATGATCCCTTGCGTGACCGCGTGCTGGTGGTCGAGCAATACCGCGCCGGACCGATGTCGCGCGGTGACCGGCAGTGCTGGCAGATCGAGGGGATCGCCGGCCGTGTCGACCCGTTCGAGACGCCTGAACACGCTGCTCGCCGCGAAGCGGTAGAGGAAGCAGGTCTGACCCTGACCGATCTGGAACGCGTCGCGGGCTATTATCCCAGCACCGGGGCCGTCAGCGAGTACCTTTATTCCTACGTTGCACTCACCGACCTGCCCGACGGCAGTGCCGGTGTCTTTGGTCTGGAAAGCGAGGCCGAGGATATTCGCGGCCATCTGATCTCCTTCGATCGGCTGATGGAGATGCTGGCGAGCGGCGAGATCATGAATGCCCCGCTGGTGATCACTGCCCTGTGGCTGCAACGGGAGCGCCCCCGCCTGCGACAAAGCCGGCACCGCGCGTAACTTGGGCATATTGCCCACCCTGCCTTGTCCCGGCGTTTGGCCGGGTTCAACCGGTGCTGGCTCGGTCTTGTGACGCTGCGCCAGCGTCAGGCTGTGCCGCCCCCGGCAGAGGTGTTTGGCAAAGAGCAAATCGGAAGAGATGCTCTTTGCCCTCTGTGGGGTCAGAGCGCCAGGCTGACCCACGCGCCGTTGCGCTTGGAGGAGCGCACGCAGGCATCCACGAAGGCGACACCTTCAAGCCCCTCTTTCAGGCCGGGGAAGGTCACCGCGGCATCCAGCGCGTTGCCATCTCGTCGGGCGACGATGGCGCGGGCGGCCTCGGCGTAGATATTGGCGAAGCCTTCCAGATAGCCTTCCGGATGGCCGGCAGGAATGCGGGTCAGACGCGCGGCTGCCTCTCCCGTGCCCGGACCACCCCGGGTCAGGCGGTATTTCGGTTTGCCCAACGGGGCGACCCAAAGGTAATTCGGGTTCTCCTGCTCCCACTCGATCCCGGCCTTGGTGCCGAAGATCCGCAGCCGAAGACCATTTTCCTGACCGGAAGCGACTTGGCTGCACCACAGCGTGCCGCGCGCGCCCGAGGTATAGCGCATCATCACATGGCCGTTGTCATCGACGCGGCGGCCCGGGACGAAGCTTTGCAGGTCAGCCGCAAGTTCTTGCAGCGTCAACCCGGTGACGAAATTGGCAAGGTTGAAGGCGTGGGTGCCGATGTCGCCGGTGGAGCCGCCCGCACCTGACCGGGCCGGGTCGGTGCGCCAGTCGGCCTGCTTCTGGCCTGAAGCTTCCAGCGGCTCGGCCAGCCAGTCCTGAATATACTCGACATTGACAAGACGAATGTCACCCAACTCGCCCGATGCGATCAGCTCACGCGCCTGACGGATCATCGGATAGCCGGTGTAATTGTGGGTCAGCGCGAACACGACGCCCGAGTCTTCCGCCGCCTTGGCCAACTTTTTCGCTTCGGGCAGGGTGGCGGTCAGCGGTTTGTCGCAGATCACGTGGATGCCGCGCTTCAGGAACTCCAACGCCACCGGGGCGTGCATGTGGTTCGGGGTGACGATGGCCACGGCCTCGATCCCGTCCTTGCGGCGGGCCTCTTTCTTGGCCATCTCGGCGTAGGAGCTATAGCTGCGCGCCACGCCCAGATCGGCCGCGGAGGCAGCACTTTTGTCGGGGTCCGAGGAAAAGGCGCCGGCGACCAGGTCAAATTGGTCGTCGATGCGGCTGGCAATGCGGTGGACGGCGCCGATGAAGGCGCCGCGTCCGCCGCCAACCATTCCAAGGCGGATGCGGGGGGCGCGGGCAACGTGAGCGGCTGTGATGGCCATGAAGTTCTCCTATTCGGTCCAGACCTGACGGATCAGGCCGATGGCTTCGGTGACAAGATCAATCTCAGAAGTGAAAAGCGGACGCCAGATCTTCGTGGCGGCGGCGATGTCTGGCAAGGCCTGGCCAAAGGCCTCGACGCTGATCCAGTGATCATAGCCTGCGGCCTTCAGGGCGCGCAGGGCGGGACGGATCGCGGCGTGGCCACGCCCCGGTATGCCCCGGTCGTTTTCCGAGACGTGGAAATGGCCGACGGCGGACAAGGTGGCCTGCAACGCGGCGATGGGGTCACGTTCCTCGATGTTGGCGTGGAAGGTGTCATAAAGGAAGCCGTAGTTCGGTCGGTTGACGTCGGCCACCAGCCGCGCAGCATCCGCGGCGAGGTTCAGGGCGTAGCACTCAAACCTGTTCAGCGGTTCGATTGCCAATCTGATCAGCCCCGCCGTGTCTGCCATGGCGCGCTGGCTTTCCACCATGCGCGCCCATTCCTCGGCGGTTATCCCAGCACCGGAAAACTGCGCCAAGGGCTGATGAAACGGCCCGGCGATGACTTCGGCGCCAAGGGCCGCCGCGCAATCCACCAGCCAGCGCAGATGCGCCGCGCCAGCCGACCGTTCGCCGGCATCGTTCGACAAAGGGTCCGCCCCCGGCACCAGCGTGCCTGCCACTGCACAGGCCAGCCCTTCGTCGGCCACCATCCGGCCAATCACCGCGTACTCCGCCGGAGCGCCTGCAAAAACCGGCACCTCGACCCCATCATAGCCCATGGCCTTGAGGCGGCGCAGCACCGGCACATGCTCCCGCGCCAGACGCGAGGTCCACAACAGCAGGTTGACCCCGATCTTCACGCGGTTCGCCCCTTCATTCAGGCCCAAATATCCCGGGGGTCCGGGGGCTGGCCCCCGGCTTGTCAGTCAAGGCCCAGCATCCGGCGATTGGCGGCGCGGTCGGTTCCTGCATCGGCGAAATCGTCAAACGCCTTCTCGGTCACCCGGATGATATGCGCTGCAACAAAATCTGCGCCCTCGCGCGCGCCGTCTTCGGGGTGTTTCAGGCAGCATTCCCACTCCACCACGGCCCAGCCCGAGAAGTCGTGCTGCGTCAGCTTCGAGAAGATCGCGCCGAAATCCACCTGTCCATCGCCCGGAGAGCGGAAGCGTCCGGCCCGGTTCACCCAAGGCTGGAAGCCGCCATAAACCCCCTGCCGACCGGTCGGATTGAACTCGGCATCCTTGACGTGGAACATCTTGATGCGGTCATGGTAGATGTCGATATGATCAAGGTAATCAAGGCATTGCAGGACGTAGTGGCTGGGATCGTACAGCATGTTGGCCCGGGCGTGGCCCTTGACGCGCTCAAGGAACATTTCAAACGTCACGCCATCGTGCAGGTCCTCGCCGGGATGGATTTCGTAGGCTACGTCCACGCCGCAGTCTTCGGCATGGTTCAGGATCGGCAGCCAGCGGCGGGCAAGTTCGTCGAACGCTTCTTCCACCAGACCGGCGGGGCGCTGCGGCCAGGGGTAAAGGTAGGGCCAGGCCAAAGCGCCCGAGAAGGTGGCGTGTTCGGTCAGGCCAAGGTTCTTTGACGCGCTCAGCGCCTTTTTCACCTGATCGACCGCCCATTCCTGACGCGCCTTTGGATTGCCGCGCACACCCGGGGCCGCAAAGCCATCAAACTGCGTGTCATAGGCCGGATGCACGGCAACCAGCTGGCCCTGCAGGTGGGTCGAAAGCTCGGTGATCTGGACGCCGTTGTCGGCGGCGACCCCCTTGATGTGATCGCAATAGGTCTTGGAACTGGCCGCCTTCTCCAGGTCGAACAGCCGTCCGTCCCAGCTGGGCACCTGCACCCCGACATAGCCGCAGTCGGCCGCCCATTTGGTGATGCCGTCCCAAGTGTTGAACGGCGCCGCATCGCCTGCGAACTGCGCCAGAAACAGCGCCGGTCCTTTGATGGTCTTCATGTGATGTCTCCTGTCGGAAGGCTGTTTTTCGGCCCGTCTTGCTGCAAGCCGTCGTCGGCGTGGGTGGGGCGCTCCAGAAACTGGCCCTGTTCGGGGGCGCGGCGTTCGATGGCGGCCATCAGGGCGCGGGCAATGAAGGTGCCGGCGTGGCCAACATCCTCTTTGACAACGATGATCCCACGCCGGAAGCGGTGCAGGAAATTGATCGCCTCTTTCGAGACGATGTCGAAATCATGCACGATGCGCAGCCCTGTGTTTTCAGCGCCCGCCACCGCTGCCATCGCCGAAGTGGTTGATCCGCAGACGATCCCGTCAATCTTCGGCAGACGCGACATCCGCCCTGTGACAAAGGCCTCGACGGCCGCGGCTCCCGAATCGCTGCTCACGTCGTCGGCGACTTCGAATGTGGCCCCCAGCAAGGCGGCCTCGTCGGCAAACCCGGTGATCATGTGACCCGCATAGGAATGCGCACGCGGCGGCGGTATCAGCAGCAGTCGATTGCGGCCGCGCTTGACCAGTTCGCGCACACTCAGACGCCCGAATTCCTCGTTATCGAAGTCGAAATAGGGGTGGTTCAGCCCCATGTCGGTGCGGCCATGGGTGACAAAGGGAAAGCCATGTTCGGCCAGATACCGCACACGCGGATCGTCGGGCTTGGTCTGGTTCAAGACAACACCATCGGCGGACCCGGTTTCAACGATATACCGGATCGGGTCCATCGGGTCCTGGTCGGGAAAGAAGGGCGTCACGACCAGATGGTAGGCCGTGCCGCGCAGCGCTTCTGCGATGGAGTAGAGCAGCTTGGACGTGTGGTTCATCACATCCGCCTCCGTCGACAAGGTCAGGGCGATGACATTGGTCTTGCCCGTTCGCAGGCGCACCCCGGCGCGGTTTGGTCGATAGCCCAGCCGTTCCGCCGTTTCGCGGACCCGCTTCTTGGTCTCCTCGCCGATGTCGGGCGCATCTTTCAGGGCGCGCGATACGGTGGCGATGGCCAGACCGGTTTCGGCCGCGATGGTTTTGAGGGTGGGGCGCTCCGAATCACCGGGCGGCAATGAAACTCCAGTCACCATGCGCCTCCCCGGGTGGAACGGATCGCCGCGCGAATCACCGGGCGCTGCAACATCACCTTGCAATCGCCGCCGTGACCGCGCGCGGTCCTGCCGCCAACCCTGTGCCGCATCGCAGCGCCGGTGTCGAGAGCAACAGGCCAGCGCCCGGCAACCCCCCCGAAAGAGAGGGAGATGGCTGTTGTTGCAGTGCAGAAATTCCGGGGCGGAGTCATGGGGATGAGGGTGGTCCGAAGAGGGAAGAAAACGGGCCTTTCGACCCGACGTTCGCCCCCATTGAACGCCCGCAAAAAGGACAGCCGCAAGCGAAAAGATTACTTGATCGAAAAATCTATAACGTTATAGGATCGGCCTATAACGATTTAGAAACGGGGAGGAGACCCTAATGAAAGCGTTTACTATGGCAGCGGTTCTGGCTGCTACCGTGGCTTTGCCGGGTGTTGGCATGGCTACAGATCTTGAAGTGACCCACTGGTGGACCTCTGGTGGTGAAGCCGCCGCTGTGGCCGAATTTGCCAAGGCCTTCGATGCCACCGGCAACAAATGGGTCGATGGCGCCATCGCCGGTTCGGGTGACGTGGCTCGCCCGATCATCATCTCCCGCATCATGGGCGGCAACCCGATGGGTGCCACCCAGCTGAACCCGGGCAAAGATGCCGACGAAATGATCAAGGCCGGTCTGCTGCAAGACATCACCGACCTCGCAACCAAGGAAGACTGGGCCCACACCCTGCGTCCGAAGTCGCAGCTCGACTCTTGCACCGTGGATGGCAAAGTCTATTGCGTTCCGGTCAACCTGCACTCCGCCCAGTGGATGTGGACCAACCGCAAGGTCTTCACCGACCTTGGCATGACCCCGCCGAAAGACTTCAACGAACTGGTGGCTGACGCCCCGGCCCTGCAGAAAGCCGGCATCCAGCCGCTGTCGCTGGCCCAAGGCTGGCCGGTTGGTCTGATGGTGCAGGACATTACCGTCGCCATCGCCGGTGTTGACAACTTCGTCAAGGTCTACAAGGACCGTGATCTGGGCATCGCAGGTGGCCCGGAATTCCTCAAGGTGTTCCAAGCTGTTGCGGCGGCCCGTTCGCTGGCTCCGGCTGACAAGATGGTGCCGCAGTGGAACGAAGCCGTTGGCCTCGTCATCCAGGGCAAAGCCGCTGCCAACATCATGGGCGACTGGGCGGGTGGTGAGTTCACCGTGGCTGGCATGGTTGCCGGCAAGGACTACGACTGCCTTCCGGGCCTGGGTGTGACCCCGGTTCTGAACACCGGCGGCGACGTGTTCTACTTCCCCAAGAACGCCGACCCGGCGATCACCAAGGCCCAGCTTGAACTGGCCCACACTCTGGTGACCAAGGAAACCCAGCTGGCCTTCAACCTCAAGAAGGGCTCGCTGCCGATCCGCGCTGACGTTGATATCTCGGCCGCTTCGGACTGCATGAAGAAGGGTCTGGAAATCCTCGACCACTCGACCGCCGTGTTCCCGAACGACATCCAGATGCTGGACCGCGACTCGCTGAACCAAATCTCTGACCTGATGAACGAGTTCTTCTCGAACCCGGACATGAAGCCGGAAGACGCACAAGCCAAGTTCGTCGACATCATCAAGAACGCACCGAAATAAGACCTTCGGTCGTCTGAGTGAAGAAGCAGGTCCGGCAACTCTGACGGGTGGCCGGGCCTGTCTCTTGGAACGTGTCGCAATGGAGAACAGGAACCGATGAACCAGGTGTCATCCGGAGGCATGGCCAGCCCCGCGCAGGTCAACAAGAACAGGCCCTCGGCCTTCGTTTCAATCGCCGTGATCCTTCTGATCGAAATAGCTCTTTTCGTTTTATGGACCACCTACCAGAACGCCGCACTGCCGCTGTTGATGACACTTGTGGCGCTGCCATTGCTGTTCTCCGTCTATGACGCCATCTGGGGCATCAAGAACCGCAGCGCCAAGCTGGCGGCCGGTCCGATGATGCTGATTGTCGCTGGTGTCTTTGTTGGCGGAACCATCTGGACGGTGCTGTTCTCCTTCACCAACATCCTGATCGTGCCGATCTTCACGCCGTCGGATTGGATCAAGGGCTTTGTCGGCTTTGCCAACTACAAGCGCCTGTTCAACACCGACCGCTGGATGAACTGCCCCGGGCTGACCCATATAGGGCAGGCTGACTGGACGCCCACCTGCATGGGGGCGCTGCCCAACGTTGTGACCTATGCCATTCTGGCCATCGTGATCTCGATGACCTTCGGCTTCATTCTCGCGGTGCTGATGGATCAGAAGATCCGCGCCGAGGGGATGTTCCGCACCATTTTCCTGTATCCCTTCGCGCTGTCCTTCATCGTGACCGGCCACGTCTGGGCCTGGATCATGTCACCGGAGTACGGCATTCAGGCCTCGGTCCGCGCCATGGGCTGGACCTCGTTCAAGTTCGACTGGATCGCCGATCGTCACATGGTGATGTATGCCATCGTCGTGGCGGGCATCTGGCAAGGCACCGGCCTGGTCATGGCCCTGATGCTGGCGGGTCTGCGCGGCATCGACGAAGACATCTGGAAGGCCGCCAAGGTGGATGGCATCCCGGCCTGGCGCACCTATCTGCAAATTGTTCTGCCGATGATGAAGCCGGTTCTGGTCACCACTTTCGTGATCGTGGCTTCGGGTGCCGTGCGGATCTATGACCTTGTGGTGGCGCTGACCGACGGCGGCCCCGGCATCTCGTCCGACGTGCCGACCCGTTATGTCTACGGCTACTTTTCGTCCAACCTCGCCCAGTCGCTGTCCGCCTCGACGGTCATGCTGACGGCCATGGCCGTTGTCCTGATCCCGTGGATCCGGATGGAATTCGGCAAGAAATCGCAGTCCTGAGGAGCATGATCATGGCTGACACAACCTCCTCGCTGCGCAGTTCCTCTTCGGGCCCGTCTGGCGCCAAACCCAAACCCTTTGTGACCTGGGAAAGGGCGATCGTTTACGGCTGCCTGATCGGCTGCGCGCTGTTCTTCCTGTTCCCGCTTTACATCATGATCATCACCTCGTTGAAAAACATCGAGGAAATCCGCAGCGGCAACATCTTCATCCCGACGATGACCCCAACCCTGGACGCTTGGGAGAAGGCCTGGAATTCGGCCTGCACCGGTCTTTACTGCGAGGGCATCAAGGTCGGCTTCTGGAACTCGGTCAAGATCACCGTGCCCTCCACGGTGGTGTCGATCCTGGTGGCCTCGCTGACCGGCTATTCGCTGGCCAACTGGCCCTTCAAATTCTCGGAAGGCTTCTTTTCGGTTCTGCTCCTGTCGTCCTTCATCCCCTACATCGTCATGGTCTATCCTCTGGTGATCATCACCCGCTATCTGGGCATTTTCTCGACCCTGCCGGCGGTGATCCTGGTCCATACGATCTTTGGCCTGCCGCTGCTGACGCTGCTGTTCCGCAACTACTTCGCCTCGCTTCCGGCAGAGTTGTTCAAGGCGGCGCGGGTGGACGGCGCGGGCTACTGGCAGATCTTCTTCCTGGTCTTCGCCCCGATGTCGATGCCGATCTTCACCGTCGCGGTGATCCTGCAGGTCACCGGCATCTGGAACGACTTCCTGTTCGGCGTGATCTACGCAGGGCCCACCAATTATCCGATGACGGTGCAATTGAACAACATCGTCAACTCGGCCACCGGCGGCAAAGCCTATAACGTCGACATGGCCGCCACGATCCTGACCGGTCTGGTCCCGCTCGCCATCTACTTCATCTCCGGCAAATACTTCGTGCGCGGCATCGCAGCCGGCGCCGTCAAGGGTTGATCTCATGCACTCAGTCTCTGTCCAAAACCTCACCCTGAAGTTCGGCTCTGCTGAAGTTCTCAAGAACCTCAACCTCGATGTGTCGGAAGGCGAGTTCATCGTGCTTTTGGGCCCGTCGGGCTGCGGCAAGTCCACGCTTCTGAACTGCCTTGCGGGCCTTCTGGAGCTGTCTGAAGGCCAGATATGGATCAAGGGCAAGAACGTCACCTGGGCCGAACCGTCCGAGCGCGGCATCGGCATGGTGTTCCAGTCCTATGCGCTTTATCCGCAGATGACCGTGCGCGGGAACCTGTCGTTCGGCCTGAAGATCGCCGGCATGGCCAAGGATGACATCGAAAAGCGCGTGCAACGGGCTTCGGAAATCCTGCAGATCGGCCCACTTCTGGACCGCAAGCCGGGGGCTCTGTCCGGCGGTCAGCGCCAGCGCGTGGCCATCGGGCGCGCCTTGGTGCGCGACGTGGACGTCTTCCTGTTTGACGAACCCCTGTCCAACCTGGACGCCAAGCTGCGCTCGGAACTGCGGGTGGAATTGAAGCGTCTGCACAACCGCCTGAAGAACACGATGATCTACGTGACCCACGACCAGATCGAGGCGCTGACTTTGGCCGACCGCATCGCCATCATGCGCGGCGGCATCATCCAGCAACTGGACGAACCGCACACCATCTACAACCGCCCGACCAACCTGTTTGTGGCAGGCTTCATCGGCAGCCCGGCGATGAACTTCATAAAAGGGGCCACCGTCAACGGCGGCACGGCATTCCAGTTCGGCAATGTCTCGCTGGATCTGGCGGGCTACGAAGGCGGTGCCATCATGGACCGTCCCAAGGCCATCATCGGCCTGCGACCCGAGCATCTGGCCATCGTGGATGCCGCCATTCCTGGCCAGACCATCCCGGCCGTGGTGGAAATCGACGAGCCGATGGGCGCGGACTCGCTTGTCTGGCTGGAGGTCGAGGGCAAGCAGGTCTCGGTCCGCGTGCCGTTCGAGCATCGCCCGCAGGCCGGCACCCATGTTCATCTGAAGGTGGACATTGCCAAGGCCTCGCTTTTTGACGAAACCAGCGAACAGCGGATCTGATCATGCTGAACCTAGCCGGGGACTGGTCGCTTTCGCAGGAAAGCGGAGAAAACGCGGTCACCTTTGCGCTCCCCGGTGACGGGATTGACGCCCTGTTCAAGGCGGGCGTCATCCCTGACCCGTACTTTGGCCGCAACGAATATGGCCTGCGCTGGATCTGCAACCGAACCTGGGTGGCGACGCGCAGTTTCGAGGTGGACCGGACCGATCTGGTGCTGGTGGCCTCCATGCTGGACACGCTGGTGACGGTGGCGGTCAATGGGGTTACGGTTCTGACCTCGGACAACATGTTCCTCAGCCACCGCGTCGATCTGTCGTCGGTGCTCAAGCCCGGCACCAACCAGATCAGCCTGACCTTTGGCAACATCGTGGCCGAGGCCAAGCGGCGGCAGGACGCCTACCGCTATTTCGTGCCTTTCTCAGCCAACAACACGCCGATCCACAACGGCAACATGGTTCGCAAACCCTCTTGCGACTTCGGTTGGGATTGGAATATCGCCCTTGCGACCTTCGGGGTCTATGGCGACCTTTTCCTGGAACCGATAGCCGACACGCGCATCGACCACCTTGTCATCACCCAAACCCACACGCCGGGCCGGGCAGTTGTCTCGGTGGCCGCCTATGTCGAGGGTGAGGATGGTGCCGAAGTTTCCTTCTCGCTCTGCGGCGTCTATGCCCGTGCGGTGGTCAAACGCGGCGTTGCGACCGCCGTTCTGCCGGTTGACGACCCCAAACTCTGGTGGCCCGCAGGGCAGGGCGCCCAGCCGTTGCATGACCTGGCAGTGTCCTTGGGCAAACAAACCCTGCACCGCCGCATCGGCCTGCGCTCTGCCGAACTGGTGACCGAGAAAGACGCCACCGGCCTTGGCTTCAAGGTCCGCATCAACGGGCGCGACATCTTCTGCAAGGGCGCCAACTGGATCCCCGCCGATGCCTTGGCAGGCCGCATCAACGAGGCTGACACCCGCGGCCTGCTGCAATCGTCCGTCGATGCCAACATGAACATGATCCGCATCTGGGGCGGCGGGCGGTATGAGCCGACGTGGTTCTATGACCTCTGCGACGAACTGGGCCTGATGATCTGGCAGGACTTCATGTTCTCTTGCCACATCTATCCGGCCGATGACGCCTTCCTGACCCAAGTCGCCGAAGAGGTGCGCCAGAACGCCCTGCGCATGCACCACCACGCCGCGATGACGATCTGGTGCGGCGACAACGAACTGATCGGCGCGCTGACCTGGTTCCCCGAAACCCGCGCCAACCGTGACCAATACCTTGTGGGCTACGACCGCCTGAACCGCACGATCGAGCAGGCGCTGAAGGCGGCGGTTCCGGGTGCCGTCTGGTGGCCCTCCAGCCCCTCGCCCGGCCCGATGGATTTCGGCGACACCTGGCATGACGACAAGAAGGGCGACATGCACTTCTGGTCGGTCTGGCACGAGGGGCGCGACTTCGACCACTACCGCGATGTTTCTCCGCGCTTCTGTTCCGAGTTCGGCTTCCAGTCCTACCCTTCCATGGACATCATCCGGAAATTCGCGGACCCGAAGGATTTCAACATCGCGGCCCCCGTGATGGAAAGCCACCAGAAGAACGCCGGTGGCAACGCCCGCATCGCGGAAACGATGTTCCGCTACTTCCGCTTCCCGACCAATTTTGAAAACTTCGTCTACCTCAGCCAAGTCCAGCAGGGCCTTGCCATCAAGACGGCTGTCACCCATTGGCGCAGCCTCAAGCCGCATTGCATGGGCACGCTGATCTGGCAGCTCAATGACACATGGCCTGTGTGTTCCTGGGCGAGCCTCGATCACGGCGGCGGCTGGAAGTTGCTGCATCACATGGCAAAAGCCTTTTACGCGCCGGTCTTCGTTTCGGCGGTTCCGGCGGCCGGCATGGTCGAACTGCGCGCCGTCAACGACCTTGACCATGACATCACCCTGACCGTCACCGCCCACGCGGTGGCCATGGATGGCAAGACAAGAGAGTTGGCGACCCAGACCCTTGGCGTCGGTGCCTCGGCCGCTGTCGCGATGTCGGTTCAGGTCGCCGGGGATGAGATGCTGGCCTACACTTGGGCCGACACCACGGGCGTTCACACGGGGGGCGATCATTTTGCGCCCAAGCCCTACAAACTCTATGACCTCGTCCCTGCGAACCTCACCCATCAGGTGAGAAACCTTGGCCAAGCTTATGAAATCAAAGTATCATCTGACGCGCTGGCCCTGTTCCTCGCGCTTGAGGCCGATCAACCCGGCCGCTTCTCGCACAACGCTTTCACGCTGTTCCCGGGCACGCCCGCGACCGTGACCTTCACCCCAGCCTCCCTCGGCGAGCCGCCGCGCTTTACCTTGCGCGACCTGCACTCGGCCACCTACTGAAAAGGACACCACATGATCGCCTATCAGCTTTATTCCTCTCGCAAGTTCCCGCCTTTGGCGGACACCGCCAAAATGCTGGCCGAGGTGGGTCTGACTGGGACCGAGGGGTTCGGCGGCCTTTACGCCGACGCCGCCTCGCTTGCGGCAACCGCAGCCGCCCTGAAGGCGGCGGGTCTGAGCATGAAGACCGGCCACTTCGGGTTGTCGCAGGTGGAAGACACCCCGGATTGGTCGCTGGAAGTGGCCAAGACCCTTGGAATTGAACGGATCTACGTCCCCCACATCATGCCGGACCAGCGCCCGACCGATGGCGCAGGCTGGCGTGCCTTCGGCGCCCGGCTGCAAAAGGCCGGCGCCCCGTTCCGCGCGGCCGGGATCGGTTTTGGCTGGCACAACCACGACTTCGAGTTCAAAGCACAGGCCGATGGGTCGATCCCCGAGGCTTCGATCCTGGAGGGCGGCCCGCTGCTGGAGGTGGAGCTGGACGTGGCTTGGGTGATCCGTGGCGGGTCTGACCCCCTCGCGTGGATCAGCAAATACGCTGGGCGCATCACCGCGGCCCACGTCAAGGACATCGCACCCAAGGGCGAGAATGTGAATGAGGATGGCTGGGCGGATGTCGGCTACGGCACCGTTGACTGGAAGACCATCCACGCCGCCCTGAAGGCCGCTGGCTGCAAACATTTCGTGCTGGAGCATGACAACCCCTCGGACGATCGCCGCTTTGCCACGCGCGCCTTCGCCACTCTGAAATCCCTCTAAGATCTGCGAGGCTCACATGACAAAACTCGGCATCGGCATCATCGGCTGCGGCAACATCTCGACCTCATACCTGCGACTGGCCCCCCTGTTCAAAGGGCTGGAAGTGCGCGCCGTCGCGGATATCAACATGGCGGCGGCCACCGCCCGGGCGGCGGAATTCAACACCAGGGCGCAGTCCGTGGATGACCTTCTGGCCAACAAGGACATCGACATCGTCATCAACCTGACGATCCCGGACGCCCACTACCCGATCACCAAGCGCATCCTTGAAGCGGGCAAGCATGCCTATTCCGAAAAGCCGCTGGTGCTGACGCTGGAGCAGGGCACCACCCTGCGCGATCTGGCGGCCTCCAAGGGCCTGAAGATCGGCTGCGCGCCCGATACTTTCCTCGGTGGCTCGCACCAGCAGGCGCGCGCTTTGCTGGACGAGGGCAAGATCGGTACCATCACCGCCGCCGCCTGCGCCGTGCAGAACCACGGACCCGAAGGTTGGCACCCCAGCCCCGACTTCTTCTTCTTGCCCGGTGCCGGCCCGATGCTGGACCTTGGCCCCTACTATGTGGCCAACCTGATCAACCTGCTGGGTCCGGTCAAACGTGTCGGCGCGCTGACGTCGTCCTCCACGCCCACCCGCACGATCGGATCCGGCCCCCGCGCCGGGGAGCAGATCCCGGTCAAGACCCCGACCAACATCCACGCCCTGCTGGAGTTTCACAACGGCGCCACCGTCCAACTGTCCACCTCGTGGGATGTCTGGTCGCACCGCCGCGCGCATTTCGAATTCTACGGCACCGAAGGCACGCTTTACGTCCCCGACCCCAATTTCTTCGGCGGCACGGTCGAGATCGCGGGCAAGGACGGCAAGATCAACACGGTCGAGCCGTGGGATCATCCCTTCGGCAAGATCAACCAGCACCACAATGGCCGCGATCTGGCCAACTACCGCACTGCGGGCCTTGCCGACATGGCCGTGGCGCATCTGGAGGGCCGCGAGCATCGCTGCTCGCTGGAGCGCACCTTGCATGGGGTGGAGGTGATGACCGCCTGCATCGCTTCGGGCGCTTCGGGGCAGTTCATCACCCTGACGACAACCTGCACGCGTCCGCAGGCTTTGGGCATCGCCGAAGCGCAGGCGCTGCTGGCCTGACCGCATCGGAGCCACGATTTTTCTACGAAAAATCAGGGCTCTCTCGGCAGGCGGCCCTCGCAAGGGGCCGCCTTGATCTTTCGCAGGACACCCGTTGAGGCAAGGCACCATGATCGAAAATCCCATCCTGCGCGGCTTCAATCCCGACCCGTCCATCTGCCGGGTGGGGGGGGATTATTACATCGCCACCTCGACCTTCGAATGGTACCCGGGCGTGCAGATCCACCATTCGACCGATTTGGTGAACTGGACCCTGGTCAGTCGGCCACTCACCCGGGCCAGCCAGTTGGACATGCGCGGCAACCCAGACAGTTGCGGGGTCTGGGCGCCCTGCCTCTCGCAGGCCGACGGGCGGTTCTGGCTGGTCTATACCGACGTCAAGCGGCTGGATGGCGCCTTCAAGGACGCGCACAACTACGTTGTCACCTGCGAGACCATCGATGGCCCTTGGTCGGATCCGACCTACGTGACCTCCTCGGGGTTCGACCCCTCGCTGTTCCATGACGACGACGGGCGCAAATGGTTCCTCAACATGCGCTGGAACCATCGTGGGCCGGGTACGGGGACCAATCCGGCGAACCACCTGTTTGACGGGATCGAAGTGCAAGAGTGGCACCCCCAGCATGGGCTGATCGGCGCGGTGGCCACCATCTACACCGGCACCGATCTGGGCCTGACCGAGGCGCCGCATCTCTTCAAGCGCAACGGCTGGTATTACCTGACCGTGGCCGAGGGTGGCACCGGCTATGACCATGCCGTCACCATGGCGCGCAGCCGCCACATCTGCGGACCGTTCGAGACGCATCCCGACAAGCACCTTCTGACCACTCGGCTGGCCCCCGAAAGCCCGCTCCAGCGCACCGGGCATGGCCAGTACGTGGAAACCCCGGACGGACAGGCCTACCACACCTTTCTGTGTGGTCGCCCGCTGCCGGGACCGCGTGGCCCGTTCTGCGCCCTGGGGCGCGAGACGGGAATTGCCGCCTGCGAATGGCGTGACGACTGGTTGTACCTCAAAGGGGGCGGGATGGTGCCGCCTCCGACGCTGCCCGCGGCGGCCCTGCGCAAACCTGATCAACCCAGCCATCATCGATTCACCACGACCCTGCCGCCCGAATTCCAATGGCTGCGCACCCCTCAGCCCGACCGGATCTTCACCCTGACCGGCCAATCCCTGCGTCTGATCGGTCGGGAAAGTCTTGGCGCCTGGTTCGAGCAATCCCTCGTGGCGCGGCGCCAGGAGCATCACAACTACACCGCCTCGACCTCGGTGCAGGCTTCAGCCCCCAATTACCAACGCGCGGCGGGTCTGACGACCTATTACAACCGCACCAAATTCCATGCCGCCCTCATCACTCATGACCCGCATCAGGGCCGTGTGCTGCAACTTGTCTCCTGCCTTGGCGATTGGCCGGGGGAGGGGCTGACCTTCCACGGTCTCTTCCCCATCCCCGAGGGTGTCGTCAGGCTGGAGGTCCGGGTCACCGGGGCCAGCCAGCAGTTCTTCGCCTGCCGCCTCGGCGAGCTGCCGAAACCAGTCGGGCCGGTTCTGGATGCCTCCGTCATCTCGGATGAGGGCGGGCGGGGCGAGCATTCCTCTTTCACCGGCGCCTTCGTCGGCATGATCGCCCATGACCTGACCGGTCAGGGTTGGACGGCGGACTTCACCGAATTCAGCTATATCCCGCTCTGACCCTTTCATACTTGCACAAATATCCCGGGGGTGCGGGGGCTGGCCCCCGCTCCGCCATATGACGCCTTGATTGCGGACAAAAGGCGTCATAACCCTGTTTGATCAAACCCGGTTTGCCCATGAACGACACGCGCAAGATCCCGACCCATGAGGTCACCTATGCCCGCCTGCGGGACATGATCCTGTTTGGCCTTCTGGAACCCGGCGCGCCTGTAACCATTCAGGGTCTGATCAACGACCTTGGGGCTGGTATGACCCCGGTGCGCGAGGCGATCCGCCGCCTTGCGGCCGAGGGCGCGCTTCTGCCGCAGGGCAACCGGCGGGTCACCGTGCCGCGCCTGACGCCAGGCCTTCTGGACCAGATCGCCTTCGCCCGCCTGACCATCGAGCCGCGTCTGGCGGAACTCGCCGCTGCCAATCTGACGCCAGCCCTGATCGCCCGGCTGGTCAAGATTGACGCCGAGGTTGATGCCGCGATCAGGGCCGGGGAAATCACGTCCTATCTGGAAAGCAACCACGCCTTCCATTTTGCGCTGTATGAAGCCTCGGATGCCCCGGTGCTGGTCGATATGGCGCGCTCGCTTTGGCTGCGCTTCGGGCCGTCGCTGCGCATTGTCGTGGCCAGGGGGGGGGCCTCCAGCCTGCCGGACCAGCATGAAACCGCGCTGATGGCCATGAAGGCGGGCGATGCGGCGGGGCTGGCGCGGGCCATGCAGCAAGACATCGCCCAAGGGCTTGATCAGGTGCGGCAGGCGTTGGAACGGGGCGAAATCTAAGCCCCGCCGTTTTGCCCGAGTGGATTTGATCAAATTTCTTGAACGGATTTCGATTTGATCATAAACTGATCCCAACAGCGGCGGATTCGCCCGGATTTCAAGGGGTCACCATGAACAAGATCACCAACCACATGCCGACGGCCGAGCTTCAGGCGCTGGACGCGGCCCACCACATGCACCCCTTCACGGACAATTCCGCCCTTGCCAAGAAGGGCGCGCGGATCATGACGGCGGGCAAGGGGGTCTGGCTGACCGACAGCGAAGGTCACCGCATCATCGACGGCATGGCGGGGCTGTGGTGCGTCAACATCGGTTATGGCCGCACCTCGATGGGCGATGTCGCCAAGGCGCAGATGGACCAGCTGGCCTATTACAACACCTTCTTTCAGACCTCACACATCCCCGCCATCGCCCTCGCCGCCAAGATCGCCGAAGTGGCACCCGAAGGCATGAACCATGTCTTCTTCGCAGGCTCAGGCTCCGAGGCGAATGACACCAACATCCGCATGGTCCGCCGCTATTGGGACATCAAGGGCCAGCCGGAAAAGCGCATCATCATCGCGCGCACCAATGGCTATCACGGTTCCACCATGGGCGGCGGGTCCTTGGGCGGCATGTCGGGCATCCATGCCCATGGCGGCAAGATCGCCGGCATCGTCCATATCGGAGAGCCGAACTGGTGGGAGCAGGGCGGCGACATGACGCCGGACGACTTCGGCCTGAAGCGCGCGCGTGAGCTGGAAGAGATGATCCTGCAGCTTGGCGTCGAGAACGTCGCGGCCTTCATCGGTGAGCCGATCCAGGGTGCCGGTGGCGTGATCGTGCCGCCCGACAGCTACTGGCCCGAAATCCAGCGCATCGTCGACAAGTATGGCATTCTGTTGATCGCAGACGAGGTCATCACCGGCTTTGGCCGCACCGGCAACTGGTTCGGGTCACAGACCTTCGGCATCAAGCCGCATATCATGACCATCGCCAAGGGCCTGTCCTCGGGCTACCAGCCGATCGGCGGGTCGATCGTTTGTGATGAAGTGGCCGAGGTCATGGCCTCCAAGGGCGACTTCAACCACGGCTACACCTATTCCGGCCACCCGGTCGCCGCAGCCGTCGCCTTGGAAAACATCCGGATCATGCAGGAAGAGCATATCGTCGAACATGTCCGCGATGTGGCCAACCCCTACCTTGCCCAGAAATGGCAGGCCCTGACCGATCATCCCATGGTGGGTGAGGCCAAGCTGGTCGGCCTGATGGGCTCGCTCGCCCTGACGCCGAACAAGGCCACCCGCGCCAAGTTCGCCTCGGAAACCGGCACGGTCGGCTACCGCTGCCGCGAGCGTTGCTTTGCCAATGACCTGATCATGCGCCACGTCGGCGACCGGATGATCATTTCGCCGCCGCTGATCATCACGCCGGACGAGATCGACATCCTGATCGAGCGCGCCTGGAAGTCGATCGACGAGTGCTATCAGGGCCTTCTGGCCGACGGCCTGTTCAAGTCCGCCTGAAGGCGGCCGGGGACAGATCGCAACATGTCGGCGCCAGACGCTTGTCTGGCGCCGCTTCATTTAAGCAGGCCGCATGATGGCATTTCCCACACTTCGCCTTGCCCGGCCCGCCTTGGCGGCGTTCTTTGCCATGGGCATCCTGTGGGGCAGCTTTGCCGCCGACCTGCCCGACATCAAGACCATGCTGGGCGTCGGCGAAAGCCGGTTGGGGTTCTTGCTGCTGATGACGCCCATTTCCGCGATGCTGGCGATGTTGGCGGCGCCCTGGATCAGTGAAAAGCTGGGAGCTGTCGCTTTGCCCGTGACAACGCTGGTCATGGCACTGGCCTTCGCGCTGCCGGGGCAAGTGACGGTATGGTTCCTGTTTCCGGTCGCGATGCTGGCCTGCGGCTCTGCCACCGGCGCGGTCGATGTGCTGATGAACGCCCGCGTGTCAGCGATGGAGCAGGCACGCGGGCGCCCCCTGATGAACCTGTGCCATGCCGCCTATTCCTTCGGCTACGCCTCGGGCGCGGTTGCCGTCGGGGCCATGCGTTCGGCTGCGGCCAACCCCGGTCAGGTGATGCTGGCTGCGGCGGTTCTGGCGGGCGTGGTGTCCCTGCTGGCCTTTGAGGCCAATGGCCGCATTGACGGCCTGCGCCATCCCGAAGGCGGGACGGGTCCGGGTCTGGGTCTGGTCCCGGTGATCGGTGGCGGCATCGTGCTGATTGCCTTCCTGACCGAGAACGCCGCTGAGAACTGGTCCGCCCTGCACATCGAGCAGACCCTGCACGGCTCGCCCGCACTCGGCTCGGCCGGACCCGCGGTTCTGGCGTTGACCATGGGCACGGCGCGGTTGTTGGGGCAGGGACTGTCGGCGCGGGTCGGGGCGGTCAAGCTGTTGCTGGGCGGGTCTGCGGTTTCGGCCGTGGGGGCCTTGATGGTGGCCGGAGCGTTCAATCCGCTATGGGCCTATGCCGGTTTCATCGTGATGGGGATCGGGTCTTCGGTGATCTCGCCCACTGCCTTCACGCTTGTCGGCGCCACGGCAGCACCTGCAGCGCGGGCCCGCGCGGTCGCCCGCGCCACCTTGCTGGGCTATGCCGGCTACTTCGTGGGCCCGCCCAGCCTTGGCATCATCGCCGGCAGCTTTGGCCTGCGCGCGGCCTTTGTCTTTGCCGCCGCCATGCTGGCCTTTGTCTGGCTTCTGGCGCCGCTCTTGTCCCGGCTCAGCCCAAGCCGTTCCGCCTGAAGAAATCCGCCGTGGCATCCAGCAGGCGGTCCAGCATCTTCGGGCCGGTGGTGGCGTTGAACGAGTGGTCCATCTCCTCCAGCCAGCTTTCCTGACTGGCCTTGTGGGCTGCCAGAAATGCCGCGGCGGCATGGGGCAGAACGGCTTCGTCCTGCCAGCCATGGGCCACAAACAGCGGGCCGTCGTAGGCCGCAATCTCTGCCGGCGGGTTCATCGTCATCATGCCGTCGAAGTAGCCCTGTTTCAGGGCAATATCCTTCCAGGGCAACTGGATGGGCAAAGCCACATCGCCCGTCTTCAGCCCCGCCGCCACCACGGCAGCCCCCATGGTTCCGCCAAGGCTTTCCCTTGGGTCAGCCACAGCCGCCCACAGGGCGGTCGCCACGGGAAGGTTCGTCCGCCCGGCCACCGCCGCCGCCACCAGCCCGCCCTGGCTCCACCCCAGCACGCCGATCCGGTCGCCCCGAACCCGAGGCTCGCGGCGCAGCACCTGCAGTGCGGCCAACCCATCGGCAATCTGGCCCTCATAGGTCGTGTTGCTGAAATCGCCCTCGCTGTCGCCGCTGCCGCGACAGTCGATCCGCAAAGAGGCAAGCCCCTGCTGCGCAAGCCGCCGGGCCGAACGCGAGAAGACCCCTTCGCCAACGCCCGCCACCGGCATCTCGTCCCGTGTGCCGGTGAAGCCATGCAGCATCAGCACCACCGGGGCAGGGCCCCCTTGCGGCAGGCACAGGGTGCCGACCACGCGCTGACCCAGGACGTCGAAATAGACCAGCGTCTCGATCATTCCCAACGCCCTTCGAAACCTTCCGGCACCAGAACATGCTCACGCCCGAACTCTCGGGCCTTTTGCACGCCGCACAGTGCCATGGTGATGTCCATTTCCTTCTGGATCACCTCCAGCGCCTTGGTGACACCCGCCTGACCCATCGCGCCAAGCCCATAAAGGTAGCTGCGCCCGATGAAGGTGGATTTCGCCCCCATGGCCACGGCTTTCAGCACGTCCTGACCGGAGCGGATACCGCCGTCGAGGTAAACCTCCATCTGGTCGCCGACGGCCTTCACCACCTGCGGCAGGCTGCGGATGGTGGACAAGGCACCATCCAGTTGCCGCCCGCCGTGGTTGGACACCAGAATGGCATCCGCCCCGCAGTCGCGCGCAAGCCGCGCATCCTCGGCATCCAGAATGCCCTTCAGGATCAGTTTGCCGCCCCATTTGTCGCGCAATTTCCGCACCTTGCCCCAGTCGAGCAGCGGGTCGAAGTTGGCGTTGGACCAGGTGTTGAGGTCTTGCAGACTGACCACGCCCTTGGCATGGCCCACCACGTTGCGAAACGTCCGCCGCTTGGTCTGCGCCATGGCCAAGGACCAACCGGGATGCATCGCCATGTCGAGGATGTTTTTCGGCGTCATCTTCGGCGGGGCGGTCAAGCCGTTCTTGATGTCCTTGTGGCGCTGGCCCAGAATTTGCAGATCCAGTGTCAGGACAAGCGCATCGCACTTTGCCTTGCGGGCGCGCTCGATCAGGCCATCGACGAAATCCTCGTCCTGCATGACGTAAAGCTGGAACCAGAAGGGGGCTTTGGTGTGTTCGGCAATGTCTTCGATCGAGCAGATCGAGAAGGTCGACAAAGTGAAGGGCACGCCAAACGCCTCGGCGGCCTTGGCCGCCTTGATCTCGCCATCCGCCGATTGCATGCCGCACGAGCCGACGGGCGACAATGCCACGGGCATCGCCACCTTGCGGCCCATCATCGTGGTTTCGGTCGTCCGCCCCGTCAAGTCCCGCGCGACACGCTGACGCAAGCGGATCTTGCTGAAATCGCTGCAGTTCTCGACAAAGGTCTGCTCGGTGTACGATCCGCTTTCGCAGTAGTCCCAGAACATTTTCGGCACTTTGCGGCGGTGCATCTGCCGCAGGTCTTCGATGCAGGTGATGATGGGCATGAGGTCAGGCCTTCTCGGCAAGGTGGGCAAAGCGGGTATCGGGCACCACCCAGTACAACGCCACAAAGCCGATGAACAGCAACGCCGCCACCGGCAGATACAGTGACAGGGGCAGGGCCACCACATAGGCCGCAAGGGAAATCTTCTCTTTGGCGCCATTGTTGAGGGCGCGGGCAAAGGTGCTGTCCTTGCCGTGCTGGCTGACCAGCGCCACCACCAGAAGCCCGTAAGAGATGGCGCACATCAATAGGTCTGCCGTGTAAAGAAAGACGGTCACCCCGGCAAAGTCGTTCTCGCCGATCAATTCGGTGACGAAAGGCATCAGGGACAGCCAGAACAGCAGATGCAGATTGGCCCACAGCACCCAACCGCCGATGTGGTGAACGGCGTGGAACATGTGGTGATGGTTGACCCAGTAGATACCGACATTGGCGAAGGACAGGATATAGCACAGGAAAATCGGCACCAGCGGCTGAAAATCCGCCCAGCTTGCGCCATGCGGCACTTTCAGTTCCAGAACCATGATGGTGATGATGATGGCGATGACACCATCCGAAAAGGCCTCGATCCGTCCCTTGGTCATTCTACCCCCCCCTGTGCGCGACGGGCAGTCTGCAGGCTCAGAGGCGGTTAATCAAGCCGCTCGACCCGGCCGATCAGGGCTGCTTGTCCGTGGCGCAGACCTGCGGCATCGGTGACGGTCCACAGGATCGTGTCGGCAATGCGGAACCGCCGCCCGGTGGCCGAGATGCGGATGCCTTGGTAATTCTCCACCCAACCCCGTGCCGCAGCCTCGGCCAGATAGCGGCTGCGATCGGTTTGAATGGCAGGATCATCCTGCGCCGACAGGCGTGAGGGCAGTTTGGTAAAGCCGTCCCACTCCATCTCCCACAGGGCCAGAGCGGCGGCGTTGCCATAGCGGAAAATCGGATCAGCCTCGGTCCCATGCGAGACAAGAGGTTGCGGCAGGGTCCAGACATCGGTCAGGATGCGGCCGGTCAGGCGCTGAAAACTTTCCGCCAGAACAAGGCTGTAGGCGGTATCGTGCATCAGGCCTTGTGGGCCCCGGCCGCAAGACTGGCCACGAAGGACAGCACCTCGGACACCGGTCGCCCCTCGCCGATCTGCTTGACGATGGCAGAGCCCACCACGGCGCCGTCGGCAACGGCGGCGATGGCCTCGGCCGCTTCGGGGGTGGTGATGCCAAAGCCCACGATGATCGGCAAATCGGTTTGCGATTTGATACGCGCGACCTCGGGGGCGACATCCGACGCTTCGGCGGCAGCAGCCCCGGTGATGCCGGTGATCGAGACGTAATAGACAAAGCCCGAGGTGTTCTGCAGCACTTTGGGCAGGCGCTTGTTGTCCGTGGTGGGGGTGGCCAGCCGGATGAAGTTCAGGCCGGCTTTCTGGGCCGGAATGCACAGTTCTTCATCTTCTTCCGGCGGCAGGTCGACAATGATCAACCCGTCGATGCCAACCTCGTTCGCCTCGGCCAGAAAACGGTCGACGCCGCGCGCGTAGATCGGGTTGTAGTAGCCCATCAGCACGATCGGCGTCGTGGCATCGCCGGCACGGAAATCGCGCACCATTTGCAGGGTCTTGTCGACCGTCATGCCGGCTTCCAGCGCCCGTTGCCCCGCCAGTTGGATCGTCGGGCCATCGGCCATCGGGTCCGTGAAGGGCAAGCCCAGTTCGATGATGTCGACACCGGCGCCCGGCAGGCCCTTCATCACGGCCAGCGACGTCGCCACATCCGGATCGCCAGCCATGACATAGGCCACGAAGGCCTTGCGGCCGGAAGCCTTCAGCCGCGCGAAAGTGTCATCGATTCGGGTCATGTCAGCGATCTCTGCAAAGAATGTACGCCTGCCGATTTGCACTTGGGCGGCGGGAAAATCAATGGCTGTCTGGGGATACAAATCTTCTGCGAAGATTTTGGGCCCGGTGCTGCCGGCCTCAGGCCATGGCCGAGATGATCCAGTGGGTGCCGAACCGGTCTTGCACCATGCCAAAGCCGGGGGAGAAGAAGGTGGGTTTGAACGCCTCGATCACCGTGCCGCCCTGTGCCAGACCGTCAAACCACGCCTGCGCCGTTGCGACATCGGCCGCGCTTTGCATGACGGAAAAGCCTTTCTGCGGCTCTCCGGCCATGCCCGGGGGGTAGTCGGAGGCCATCAGGGTGCCGTCGCCCAACCGCAGTTGTGCGTGCATCACGCGGGTGCTGCCCTGCCACGCCTCGGGCACCGGGGGGCCTTGGGTGTAGAGCATGATCTGCAGGTCCGTGCCGCCGAACAGGGCGGCGTAGGCGGTCATCGCCTCGGCGCATTGGCCTTGAAAATGGATATAGGGATGCGTTGGCATTGCGGCCTCCATCGGTTTTGGCCAGTTTAGCGGTCGATCCGCCCGGCGCACAGGGTCTTTTCGCGCGCAAAAACCTGCGGGCCTTGGCCTTCTGGCGCGCGTGCGCCCTTGACCGGACCGCGCGGCGCACCTATGCCGCGTGGGTCAGAAGCGGAGGGTGTCATGGGTTTCAAAATGGGTATCGTGGGTTTGCCGAATGTCGGGAAATCTACCCTTTTCAATGCTTTGACCCGAACCGCTGCCGCGCAGGCCGCCAACTTCCCGTTTTGCACGATTGAACCCAACGTGGGTGAAGTCGCTGTGCCGGATGCGCGGCTGGACAAATTGGCCTCGATTGCCGGATCAAAGCAGATCATTCCGACGCGGATGACCTTTGTCGACATCGCCGGTCTGGTGCGCGGCGCTTCAAAAGGCGAGGGTTTGGGCAACCAGTTTCTGGCCAACATCCGCGAATGTGACGCCGTGGCCCATGTGCTGCGCTGTTTTGAAGATGGCGACATCACCCATGTCGAGGGCCGGATCGACCCGGTCGCCGACGCCGAAACCATTGAAACCGAACTGATGCTGGCCGATCTTGAGTCGGTCGAGCGGCGTCGGGCCGGGCTTGCGCGCAAGATCAAGGGCGGCGACAAGGACCTGCAGGATCAAGACCGCCTGCTGGCCATGGCGCAGGTTGCGCTGGAGGCGGGCAAGCCCGCGCGCACCGTTCAAGTGGCCGAGGATGACAAGCGCGCTTGGCGTCTGTTGCAGCTTTTGACTGCAAAACCAGTGCTTTACGTTTGCAATGTTGAAGAGTCTTGTGCCGCCAAGGGCAACAGCCAGTCCGACCGCGTGGCCGCGATGGCACGGGCGCAGGGCGCGGGCTCGGTGGTGATTTCGGCCCGGATCGAGGAAGAAATCAGCCAGCTGCCCGCCGACGAGGCCGCGATGTTCCTTGAGGAAATGGGTCTGCACGAGGCCGGTCTGGACCGGCTGATCCGCGCGGGCTACGAACTGCTGGGTCTGCAGACCTATTTCACCGTCGGGCCGAAAGAGGCGCGGGCCTGGACGATCCTGAAGGGCACTTTGGCTCCGCAGGCGGCGGGTGTCATTCATGGCGACTTCGAAAAGGGTTTCATCCGGTCCGAAACCATCGCCTTTGATGACTATGTCGCGGGCAATGGCGAGGCGGGGGCCAAGGAAGCGGGCAAATTCCGGGTCGAGGGCAAGACTTATGAGGTCAAGGACGGGGATGTGCTGCACTTCCTGTTCAACGCCTGACCGGACGCTGCCCTGATGTGACAAGCCCTTGAGAACGCCGCATTAATCTGCGGCGTTTTGCCTTTGGCGGCCGGCATGGCCGCGTCAGGTCCGCGTCGGGTTTGCGTCGTTTTTGCGTAGTTACGCGCGGCGGGGTTTTGCCCTGTTAACCTTATTGTCAGATTCGCCTGCCGGTTGAGCAAGATTGTGCAACAACATGGATCAGTTTGCCTTGGCGCTTGCGTGCGCCCCTCAGGTGGTGGCACTCTTTTCCACATTGAGGTGGAGGTTGAGATGGAACTGTTCAAAGGTCAGCTTTGCGAGGTCATTGCATTGGAATCCGGCCTGACCCTGGACGAGATTCTGGCGGCGGAGGGGCTGATGTCGACCGGCATTCTGGACAGTTTCGCCCTTGTTGCGCTGATCAGCATGGTGGAAAGCCATCTGGGCTGCGAAATCCCGCCCGCAGACCTGACCTTCGCCAATTTCGACTCGGTCGCGGCGATTTGCGCCTTTGTCGAGCGTGCCGATGCGGCCTGAGGCGGACAGCGGGGTGACGGTGGGTCGGCGGGCAGGGCTGGGTAGGGTCACGCCGGCTGCGGCAGAGGTGGGGGAGATTGCGCTGGCGGCGCGCGCGGTGCTGCGGCTGCTGCGCGAGGCCGGTCAGGAGGCGATGCTGGAGCGTCGGTTGCACCGCTATTCCAACGAATTCGCGCCGCAGGAACTGGCCGAGGTGTACGGGCGGATCGCCGCCGAGCTGGACGGCGAGGCCCGGCTGCGCGTGGCGCGGTTGGCGCCCTATTGGACCAAGCTGCGCAGCAAGGGCGGTGCTGTCTATCGGCGCGAGGTGCTGGCGCCGGGCGTGGTCTTGTACCGGTCAGCCCAGCAGGCGGCCGAGCGTGGGGCGCTGGTGTGTTTCACCTCGATCCGGGCGCGGATGTTTTTGCCCAATGTGCGGTTTCTGGACATGCTGGGGCACCGGGCGCTGGATGTGGTGATGCTGGCAACGCCGAACGGCACCTTCGGCAGGTGGTCCTTGGCGGGCGGGCGGACGTTTTATGAGTCGCTGATGCAGGTGCTGCGGATTCTTGCGGCGCAGGGTATCGTGCCGCGCACCTATATGGGGGCCAGTTCCGGTGGGGCGCCGGCGATTCAGGCGGCCCTGCTGGCGGGCGATGCGCCGGCGGTGACGATGGGCTGCCGGTTCTTCACGCCGGGGCGGGGCATTGCGCTGCGGCGGGCGGGCATTGCCTTTGACCCGATGTGTGGCTGTCTTGCCGGGGCGCCGCCGGCGGTTCACAATATCTATGCCAAGTTGCAGCCCTTTGATGCGGAGCAGAACGCCCGGCTGTGCGCCCTGCTGCCCACCGCGCGGGGCTATGCCATCCCCAAGGACACCCGCCACAATCCGGTGGCCAGCCTGACCGGCATGGGCCTGTTGAGCCGCACGATGGAAACCATCGCCGACAGCGCCTTCGGGCAGGCGGTGAGCTTTGATTTCATAGGTCCGGCATGACCGAGGCACCGCAGACCGCCGCGTTCCGAAGCGCTGAGGGTACCGCGCTGGACCTTGCCGGGCGGCCTGATCTGTTGGCGGCGATCGAGACGCCGGCCTATGTCTATGACCTGACCGTGGTGGCGGCGCGGCAGGCGGCGCTGGCGGCGGCCTTGCCGGGCTGTGGCATCCGCTATGCGGTGAAGGCCAACCCGCATCCGGCGGTGCTGGCGCGGATGATCGGGGCGGGGGCGCTGATCGACGCCTCCTCGATCGGCGAGGTGCGGCGGGCCCTGGCGGCGGGGGCCCGGGCGGCGGACATCAGCTTTACCGGGCCTGCCAAGCGCCGGGCCGAGATTGACGAGGCGGTGGCGCGCGGGATTGGCCATGTTGTGGTGGAAAGCCTGCATCAGGCGCAGATGACCTCGGCCGCGGCGGTGGCGCGGGGTGGGGTGCAGAAGGTCTTGGCGCGGATCAGCCCGGCCACCAGTCCCAAGGGATTTGGCGCGCGGATGACCGGGCAGGCGACGCAGTTCGGCATTGACGAGGAAGGCGCGGCTGAGGTTCTGGCCGCGGTGCGCGCCTTGCCGGGGATCGTCTTGGTGGGGCTGCATTTCTATGCCGGGTCGAACGCGCTGGATGCGGGGGCGATTGCGGCGAATGTCGAGATCTGTGTGGCTTTGGCGCTGCGGCTTGGGCCGGGGGAGCGGGTGATCTTCGGCTCGGGCTTTGGCGTGCCCTATCATGAGGGGCAGGTGGCGCTGGATCTGGCCGAGGTGGCGGGCCTTGTGCGGGCGGCTTTGGCGCCCTTGGCCGGGGTTGCGGTGGATATCGAGCTGGGCCGCTGGCTGGTGGCGCCGGCAGGCCAGCTTCTGGCGCAGGTGGTGGCGCGCAAGGAGGGGCGTGGGGCGGTGATCGTGATGCTGGACGCGGGGTTCAACGCGCATATGGCGGCCTGCGGCCTGATGGGATCGGTCGTCAAGCGGGCCTGGCCGATGCGCAACCTGACCTCGGACGGGCCGCTGGAGCGGGTGACGGTGGCGGGGCCCTTGTGCACCTCGATCGACCTGATGGCGCGGGATGTGGTTTTGGCGCAGGTGCGGTTGGGCGATGTGCTGGCGGTGGGGCTGTCGGGGGCCTATGGGGCCACGGCCTCTCCGGCGGGGTTCATCTCGCATCCGGTGGTGCGGGAATATGTCTGGGATGGGCTGGCGTTGCGGGACGCCACCCCGGAGGCGGCTGCGGCCGCGGCGCTGGGTGCGGAGCGGTTGGCATGACGCGGTTTGGTGTGATCCTGGCCTTTCCCCGCTCGGGTGGGACGCTGCTGCGGCGGTTGCTGGATCAGCATCCCGAGGTGTCCTGCCCGGCGGAGCCGTGGTTGACCACGGCCTGCGCAAGGTTTCTGGCCGAAAGCCCGAGCGAGACGGTGCCGATTGGCGTGCGCAGCGGGCTTGGCTTTGCCGGGATCCCGGAGGCCGATGTCTATGCGGCGCTGCGCGGGGTTCTGTTCGGCTTTCACGCAAGGATGGCGGCGGGCAAGCCGGTCTGGGTGGAGAAGTCGGGTTTCGATCTGTTCCATCTGGAGGCCTTGTCGGATCTGCTGGCGGGGCATGCGAAATTCATCGGGCTGGTGCGGCATCCGCTGGACGTGATCGCCAGCAACCTGGATCTGGCGCAGAAGATGGGGCGGTTTCTGCCCGAACTGCAGCCTTGGCTTGCCCGCTATCCCGCCCCGGTCGAGGCGCTGGCCTCGGCCTGGGCCGAGCGGGTGACGGCGTTGCTGGACATGGTGGAGGGCAATCCGGCGGCGTGCCTGATCCGCTATGAGGATCTGGTGGCGGACCCGGTGACGGTGATGGGGCGGGTGTGCGATCATCTGGGCGTGGCGCGGCGTTCGGCGGGCGATTGGCTGGCGGCCGTGGCGGCCCCGGGGCGGGTGGGTCTGGGCGACTGGAAGGCCGCGGGCGAGGCGGGGTTTTCAACGGCTTCGGTCGGGCGCTGGCAGAAGGCGATGTCGCGGCGGGCGGCGGGCGGGTTGATGGGGCATCTGCAGGCCCCGATGGAGCGTCTGGGCTATGTGGCGCTGGCCGTGCCGCGCAAACCGACCCGGGACGAGGCGTTGCGGCAGTTCAGCGCGGCGGCGCGGCTGGCCGCGGCTGTGCCACGTCCGCAGGACAAGGGCTAGGTAGGGTGGGGCTTTGGCCCCACCTTCCGGGCGGATGGGACAGCCGGGTGTGGCATCCCGGCAAGGTGGGGTGAACCCCACCCTACAGGAGCAAAGGGAGCGATCATGAGCGGTTGGCAGGCATTTGAGGCGGTGGTTGCGGCACGCGGCGCGCTGCCGGCGGTCTTGATCGGCGACCGCGAGGTCCGCTTTGCCCAGTTGCACGATCTGTGTCTGCGGATGGCCGGGGGACTGCAGCGGGCCGGCGTCCGGCCGGGTGATCGGGTGGTGGTGCATCTGGCCAACGGGGTTGCGGCGGCGGCGCTGCCCTTGGCGCTCTGGGCGCTGGGGGCCGTGCCGGTCTTGGCGCCGGCCGAAGTGGCGGTGGAGGGCGTGGCCGAGCGGGTGCGGGCAGCGCTGGTGGTCAGCGACCGGCTGACCGACTGCGCGGCCGCCCCGGTCTGCGCCCCGTCGGTGCTGGAGGCCGCGCCACGGCTGCGCGCGGTGCCGGCCTTGGGCGAGGGCGCGGGGCTGGGGTCGATCGTCTTCACCTCAGGCTCCACCGGGCGGCCCAAGGGGGTGATGCAGCGGCAATCGACCTTGCTGGACGGGGTGGACCGGGTCGCGGCTGCGGTGGGGTTTGGCGCGGCGGATCGGCTGTTGTGCGCGGTGCCCTTTGCGCATGACTATGGCTGGGGCCAGCTTCTGGCGATGTACCGGCTGGGGCTGACGCTGGTCTTGGCGCCGCCCGGTCTGGCGGGTCTGCCCGAGGCGGTGGAGCGTCATCGCCCCACGGTTTTCGGCGGGGTGCCTTCGGTTTATGCCGGGTTGACGCGGGGGGTGTCTGACATCGGCCGGCGCGACCGGGCCTCGGTCCGGCTGGTGATGAGCACGGGGGCGGTGATGCCCGAGCGGGTCTGGCAGGACCTTGCCGCCCTGTTCCCCGGCGCGCGGCGCTGTCTGAACTATGGCCTGACCGAGACCTTCCGCTCGGCCACGCTGCGCGCCGGGGACGAGGCCTTGGCGCCGGGCGTGGTGGGCAGCGCCCTGCCGGGGTCGGATCTGTGCGTGGTGGATGAGGCCGGGCGTGTGCTGCCGCCGGGCGATTGGGGTGAGGTGGTGCATCGCGGGGCCGGTGTCTTCGAGGGGTATTGGGAGGACCCCGAGCAGACCGCCCGCCGCCGCAAGCCCGATCCGGTGACCGGGCGGGGTTTTGCCGTCTTCACCGGCGACCGGGGCCGGCTGGATGCGGCGGGTCGGCTGACGATTGGCGACCGGATCGACCGGATGGTCAAGGTGATGGGGCTTGCCGCCTCGCCGGCGGCGATCGAGGCCTTGTTGCGCACGGTGCCGGGGGTGGAGGCGGCGGCGGTGGTGACGCGGCCGCATCAGATCATGGGGGCGGAGCTGGTGGCGGTGCTGGTCCCCGATCCCTTGGCCGGGGCGGGGGTGAAGGCGGCGGCGCAGCGCGCTTCGGCCGCCCTGGCGCCGCATGAACGCCCGCGCAGCTGGCTGGAGCGCGAGGCTTTGCCGCTGACCGCCTCTGGCAAGGTGGATCTGGTGCGGCTGAAGGCCGAGGTGCAGGTGGCGTGAGGGGCAGATTGCGGGTGCATGGCCCGTGTTGCTTGGGGGCCCGTGCTGCTGGGGGGCGGTGCTGCTGGGGGGCGGTGCTGCCGGGGGCCCGCGCTGCTGGACTTGAGCGCGGAGGGGCGGTCCGCCGATGCCCGGCTTAACGGGCGGCTTTTTCGGCGATACCCGAGGTGCCCTCGCGCCGGGTCAGTTCGGCTTCGACGTCGGCCAGCGTCACGTCGCGGGCGGCGAGCATCACCAGAAGATGGTAGAGCACATCCGCCGCCTCGGCCGTCAGCTTGGCGCGGTCACCCTTGACGGCTTCGATGATCGCCTCGACCGCCTCTTCGCCGAACTTCTCGGCGCATTTCTCGGGGCCTTTGGCGAGGAGTTTGGCGGTCCAGGAGGTTTCGGGATCGGCGCCTTTGCGGGCCTGGATGGTGGCGGCGAGGCGGTTCAGGGCGCTTTCGGGGGCGGTCATGACAGCCTCATCGGGATGCCGGCGGCGGCCATGTGGGCCTTCGCCTCGGCGATGGTGAAGGTGCCGAAGTGGAAGATGCTGGCGGCCAGAACCGCAGAGGCGCCGCCGATGGTGACGCCCTCCACCAGATGGTCCAGCGTGCCGACGCCGCCGCTGGCGATCACCGGAATCGAGACGGCATCGACGATGGCGCGGGTCAGGGGCAGGTTGTAGCCGCCCTTGGTGCCGTCGCGGTCCATCGAGGTCAGCAGGATTTCGCCAGCGCCCTTGGCGGCCACGGTGCGGGCGAAGTCCACCGCGTCGATGCCGGTGGATTTGCGGCCGCCGTGGGTGAAGATCTCCCACTTTCCGGGGGCGACGGTCTTGGCGTCGATGGCCACGACGATGCATTGGGAGCCGAAACGGTCCGCCGCCTCGGCCACCACATTGGGGTCGGCCACGGCGGCGGAGTTGAAGGAGACCTTGTCGGCCCCGGCGAGCAAGAGGGCGCGGACGTCGTGGTGGGTTCTGACACCGCCGCCGACGGTGAGCGGCATGAAGCACTGCTCGGCGGTGCGGGTCACCAGATCAAACATCGTGCCACGGTTTTCATGGGTGGCGTGGATGTCGAGAAAGCACAGCTCATCCGCGCCAGCCGCGTCATAGGCGCGCGCGGCCTCTACCGGATCACCGGCGTCAATCAGGTTGACGAAGTTGACACCCTTGACCACACGGCCATCGGCGACATCAAGGCAGGGGATGAGGCGGGTTTTCAGCATGAGGAGGGTTTAGCGCCTGTGGCGGGCGGGGGGAAGGGGGATGGCGTCACGCCTTTGCCCTGCGACGTGCCACCGTTTCAAGGACGACTGCGACACAGAGCAGATGAGGCCAGCCGAAGGAGAGCAATCCGATCCAGCCCATGCGGTCATTCAGCCTGTCCGATTCCGGTCGCGGGATCAGCGTGCATTTGTAGGCCCAGTCGATGTCGTCGATGTCAAGTTGCTCAAGGCTCTGGCAGTCGCCCGCCCGAAAGATGAGAGAAGCTTGAAAAGCGGCTGCGGTCATCAGGAGGATCAGGCACAGCGCCACCAGCGTAAACCTGCTCAGGGGAAGCCAGCGGGATTTGGTGATGAAGCCGCGCGGGATGGCAAGGCTCGCGAGCGCTGTTGCGGCGATCTGGACCGACGCAGGGATCATGCCGAAAATAGCAACAAACAATAAGACCTCGAACTGCCACGGACTCCCTTAAGAGACTCTGCCCCAAAGGCTCCAGCCGAAGAGATCGAAGAGGCTGAAATTGTCCATCGGCTGCCCTAACCCAATGAACCCAGGCTAGGGCCGTGCGGTGTTCTTGACAAGCGGTTGGGTAGGCGGAGGAAAACCTACCCTTTTAGCGCCCTCAGCGCTTCCGCCAGATCAATCGCCCCATCATACAGCGCCCGGCCCGAGATTGCCCCGGCAATGGTGCCGGTGTCGCGCAGGGCAATCAGGTCCGCCATCCGGCTGACGCCACCGGAGGCGATGACGGGGATGGTGACGGCGCGGGAGAGGGCTTCGGTCGCCTCGATGTTGGGGCCTTGCATGGCGCCGTCGCGGTCGATGTCGGTGTAGATGATCGCGGCGACGCCGGCGTCTTCAAAGCTGCGGGCGAGGTCGGTGGCTTGGATCGTGGTCTCGGTGGCCCAGCCTTTGGTGGCGACGAAGCCTTTGCGGGCGTCGATGCCGACGGCGATTTGGCCCGGGAAGGCCTTGGCGGCTTGGCGGACCAGATCGGGGTTCTCAACGGCGACGGTGCCGAGGATGACGCGGGCGAGGCCTTTCTTCAGCCACATCTCGATGGTGGCCATGTCGCGGATGCCGCCGCCCAGTTGGGCTGGGACTTTGACCGCAGATAGGATGGCTTCCACAGCGGCGGCGTTGACCGGGGTTCCGGCGAAGGCGCCGTTGAGGTCGACGAGGTGGAGCCACGCGCAGCCGGCGGCTGCGAATTTGGCGGCTTGGGCTGCGGGATCGTCGCCGAAGACGGTGGCGGCGGACATCTCGCCGCGCAGGAGGCGGACGCATTGGCCGTCCTTGAGGTCGATGGCGGGGTAGAGGATCATGACGGGCCTCGCGGTGCGGGATGGCGCCTCTTAGGCGCAAGGCGCGGGCGGGGCAAGACGGGGCTTTGCTGCGGCGCGGTCGGGAAAGGGCTTTACAGGCGGGACGGGCCTGGGGCACACCTTTGTGCAGGCGGATGTTCCGCGACAAATCCTTTTTGAGCGGAGACATTGAGATGGTCTTGCAGGTCGTGACTTTGACCAAGTTGGTCGCAGCGGATCTTGGCACCATAGACGATTTGCTTGTCGGGGGCAGTGGGATCATCGCGGTGGACAGCGGCAATGCGGTTGCGGCCCTTGGTGGGGAACACTGGGTCCGTATTGCGGGGACGGTGGCTGACAGCGACTTGTCCGGCGGGAATGGCGTGCAGTTCAGCGCCGCTTTGCCAACGGATTCGCTCAACAGGGTTCTGGTGACAGCAACTGGGGTCATCTCTGCGGCCGGTGAGGCCATCAATCTTTTGACCGCGAGGTCGACCGTGACGAATTATGGCCTGCTGGACGGCACTGTGGGCGTCCGCTTCGGCGCGGATGTCGGGTCGGGCTCTGTTCTGCACAACCATGGGACGATCAACGGCGAGGACTATGGCGTCATCAGCATCTTGAGCGAGGCGCTGACGATCCTGAACACCGGCACGATCGAGGGCGGTACGGCCAGCGTCGCGGGGTCAAGCGGAGATGACACGCTGCGCAACCTTGGGCACCTATACGGGGCTGTGACGCTGGGTGAGGGCAAAGACACCTATGACGGGCGCGGCGGCACGATTGAAGGCGCGATCTATGGCGGGGATGGCAATGACACCTTCCGGCTGGGCGCGGGGATTGAGACCGTGGACGGCGGGGCGGGGATCGACACGCTGGATTTCCGCACGGGCGGCGCCATTCACGTGGCGCTGGATGGCAGTTTTGCCAACACCGGGGCGGCGGCGGATGATGACTACAGCAATATCGAGAACATCATCGGCTCGCGGTTCGGGGCGGACAGTCTGGCGGGGGATGGTGGGGCGAACCTGCTGCAGGGTCTGGGTGGCAATGACACGCTGTCGGGCGGCACGGGCAATGACACGCTGACGGGCGGCCTTGGCGCCGACAAGCTGACGGGCGGGTTCGGGAATGATCAGTTCCTGTTCAACGCGGCGGGCGAGGGCGGCGACAAGATCACGGATTTTGGCGCGACCCTGCGGGACAATGACAGCATTGCGATCTCGGCGGCGGGCTTTGGCGCGGGGCTGGTGGCGGGTCTGCTGTCTGCGGCGCAATTTCAGGCGAGGTCGGACAACGTGGCGCAGGATGCCGATGACCGCTTCATCTTCGACACGGTCCATCATCAACTGTGGTTTGACGCCAATGGCAGTGGCTTGGGCGGGCAGGCGCTTTTGGCCACCCTGCAGGCCGGGGCCGTCCTGACGGCGTCGGATATCCTGATCTTCTGATTTCGACCAGAGGCGCCCTTGGCCCGATGGCGCCTTCTGCCTGTGTCGGGCGCTGCTTACGGAGCCCAGCGCAGAAAGTTGCCGATCAGGCGCAGGCCGGCGGTCTGGCTTTTCTCGGGGTGGAACTGGGTGCCGATGATGGTGTCGCGTCCGACGATGGCGGTGACGGCCCCGGCATAGTCGACATGGGCCAGACGCTGCGCCGGATCGGTGACGCGGAAGTGGTAGGAGTGGACGAAATAGGCGTGATCGCCGGTCTTGATCCCCTCCAGCACGGGGTGGGGCCCCGAACTTTGCGCGTCGATCACCAGATCGTTCCAGCCCATGTGCGGCACTTTCAGGTGGGGGTCGCCCGGTTTTGCCATGGCGGGGGTGATCTTGACGACCTCTCCGGGAATCCAGCCGAAGCCTGCCACATCCTCGTATTCGCGGCCCCAGGAGGCCAGCATCTGCATTCCGACGCAGATGCCAAGGAAGGGGCGGGCCTTGTGGGTGACGGCCTCTTCGATGGCCTCGAACAGGCCGCCGTAGCTGCCCAAAGCGCGGCGGCAGGCCGGAAAGGCACCGTCGCCGGGCAGCACGATCCGGTCGGCGCGGGCGACGTCTTCGGGGCGGGAGGACACGAGGATCTCGCCCGAGCCGGTTTCGACGGCCATCCGCTGGAAGGCCTTCTCGGCCGAATGCAGGTTGCCGGAGTCGTAATCAACCAGAACCGTCAGGCTCATAGCGCGCCCTTGGTGGAGGGCAGGGCGTCGTTCCGGGGGTCTTTCTCCACCGCCATGCGCAGGGATTTGGCGACGGATTTGAAGGCCGCCTCGGCGATGTGGTGGGAGTTGAAGCCGTGGCGCTTGTCGATGTGCAGGGTGATGCCGCCATGGGTGGCCAGGGCCTGGAAGAATTCGCGCACCAGTTCGGTATCAAACGTGCCGATCTTGGGCGTCTGGAAATCAAGGTTGCAGATCAGGTAGGGACGTGCGGACAGGTCCAGCGCGCAGGCGATCTGGGCGTCATCCATGGCAAGGGCAAAGTGGCCATAGCGGCGGATGCCCTTCTTGTCGCCCACCGCCTTGGCGATGGCCTGACCGAGGGCTATCCCCACATCCTCCACCGTGTGGTGGTCGTCGATGTGCAGATCCCCCTTGGCCGACACGGTCATGTCGATCAGCGAATGCCTGGCCAACTGGTCGAGCATGTGGTCGAAAAAGCCCACCCCGGTGGAGATCGTGGCCTTGCCGGTGCCATCCAGATCGACCCGGACGGAAATCTCGGTCTCGGAAGTCTTGCGGGTGATTGTGGCGTCGCGCATCGGGGCCTCCATCGGTTTGTTGCCTTATAGGCGGGCAGGGGGCTGGATTGAAGGCCCGGATTGGGGTCAAGTGGCGGCAAAGAGGAGAATGCGATGCCCTTTCCCGACCTGATGCCCGACGTGGTGGCCGATTACCGCAGCACAGCCGTGGCGCCGCCGGACTTCGATGCCTTTTGGGCAGAAACCCTGCAGGAGACCCGCGCCCATCCGCTGGATGCAAGGTTCGATGCGTTCGATGCGGGGCTGCCGCTGTTTGACACCTATGACGTGACCTTCAACGGCTATGGCGGCCATCCGGTGCGCGGCTGGTTCATCACGCCGAAGGGCGGGGCGCGCAGTTGCGTGGTCAAGTTCATCGGCTATGGCGGCGGGCGCAGCTTTGCGCATGAACACCTGTTCTGGCCCGCCACCGGACGCGCCGTGCTGGTGATGGACACGCGGGGCCAAGGCTCTGGCTGGGCGCATGGGGTCACGCCGGACCCGGTGGGGTCGGACCCGGCACAATCGGGCTTCATGACCAAGGGCATCCAGCGGCGCGAGGATTACTTCTACCGCCGGGTTTACTCGGATGCGGTGCGGGCGGTGGAGGCGGCGAAGGCTTTCCCCGGCATCGACCCCGCGCGGATCGCGGTGACCGGCGGCAGTCAAGGCGGCGGGATCAGCCTTGCGGTGGCGGGACTGGTGCCGGGCCTTGCGGCCGTGATGCCCGATGTGCCGTACCTGTGCGACTTCGCCCGCTCGGTCATTGTGGCAACCCGCGACCCCTATCTGGAAATCGCGCGCTACCTGTCGGTGCACCGTTGGGCCGAGGCGCAGGTCTTTGCCACGCTGAACCATTTCGACGGCATCCATTTCGCCGCCCGGGCCACGGCGCCTGCACTGTTCTCAGTCGGCCTGATGGACACGGTCTGCCCACCCTCGACGGTCTATGCCGCCTTCAATGCCTATGGCGGGGAAAAGGCGATGGAGCGCTATACCTTCAACGACCACGAAGGCGGTGGCCCCTTCCAGATCGAGCGCCAGGGCGCCTGGCTGGCCCGCATGCTGCCGGCCTGAGCCAAAGGAGCGGCGCAAGGGCGCCGCACGCCTTTGAGGTCGCCTGCGCGGGCAAGAGGCCCGCTTGCCTCCGGCGGGGATATTTGGGCCAAGGTGAAAGGTACAGGGAGCTTTCTTGCATTTGCTCCTTGCACAAATACTCCCCCCGGAGGGACTTCGCCCGAGCCGGTTGGCGGCACGCCAGAGGCGAGATAAAAGCAATGCGCGGCACGCGCGCCTTATGTCAACGGTTGAGCCAGCCGAGCGGGTGGGCGGAAAAGCCGTGGCAGGCGGAGCCGTCGGGGAAATCTATGGCCCAGTTTTCCCAGGTGGTGGGTGCGCCCGCATGGACCCAGCGGCCCCAGCGAGCCTTGATGACGGCGCGGATGGCGTCGGTCTGGCCGAGGTGGTCGAGCGCCTGGAAGATGTAGTGATGCATGAAGGGGCTGGCGAGGACCAGTTTGCCGGGGGGGGCGGTGTCGTCGAGGTCGAGGGAGCGAGCCACGATCTGCTGGCACAGGGCCTCGGCCTCGGTGCCGGTGGCGGTGTCGGTGAGGATCAGGAGGGCGAGCGAGAGTTGACTGGCGGGGGGGCCTTCGGGGACCTCGTGCCATTCCCTGTCGTGGAATTTGGAGCGGATGGCGTCGCGGAGCGTCTCCGCCTGTTGGCGGGTGTGCGGGCTGGCGGTGAGGCGGGCGGCCAGTTGCAGGGTGTTGAGGTAGCGCAGGTTGTAGGTGAGGTTCGGCTCGGCCCGAGGGGCTTGGGACCAGTCGAGGAAGAGGCGGCGACCCGGTTCGGACTTGATGAGGCCGTTGCGGCCAACGTCGGCGTGGAGGCGTGAGAGCAGCTTTTCCAGCGTGGCGCGGTGGTGGGCGATCATTTGCGGGGCGTCAGTAACACCGGGATGGCGGGCGTAGAGGTCGAGGAGTTCGATCCAGGAGAAGGTGTAGTCGGTGACCACATAGGCCGGCACGTCGCCGGGCAGGACGGAAGGCAGGATGCCGTCGGGAGCGGCGCCTTGAGCGGCCATGGTGATCGCCAAGGCGAGGGGGCGGGGGTCGTGGGAGATGGCTTGGAAGGCGAAGGCCTCGGCCACGACGTCGCCCAGCCATTGGGAGCTTTCGCGCCAGATGCTGTCGACGAATCCGTCTTGCAGGCAGGACAGGATCGTCGTGCGGCACATCTGGTTGACGGCGTCGAGGCTGGCGTCGTTTTGCGGTTTGAGGGGGCGTTCCTGCAGCGGATAGCGGGT